>JAGWTP010000016.1 GCA_028868895.1 Burkholderiales bacterium
TTCCCCGGGGACGTACCGTGATCGAGCATCGGCCGTCTTTTTTGCGGAATCACCTCGACGTCAGCGAGCACTCACGCCATGACCATCCAACTGAGCAAGGAGGCGCGTGCCACCGCCGTGGCCTCGATCGAGCGCTACTTCAGGGAAGAGCGCGACGAGAAGATCGGCAACATCCAGGCCGCTGCGCTGCTGCACTTCGTTCTCGAAGAGATCGGTCCTTGCATTTACAACCGCGCGGTGGCCGACGTGCAAGAGCGGCTGATGGTGCGGGTGAGCGAACTCGACATCGAGCACCACGAAGACGAATTCGTTTACTGGGCCCGCCAGCGTCGGCGTTGAACCGCGCACTGCACGCAATGGCCGCCCGCCCCCACTCGACGCCGGTGGCCCGGGCGCGGGCCTTGTCGCCGCAGGCCTTCTGGGCTGTCTGCTCGGTTTGGCGCCGGCGCGCGGCGTGCGGCGTGCGGCACGGTGCAGGGTGCACGGTTCACAGGTCGGTGCGGCGCGCTTCGCGGCACTCGCGGCCGCCGCCGGCTGCGTTGCGTGCGCCGGCGGCAGCCCGCCTGCAAGGGGTCGCTTGAGGGTTGTGTGGTGCGCCGTGACATTGGGCCGCGTCTAAGATCGTTGCCGGTGCAACTGCAGGACACGCCCGATGGACAGGCCCGGTTCCGACACCGTCTTCGCCGGCTCAATCCCCGAGCTCTACGAGAGTCACCTCGTGCCGCTCATCTTCGAGCCCTACGCCGCCGATCTCGCGCGCCGCGTGGCGGCTCTCGCACCCACGCGCGTGCTCGAGACCGCTGCCGGCACCGGTGTGGTCACCCGCGCGATGGCCAGGGCCTTGCCCGCCAGCGCCGAGCTGGTGGCGACCGACCTGAACCCGCCGATGCTCGATCGCGCCGCTGCGGTGGGCACGCCGCGGCCGGTGCGGTGGCAGCAGGCCGACGCCTCGCACCTGCCCTTCGACGACGCGAGCTTCGACGTCGTCGCCTGCCAGTTCGGCGTGATGTTCTTCCCCGACAAGGCCCGCGCGTTCTCCGAAGCCCGGCGCGTGCTGCGGCGCGGCGGCGTGCTGCTGTTCAGCGTCTGGGACCGGATCGAGGACAACGAGCTCGCCGACACCGTCACCGCGGCGCTCGCCGCCCTGTACCCCGCCGACCCGCCGCGCTTCATGGCGCGCACGCCGCACGGCTACTTCGACCACGAGGCGATCGCGGCCGACCTGGCGAGCGCGGGGTTCGCCGCGGCGCCACGCTTCGAGACGATGGCCGCGCGCAGCCGCGCCGCATCGGCGCGCCTGGCGGCCATCGCCTACTGCCAGGGCACGCCGCTGCGCAGCGAGATCGAGGCGCGCGCCGGTGTCGGGTTGGCCGAGGCGACGGCGGTGTGCGCGGCGGCCCTTGCCGAACGGTACGGTGAGGGCCCGGTCGACGCGAAGATTCAGGCGCACATCGTCACCGTGCAGAGGTGAACGCGTCTTGGCTGGTGGGCCCGGGTTGGCGCTGCGGCGGTGGGAAGCGCGGGTCCGTGGCTTTCGCAATCGAACAAGCAGCCAGGGACCGCAACGCGACGGTTCGCCCGGTGCTCGTCAGTGTGCGCACGTTTCGGTGACCATTGCGTATGCGTCGTCGAAGGTCGTTCCGGAACGCACGGCACCCAGCACGGTTGCAACGCCGGTCGGACCCGCGCACGACAAGAATGCCCTCACTTGATGGCCCGCGGTGGTGTAGACGACGTGCAAGTTGCCGGGCACATCACCTGCGGTCTCGCCGTACTTCTTGACGGCGGCACCCCAGTCGCTGAACGAGGTCAGTTCGTCAATTTTCGGAATCGGCAACCCGTGGCGTTCAATTTCGCGCCAGTTCGCCTCCGAGTGCCGCGGCTCGTTGGCGACCACGACCGCGACTCCTTCATCGAACCAGCGAGGAATCTTGCGGGCGTACCACCAGCCACCGGCGCGGTGGTACAGCTCCGCGTGAGACCACTCATGCGCGATCACGGGCGCCGACAAGCCCTTGGCCGAGAGTCGGATCGCCAGATCACCATAGGCAGCCGCTCGCTGGCCGTAGGAGCCGAAGCGATCGTCGCACTCGGCCGTCAGGCAGGCAACGAAGTAGGGCTTCGTGGTGATTTCACCGTAAAAGGCTTCAACCACGGCGCGACCGGCGTTGATCTGTCGTTGCACCTCGTGTCGCTGCTGGGCAGACATCGCCGGCTCAACGTACAACTGCGGATCTACTTCATCCATTCCGGACGCCTTCGGGAACCACATCCGAGCGCTGTGCAACGTGCCGCAGCCCGTCAGTGTGATCGCGCAGGCTCCCAGGAATATGCCGTTGAGTAGGTGCGATGCGCCGAATCCAGGTGCCTTGCTCGCCACACGCTTCTCCCTGCATTCGCATTCGGTTCGACGCGCCGAGCCTACTTCATCGCACTTGCACGGCGCAGCGGCCGAACCGGGTTGTGGTGTGGTCAGGCCGCCGCGCGCCAGTGGGGGCGCGTCACCGGGCCGCGTCGCCCGCACCGCCATCGCCGGCCACGAACACCAACGAGCACTCCTTGGCCAACGAGCGCCCGTCAGGCGCCCACGCACCGCCGCACCTTCAGTGCGCGGCCACCCCCAGCCACCGATCGAGCCGTTCGCGGTCGACGAGCAGTCCCGCACTCGCCCCTTCATGCACAACCGTGCCGCGGTCGAGCACGACCACGCGCTGCGTGATCGGCAGGATCAGGCGCGGGTTCTGCTCGACGATGATCGCGCTCATGCCCTCGTCGCGGACGACGCGCGCGATCGCGCGCAGCAGTTCTTCGACGAGGATCGGCGCCAGCCCTTCGAGCGGCTCGTCGAGCAGCAGCAGCTTCGGGTTCAGCACCAGCGCACGCGCGACCGCGAGCATCTGCTGTTCGCCGCCCGAGAGCTGGTTGCCCAGGTTGGTCTGGCGTTCGCGCAGGCGCGGGAACATCTCGCAGACGCGCGCCACCGTCCACGGCCCCGGGCGCGCCACCGCGGTCAGGTTCTCGAGCACGGTCAGCGACTTGAAGATGTTGCGCTCCTGCGGCACCCAGCCGATGCCGGCGGTGGCGCGCCGGTGCGGTGGCATCGACGTGATGTCTTGCCCGGCCAGCGTGATGCGCCCGCCGTGGCGGCGCGTCACGCCCACCAGCGTGTTCAGCAGCGTGGTCTTGCCGGTGCCGTTGCGACCGAGCAGCGCGAGCGACTGGCCGGGCTCGAGCACCAGGCTCACGCCCTGCACGACGACCGCCTCGGCGTAGCCGGCGCGCAGGTCGTCGACCTTCAGCAGCGGCTCAGCCATGGGCGGGCTCGGCGGCGTCGGTGCCTTCGCCGAGGTAGACCGCCTTGACGCGCGGATCGTCGGCGATCGCCTGCACCGAGCCCTGCGCGAACACCGCGCCGTTGACGAGCACCGTGACGCTGGTCGCGAAGTTGAACACCAGGTCCATGTCGTGGTCGATCAGCAGCACCGACACGTCGACCGGCAGCGCGCCGACGATGTCGAAGATCTCTTGCCGCTCGCCTTCGGGCACGCCGGCCACCGGCTCGTCGAGCAGCAGCACGCGCGGCTGGCAGGCCAGCGCGGTGGCGATCTCGAGCAGGCGGCGCTTGCCGTAGGCCAGGTGCCGGACCTGCCGGTGCATCACCTCGTCGAGGTGGAACTGCGCCAGCAGCGCGTCGCACAGCGGCGCCACGCGCGCGTCGCTGCCCAGCGGCCGCCACCACCGGGCGCTGATGCCCAGGCGGGCCGAGACCGCCAGCGCGAGCGACTGCAGCGGCGTGAGCTCACCGAACAGCTGGTTGATCTGGAACGTGCGCACGATGCCACGGCGCACGCGCTGGTGCGGCGCGAGCCGGGTGATGTCGACGCCGTCGAGCCAGATCGTGCCGGCGCTGGGCTCGAGCACGCCGGTGAGCAGGTTGATCAGCGTCGTCTTGCCGGCGCCGTTCGGGCCGATCAGCGCACGCCGTGCGCCGCGCTCGAGCTGGATCGACACGTGGTCGGTCGGCGTGATGCCGCCGAAGCGCTTGAGCAGGCCACGGGTTTCGAGCACGGTGGTCATGGCCGGCGCCACCCGGCCCACGGCCGCAGCAGCTTCTCGCGGCCCACCAGCATCAGCACGACGAGGAACAGGCCGAGCCAGAAGTTCCAGTACTGCGGCGTCCACGCCGAGACCACGTCGTGCAGCAGCTTGAACACGATCGCGCCGAAGATGCCGCCGTACAGGTAGCCGGTGCCGCCGATCACCAGCACCAGCAGCACCTCGGCGCTGCGGTGGAAGTCGAACACGTCGAGCGACGCGAAGCCGCTGGTCTGCGCCAGCAGCGCGCCGGCCGCGCCGGCGAGGGCCGCGGCCACGGTGTAGACGGCGATCAGCCGCGCGTTCACCCCCAGGCCGATGCTCGACGCGCGCAGCCGGTTGTCGCGCAGCGCCTGCAGCGACACGCCGAACGGCGAGTGCACGAGCCGGCGCGCGACGAGCAGGCCCACCACCAGCACCGCCAGCGAGTAGGCGTACGCGGTGCGGCCGTACAGGTCGAAGTCGAAGCGGCCGAACGGCGTGACGAGCGGGCCCATCACCACGCCTTGCAGGCCGTCGGCGCCGCCGGTGAGCCAGTCGAGCTGGTTGGCCAGCTCGTACAGGATCGAGGCGACGCCAAGCGTGACCATCAGCCGCGTCAGGTCGGAGCCGCGCAGGATCAGCAGGCTGCACACCGCGCCGAGCGCGGCGCTGAGCGCCACCGCCACCGCCAGGCCGAGCGTCGGGTCGGGCATCACGAGCTTGGCGAACAGCGCCGCCGCGTACGCACCGAAGCCGAAGAACGCCGCGTGGCCGAGCGAGACGATGCCGGCGTAGCCCAGGATCAGGTCGAGCGAGACCGCGAACAGCGCCAGGATCGCGATCTCGTTGAGCAGCAGCGCCTGCGTGGGCAGCAGCGCCCACGACAGCGCCAGCGCGAGCAGCAGCGCGCCTTCCCACCAACGCCACCGGTGGCTCGCTTCCAGGCCGCTGGCGGCGGTCATGAGAGCACCTGTGCAGGGTGGCTGTTGGGCACGCGGTCTTTTGCCACGAAGGCACAAAGGCGCCAAGAAATAGAGGTGCAAAGAGGAGGACGAAGCCAAGCGAATGTCGCCGGGAAACGTTGCCCTTGCTGGTCTTCTTGGCGTCTTTGTGCCTTCGTGGCAAAAGTAGGCTTCACCTGCCACCCCCCGCCCGAGCGAAGAGTCCCTGCGGGCGCAGCGTCAGGATCACGATCATCAGCGTGTAGACGATGAACGCGCCGAGCTTGGGCACGTAGTACTTGCCGGCGACGTCGGCGATGCCCAGCAGCAGTGCGGCCAGCAGCGGGCCGGTGATCGTGGTCGTGCCGCCGACCGAGACCACGATCAGGAAATAGATCATGTACTTGAGCGGAAAGCTCGGGTCCAGTCCGAGCACTTCGGCGCCGAGCGCACCGCCCAGGCCGGCCAGGCCCGAGCCGACCGCGAAGGTCAGCAGGAAGATCCGGTTCACGTTCAGCCCCAGGCCGCCGGCCACGCGCGGGTCGTCGACCGAGGCGCGCAACCGAGCCCCGAAGCGGGTGCGCGACAACACCCATTGCAGCGCCAGCGTGAGGGCGCCGCACACGCCGACGATGAACAGCCGGTACTTGCCGATGCCGACCCATGAGATGTCGAAGCGGCCTTCGAGCCACGGCGGCAACTGGATGTTCTGCTGCATCGAGCCGACGAAGTAGTCGACCGCGGTGACGGCCATGAACACCAGGCCGATCGAGAACAGCACCTGGTCGAGGTGCGGCTTGGCGTACATGCGCCGGTACAGCAGCGGCTCGAGCGCCGCGCCGAGCAGCGCCGCGCCGAGGAACGCCAGTGGCAGGCAGGCCAGGAACGGCACGCCGAGCCGGCCCATCAGCAGCACCGTGATGTAGCCGCCGGCCATCGCGAACGCGCCGTGCGCCAGGTTGATGAAGTTCATCAGGCCCAGCGTCACCGACAGGCCCACCGCCAGCACGAACAGCAGCATGCCGTAGGAGACGCCGTCGAACAGCAGGGTCAGCATGCGGCCCTCACCCTAGCCCTCTCCCAGAGGAAGAGGGAACAACGCCAGCTCCCTCTGCGTCTGCGAGCGGGAACCATTCCGGCTCCCTCTCCCCCTGGGAGAGGGTTGGGTGAGGGCGCGCACCGCGCCGACCTCACTTCGTCTTGCCCGGGTCCTTCACCGCCTTGATGACGTCGAACTCGACGTTGTAGAGCTGGTTGCCCATCGAGGGCACGCGTTCGACCTTGCGGATGTACACGTCCTGCACGATGTCGCGGGTTTGCGCGTCGATCAGCACCGGGCCGCGCGGGCTCTCGAAGATCTGGCCCTTCATCGCGTCGAGCATCGCCTGGCCGCCCGCGCCCTTGGTGGCTTCGAGGGCCTTGTAGATCACGCGCATGCCGTCGTAGCCGCCCACCGCCATGAAGTTCGGGCGCATGCCCTTGTTGGCGGCCTCGAACGCGGCGACGAACTTCTTGTTCGCCGCCGACGGGTGCGCGGCCGAGTAGTGGTGCGAGGTGACGATGCCCAGCGCCACGTCGCCCATGTCGTTGAGCTGGTCGTCGTCGGTCACGTCGCCGGTGGCGATCAGGCGGATGCCGCTCTTGTCCAGGCCGCGCTCGGCGAACTGCTTCATGAACGACGCGCCCTGGCCCGAGGGCAGGAACACGAACAGCGCGTCGGGCTTGTCGTCGAGCACCTTTTGCAGCACCGGCGCGAAGTCGGGCGACTTCAGCGGCGTGCGCAGCTTGTCGAGGATCTTGCCGCCGTCCAGGCGGAACTGGCTGTCGAAGAACTTCTCGGCGTCGAAGCCCGGCCCGTAGTCGGCCACCAGCGTCACCGCTCGTCTGATCTTGTTCTTCGCGGCCCAGTCGGCAATGCCGACCGTGACCTGCGGCAGCGTGAAGCTGGTGCGCACAATGAACGGCGAGGCGTCGGTGATGCTCGAGGTGGCCGCGGCCATCACGACCATCGGCGTCTTGCTCTGGGTGGCGATCGGCGCGGTCGCCAGTGCGCTGGGCGTGATGCCGAAACCGGCCAGCACCGTGACCTTGTCGTTGACCACCAGCTCCTGCGCCAGGCGCTTGGTGGCGTCGGGCACGGCGCCGTCGTCCTTCAGGATGACCTCGACCTTGCGCCCGCCGATCTTGTCGCCGTGCTGCGCCATCCAGAGCTTGACCGCGGCGTCGATCTGCCGGCCGGTGGAGGCCGACTGCCCGGTCATCGGCAGGATCAGGCCGATCTTGATCGGCCCGGTGTCGGCCGCGAACGTGGCGGCGGCGCTCGCGGCGGCGACGAGGCCGAGCGCGATCTTCAGAACGTGGCGTTTCGAGGTCATGGGGTCTCCGTTGATGACGGCCGAGGGCGAGGCAAGCGATGCAGGAAGCGAGACGCGCGCGGCGGGATGGGCCTGTGCGAGCGAGCGTAAATGTAGCGAAGTCGCTGCGGTGCGGGAGCGATCGTCGATGGTGCCGTGCAGCGCGCGAATGTCCATTGCGCACAACCCGCATTCGCCACGCCGGCTGCGTCGAACGACCGCTCTCGCACCGGTCGCGGCCGGCTCGTTACGGGCTCATGGAATCCGGCGCGCCGGCGCTTGCGAGCCTTACCATCGCATCCACCCCACTGCCGGAGGCACCGATGACCCACCGCAACACCCCGCCGTTTCGAGCCGACCATGTCGGCAGTTTCCTGCGCCCGAAGTTCCTGCTCGATGCGCGCGCGCAACGCGCCAACGGCGAGATCACCGCCGAGCAGTTGCGCGTGGTCGAAGACCGGGCGATCGCCGAGATCGTCAAGTTCCAGCGCGATGTCGGGCTGCAAAGCATCACCGACGGCGAGTTCCGTCGCACCTACTTCCACATCGACTTTCTGGAGCAGCTCGGCGGCGTCAAGACCGACATCCCTGTCACCGTCGTCAAGCCCGACGGCACCGAGGAACTGGCGCCGCCGGTGATGCGCGTGACCGGCAAGGTGCGGCACGTCAAGGACATCCAGCGCGCCGACTTCGAGTACCTGAAGGGCCAGGTCGACGCGCTCGGCAACGGGCTCACGCCGAAGGTCACGATCCCGTCACCGACGATGCTGCACTTTCGCGGCGGGCGCGCCGGCATCAGCCGCGAGCACTACCCCGAGCTCGAGCCCGCGTTCTACGACGACGTGGCGCAGGCCTATGGCGACGAGCTGCGCTCGCTCGCGGCGGCCGGCTGCACCTACGTGCAGATGGACGACACCAACATGGCCTACCTGTGCGACGAGAAGATGCGCGAAGCCGCGCGCAGCCGCGGCGACGACCCGAACGAGCTGCCGCACCGCTACGCCAAGTTCATCAACAAGGTGGTCGCGCAAAAGCCCGCCGGCATGACGCTGGCGATGCACCTGTGCCGCGGCAACTTCAAGAGCACGCACGCGGCGGCCGGCAACTACGAGCCGGTGGCCGAGGCGCTGCTGGCCGAGATGAACCTGGACGCCTACTTCATGGAGTACGACGACGCGCGCTCCGGAGACTTCCGCCCGCTGCGCTTCCTGCCCAAAGGCAAGATCGTCGTGCTCGGCCTCGTGACCACCAAGTTCGGCGAGATGGAAAGCAAGGACGCGCTCAAGCGCCGCATCGACGAGGCCTCCAAGTTCGCACCGCTGGAGCAGCTGTGCCTGAGCCCGCAATGCGGCTTCTCGAGCACCGTGCACGGCAACAACATCGCGGTGCAGGCGCAGCGCGACAAGCTGCGCCTGGTGGTCGAGGTGGCGCAGGAGGTGTGGGGCTGAGGCGCGTGCCCGCGGGTGGACTCAAGCCAATGTGGCTCGGCCACTTTGCTGTGCTTGACCCTTGGAGGCGGTCAGAACGCTACCGGCTGCTGGTCGGAGTCGGGCAGCGTCTGGCCCCTCAAGGCATCGCCGGCGGACGGGACCGACGGGTCCGAGCGGGGTGACGACGCGTCTGCCGGTGCGGCCCCCGGAACATCGGGCAGCTTCGCCGACATGACGGCCACGGGTGCATGCACCGCATGCGCCGACTTGTGATGCACCGCGTTGATGCCGAGCGCGGCCACGGCGGCCATCAGCACGGCAAGGGCCACGGTGGCCGGCCGGGAAACATGCGAACGGGCGGGTTTCGAAGGGGTACTCATGGCGTTGCTCCTGGCTGAACGGTCACGGTCGTGCGAACCCGCACATGCACCCGAACGTCGTCAGGGTGAGTGACTCGTGTGTGGCGACGGCCCGGTGCCGCCGCTTCGAGGAGGCCCGCCTCGCGCTGTCGGTGGGCTTCCTTATGATCAAAGATAGTTCACGCCTCGGAGCCCCGAAACCCCTCTCCCTAGATTGCAGCGCTCGCGGTCACGCGACGCAAACCCACCATGAAGACCTATCGCATTGCATTGATCCCCGGCGACGGCATCGGCAAGGAAGTGATCCCCGCCGGCCGCGAGTTGCTCGAAGCGCTGGCCGCGGCGCACGGCGCGCTGCGCTTCGAGTTCGAGCGCTTCGACTGGGGCGGCGACCACTACCGCGCGCACGGCGCGATGATGCCGGCCGACGGCCTGGACGCGCTGCGGGCGATGGACGCGATCCTGTTCGGCTCGGCCGGCGACCCGCACATCCCCGACCACATCACGCTGTGGGGCCTGCGCCTGAAGATCTGCCAGGGCTTCGACCAGTACGCCAACGTGCGCCCGACCCGCATCCTGCCGGGCATCGACGGCCCGCTCAAGCGCTGCGGCCCGCTCGATCTGGACTGGGTCATCGTGCGCGAGAACTCCGAAGGCGAGTATTCGGGCGTGGGCGGGCGCGTGCACCCGGGCCAGCCGATCGAGGCCGCCACCGACGTGTCGATGATGACCCGCGCCGGCGTGCAGCGCATCATGCGGTTCGCGTTCGGGCTCGCCCAATCGCGGCCGCGCAAGCGGCTCACGGTCGTCACCAAGAGCAACGCGCAGCGCCACGCGATGGTGATGTGGGACGAGATCGCGCTGCAGGTCGCGGCCGAGTTCCCCGACGTCGCCTGGGACAAGGAACTGGTCGACGCCTGCACCGCGCGCATGGTCAACCGCCCGGCCACGCTCGACACGCTGGTAGCGACCAACCTGCACGCCGACATCCTCAGCGACCTGGCCGCCGCGCTCGCCGGCAGCCTGGGCATCGCGCCCACCGCCAACCTCGACCCCGAGCGCCGCTACCCGTCGATGTTCGAGCCGATCCACGGCTCGGCGTTCGACATCATGGGCAAGGGCTGGGCCAATCCGATCGGCACCTTCTGGTCGATCGTGATGCTGCTCGAGCACCTCGGCGAGGCCCAGGCCGCGCAGCGCGTGATGCAGGCGATCGAGCACGTCACCGCCGACGCCGCGCTGCACACCCGCGACCTCGGCGGCACCGCCACCACCGAGCAGGTGACGCGCGCGGTGTGTGCGCGGGTCGGTGCGGCGGCGTTGGCGGGTTGATGATCCTGATGCAGCGCACGCTGGAGCGCTTCGTTCGGGCGGGGGGTGGCGGGTGATGCCTCCTTTTGCCGCCAAGGCACAAAGACGCAACGGAAGCAAGGAAGAGCAACGCTTCTTGGCGGCGTTTGTTTGTCTTCGCTCTTGTTGCTGTGCCTCGATCTCTTGGCGCCTTCGTGCCTTGGCGGCAAAAGACCGCGCCCGCCCTCCACCCTGCAGCGGCGCTCTCATGACCGTCGCGGCGCGTCACCGCCGCATGATCGGCACCACCCACAACGACAATCGCGCATGCCCGACATCCTGTTCAGCCATCAAGACGACCTCGACCCCGCGCTGCGAGCGCCTGCGGGCGCCTGCCCGATGCATGCGGATCGCGCGCAGGCCGCAACGAAAGCCGTGACCCCATGACCGACGCCATCGTCATCGTCGGCGGCGGCCATGCCGGCGCGCAGTTGTGTGCCGGCCTCGCGGCGGCCGGGCTGGGCGCGCGCGTGCACCTGGTGTGCGCCGAGGCCGAGCTGCCGTACCAGCGCCCGCCGCTGTCCAAGTCGTTCCTGAAGAGCGCGCAGGAGGTCATTCAACCGCACCGCGCGCCGGCCTGGTACGCCGAGGCCGGCATCACGCTGCACCGCGCCGACCCGGCGGTTGCGATCGATCGTGCGCGCCGTGTGCTGCGCCTGCGCTCGGGTCGCGAGCTCGGCTACGAGCGGCTCGTGCTGGCCACCGGTGGGCGCGCGCGCGGTCTGGCGCATGTGCCCGATGGGCTCGTGAACGTCGCGGCGCTGCGCGGTGCCGCCGATGCGCTGCGGCTGCGCGCGCTGCTCGATGCGGCGCAGCGGGTCACCGTGCTCGGCGGCGGCTTCATCGGCCTGGAGGTCGCGGCCACCGCGCGCGTGCTCGGCAAGGCGGTGACGGTGCTGGAGGCCGCCCCCCGGCTGCTGACGCGCTCGGTCTCGCCCGAGCTGGCCGAGCACGTGCTGCAGGTGCACCGCGCGAGCGGCATCGACGTGCGCCTGGGCGTGGCCGCGGGCGGCTTCGAGGTCGAAGGCGATCGGCTCGCGGCGCTCACGGTCGATGGCCGGCGCGAGCCGGTCGAGCTGCTGGTGCTGGGCATCGGCGCCGCGCCCGAGCACGCGCTGGCCAGCGATGCCGGACTGGACTGCGACAACGGCATCGCCGTCGACGCCTGCCTGCGCAGCAGCGACCCCGCGATCCTCGCGCTCGGCGACTGCGCCAGCGTGGCCCAGGCGTCGGGCGGGCGGCGGCTGCGGCTCGAATCGGTGCAGAACGCCAACGACCAGGCCCGCACCGCGCTGGCCACGCTGCTCGGCCGCGAAGAACCCTACGCGGCGCTGCCGTGGTTCTGGTCCGAGCAAGGTGCGCTGCGCCTGCAGATGGCGGGCCTGATGCCGGCCGACGGCTCGCGCCATCGCCGCCCGGGCGCCACCGCGGCGAGCTTCTCGGTCCTGCACTACGTCGGCGCGCAACTGGTGTGCGTGGAGAGCGTCAACGCGCCGCTCGATCACCTGGCCGCGCGCAAGCTGCTGGAAGCGGGGCGCAGCCCGGCGCCGGCGGTCGCGTGCGACCCCAACACGGCGCTGAAGACGCTGCTCTGACGCTGAGTTACCGCGCCCGGGCCGGCGCGCCCGCCGCGACCTTCATCAGCAGCTCGATCAGCAGCGCGCGCTCGGCGGCCGACAGCCTCTGCAGCGCCGGCGCTTCCATCGTCGCGGCGATCTTCTCGCAGCGGCGCACCAGCTCGCGGCCGGCGGCGGTGAGGTGGATGTGCATCGCGCGCCGGTCGCGCGTGCCGCGCACACGTTCGACCCAGCCGCGCTCGACCATGCGGTCGAGCGTGACGGCCAGGTTCGGCGCCGACAGGTCGAGCGTGGCGCCGAGCTGCTTCTGGTTGACCTCGGGGTTGGCGGCCACCAGCATCAGCACCGAGAACTCGACCACCTTCAGGTCGAGCGGCGCGAAGTGGTGCGCGAACACGCGCCGCAGCGCGATCGCCGCGCGGCTCGCGGCATAGCCCACGAGATGGGTCAGGCGCGACTGGTCGAGCGCTCCGGTGGCTGGCTTGGCAACCGGCTTGGCAGCCGGCCTGGCGGTCGTCATCGCTCGGCCGCGCTGTTGCGGGCGACCCCGAGGTAGGTGTCGATCACGCGCGGGTCCTGTGCCAGTTCGCGCGCCGGGCCCTCGAGCGCGATCTCGCCCATCTCGAGCACATAGCCGTGGTCGGCCACTTCGAGCGCGGCACGCGCGTTCTGCTCGACCAGCAGGATCGTCACACCGGTGGCGCGCAGGCCGTCGATGGTGCGGAAGATCTCCTTCACCACCAGCGGCGCCAGCCCCAGGCTGGGTTCGTCGAGCATCAGCAGCGCCGGCCGGCTCATCAGCGCGCGGCCGATCGCGAGCATCTGGCGCTCGCCGCCCGAGAGCGTGCCGGCGAGCTGCGCGCGCCGCTCCTGCAGCCGTGGAAAGAGCGCGTAGACCTGCTCCAGCGCGGCGCGGCTGTCGCGCTGGCCCAGGCGCACCTGGCGGTACGCGCCCAGGCGCAGGTTGTCCTCGACCGCCATCGTGCCGAACAGCGCGCGCGTCTCGGGCACCAGCGCGATGCCCAGCATCACGCGCTCTTCGAGCGTCTCGCGCGCGATCGGGCGGCCGCGGTAGTCGATCGCGCCGCGCGAGGGCAGCACGCCCATCAGCGCGTTCAGCAGCGTCGACTTGCCGGCGCCGTTCGGGCCGATCACGGTGACCACGCTGCCGGCCTTCGCGTGCAGGTTCAAGCCGTGCAACACCTCGGCGCGGCCGTAGCCGGCGTGCAGGTCTTTGACGTCGAGGAGGGTCATGACGTCTCGGTGGTGTGCGCGGCGCCTTCGCCACAAAGGCACAAAGGCGCAAAGGAAATCAGACGAAAACCTGGCCTTCGCATTTCTTGGCGCCTTTGTGCCTTGGTGGCCAGAAGAGGGGACGCGCGAGCACTCATGACCGATCAATGCTCCGTACCCAGGTACGCCGCGCGCACCGCCGGGCTCGCCTGCACTTCTTCGCGGGTGCCTTCGAGCAGCCGGGTGCCGAACTCCATCACGACGATGCGGTCGACCAGGCCCATCACCAGGTCCATGTCGTGCTCGACGAGCAGGATGCTCAGGCCCTCGTCGCGCAACTGGCGCAGCACATCGGCGAGCGCCTGCTTTTCTTTCAGGCGCAAGCCCGCGGCGGGCTCGTCGAGCAGCAGCAGCGTCGGGTCGGCGCACAGGGCACGGGCGATCTCCATCAGCCGCTGCGGGCCGAGCGCGAGGTTGCCGGCGGGCTCGTGCATGCGCTCGGCCATGCCGATGCGGCGCAGCTGTGCCTCGGCTTCCCTGAACAACCGGCGTTCCTCGGCGCGGTCAAGGCGCAGCATCGCCGCGGCCACGCCGCACCCGCCGCGCAGGTGGCCACCCAGCGCGACGTTGTCGAGCACCGTCATGCCGGCGATCATCTTCACGTGCTGGAACGTGCGCGCCACGCCGCGCCGGGCGATCTCGCGCGAGGCCAGGCCGTCGATGCGCTCGCCGCGCAGCCGCACCGCGCCGCCGCTGGCCGGCAGCACGCCGGTGACGAGGTTGAACAGGGTCGACTTGCCGGCGCCGTTCGGCCCGATCAGGCCGAGGATCTCGCCGGCGCGAACCTGGAAGCTCACGTCCTTGACGGCGACCAGCCCGCCGAACTCCTTGCGCACCGCGGCCACGTCGAGCACGACCTCGCCGTGCGGCGCGCGCGCGCGCCCGGGCAGCGCGGCCGCATCGGCCCAATCGACCCGGCGCTGCAGGCGCGGCAGGCGCGCCTCGATGAACGCCCACAGGCCGTCGCGCGCGTACTGCAGCACCAGCACGAGCACGATGCCGAACACGATGACCTCGTAGTTGCCGCTGCCGCCGAGCAGCCGCGGCAGCCAGACCTGCAACTGGTCTTTCAGGATCACGACGACGCCGGCGCCCATCAGCGCGCCCCACACGTGGCCGACGCCACCGAGCACGGCCATGAACAGGTACTCGATGCCCATGTTCAGGCCGAACGGCGACGGGTTCACGGTGCGCTGGAAGTGCGCGAACAGCCAGCCCGAGATGCTCGCCAGCAAGGCCGCGAGCACGAACGCGGTGACCTTGGTGCGAAAGGTGTCCACGCCCATCGCCTCGGCCAGCGTCGTGCCGCCCTTGACCGCGCGCATCGCGCGCCCGGTGCGCGAGTCGAGCAGGTTCGACGCGGCGAGCGCGGCCAGCACCACGATCGCCCACAGCAGGTAGTAGAAGCTGCGCCCGGTGTTGAGCTCGATGCCGAAGAAGCGCAGCGCCGGCACGCCCAGCAGGCCGTCGTACTTGCCCAGGCCGTCGACGTTGCCGAGCAGGTAGTACAGGCTCAGGCCCCACGCGATCGTCGCCAGCGGCAGGTAGTGGCCGGACATGCGCAACGTGATCCAGCCCAGGATCAGGGCCGCGACGAAGGTCAGCGCCAGGCCGATCCACACCGTGAGCCACGGCGAGACGCCCTGGGTGAGCGTCAGGTACGCCGCGGTGTAGGCGCCCAGCCCGACGAACGCCGCCTGGCCGAACGAGGTCAGCCCGGCCACGCCGGTGAGCAGCACCAGGCCGATCACGACCAGCGTGTACAGGCCGATGTAGTTGGCCTGCGTGATCCAGAACTCCGGCACCGGCAGCTGCGGCAGCAGCGCCAGACCGATGACGAAGGCGATCAGGAACCACCGTCTCATGGCGTCACTCTTCTTCGTCCTGGTGGCCGTGCTGGAACGAGCGCCACAGCAGCACCGGGAGGATCAGCGTGAACACGATCACCTCCTTGAAGGCGCTGGCGTAGAACGAGCTGAAGCTCTCGATCAGGCCGACGAACAGTGCGCCCAGCGCGGCGCCCGGGTAGCTCGCCAGGCCACCGAAGATCGCGGCGACGAAGCCCTTCAGGCCGATCAGGAAACCCGAGTCGTAGAACAGCGTGGTCGTGGGCCCGATCAGCAGGCCCGACAGCGCGCCGATGAACGCGGCCAGGCCGAAGCTCAGGCGCCCGGCGCCGGTGGTCGAGATGCCCATCAGGCGCGCGCCCAGGCGGTGCACCGCGGTGGCTCGCAGCGCCTTGCCGCGCAAGGTGCGCTCGAAGAACAGGTAGAGCGCGACCATCAGCGCCACGCACACCATCAGGATGATCAGCGTCTGCCCCGACACGCTGATCGCGCCGGCCGAAAAGCGCGCGCCCCAGAAGCTCGGGTTGCGAAAGCCTTCGGCGCCGAAGAACACCAGCCCGAGGCCGGTCAGCACGAAGTGCACGCCGACCGAGACGATCAGCAGCACCAGCACGGTGGCATCGGCGAGCTTCTGGTAGGCCAGCCGGTACACCAGCGGGCCCAGCGGCGTGACGATCGCCAGCGTCAGCAGGCTTTGCAGCAGCAACGGCAGCTTCAGCGGCGCCGCCCACCAGGTGAGTGCGACCACGAGCGCGGGCACCACGAGTGCACGGGCCGCCGCGCGCAGCACCTGCGCGCGCGGCAGGCCGCGCGCCAGCGCCGCGCGCGCGTCGAGCGCGGTGGCGAGCAGCGCCAGCGCCAGCAGCAGCCACACCGTGCCGGGCACCTTGCCGAGTTGCAGCAGCGCCAGCGTGAGTGCCCCGAAGGCGACGAACTCGCCCTGCGGGATGAAGATCACGCGCGTGACCGCGAACACCAGCACGATGGCCAGCCCGAGCAGCGCGTAGACGGCGCCGTTGGTGGCGCCGTCGAGCGTCAGGATGGCGGCGATCGAGAAGTCCATCGGCAATGTCGCTGGGGCCAGCCGCCGTCGTCAGGCCGACGCCGTGGCCGGCATCACGGGTTGGGCACCAGCTTCCATGCGCCGTTGGCAATGGTCAGCAGCACGCCGGTGTCGGCCGGGTAGCCGAAGTGGTCGGTGGCGGTGTAGTGCAGCACGCCTTGCGAGACCGGGATCGGGCCGACGGTCTCGAGCGCTTCCTTCAGTGCGGCGCGGAACTCCGGGGTGCCCGGCTTGGCCTTCTTCAGCGCCTCGGGGACGATGCGCTGCAGCACCAGGTAGGCGTCGAACACGTGCGCCGCGAACTGGTTGGCGCTGTGTGGCCCGTAGGCCTTGTCGTACTCGGCAATGAACCTCATGCCCAGCGCCTTGCTCGGGTTGCTGTCGGGCAGCAGGTCGGCCACCACCGCCGGGCCGGAGACGATGTAGGAGCCTTCGACGTCCTTGCCGCCGACGCGGATCAGGTCGAGCGAGGCGGCGCCGTGGGTCTGGTAGATCTTCGAGCGCGCGTAGCCGCGCTCGACCAGGCCGCGGTGCGGCATCGCCGCGCCGCTGCCCGAGGCGACCACCAGGATCGCGTCGGGGTTGGCCGCCACGAGCTTGAGCGCCTGGCCGGTGACGCTGGTGTCGGCGCGCGCGAAGCGCTCGACGTCGACGCTCTTGATACCCGCCTTCTCGGCCTGCGCGCTGATGTCCTTGAGCCAGCTCTCGCCGTAGGCGTCGGAGTAGCCGAGGAAGCCGAAGGTCTTGACGCCGATCTTCTTCCAGTGCGCGACGATCGGCGCGGCCATCACCGCGGTCGACTGCGGCAGCCGGAACGACCACGCGCCCTTGCCTTCGGGCAGCACGATCGGCGACAGCGTGAGCTGCACCGTGTGCGCTTCGGCGGCGACGTCGGACATCGCGATCGCGATCGGCGTGGCCGCCGAGCCCAGGATCAGATCGACCTTGTCTTCGGTGACGAAGCGGCGCGCGTTCTTCACGCCCAGGGTCGGGTCGGTGGCGTCGTCGAGGATGATGACGTGCAGCTTCTCGCCGGCCACCGTCTTGGGCCACAGCTCGATCCCGTTCTTGCTCGGGATGCCCAGCGCCGAGGTCGGCCCGGTCAGCGGAATGCTCACGCCGATGGTGATGTCGGCCAGCGCGCTGCCGGCGGCGAACGTGGCGCCGAGCAGGGCGGCGATGGCGGCCACGAGGGCGCGGGGTTTTCTCATGCAGGTCTCCTTCGGGGTTCGGTGGGCAGGGATCGGGTCGGGGCGCTGGTTCAGCTGCACAGCTGGCGGATGTCCTCGGGCACCGGCATCGCGCGAAGGCGGTCGCCGTCCTGCGCGTCGCGCCGGACGAAGGCGCGCACCTCGCGGCCCTCGCAGATCAGGTCTTCGCCGCCGTCGGCGCGCGCGCGGGTGATGCGGTGCATCTGCACCACCACCTTGGCGCGCCACTCCTCGACGTGCGTCGTCACCGTCAGCGTCTCGCCGTAGGTGGCCGACTTCAGGAACTGGGTGTGGATCTCGAGCAGCGGTGTGCCGACGATGCCGCGCGTCTTCTCGAGTTCGCGCCACGGCGGCACGCCGCACTGCATGAAGAACGCGAGCGAGGCGGTGTCCATCCAGCGCGAGAAGTTCGGGAAGTAGACGATGCCGGCGGGGTCGCAATCGCCGAAGGCGACGTGGATCGTGTGCGTGGTCGTTCGCGGCATGGCGGGCGAGGGGCGTGGGCGGTTCGGTGCGGCACCGTGCGCGGCGGCGGGCGGTCAGCGCGGCGCCATGCGCAACGCGCCATCGAGGCGGATCACTTCGCCGTTGAGCGCCAGGTTCTCGACGATAGCGGTGCACAGCTGCGCGAACTCCTCGGGTTTGCCCAGCCGCTTCGGGAACGGGATGCTCGCGGCGAGTGACTCCTGCACCGCTTGCGGCAGCTCGGCCATCAGCGGCGTCAGGAACAGGCCCGGCGCGATCGTGACGACGCGCACGCCGAACTGCGCCAGGTCGCGCGCCAGCGGCAGCGTCAGCGAGACGATGCCGCCCTTGGACGCCGCGTACGCTTCCTGCCCGACCTGGCCGTCGTAGGCCGCGACCGACGCGGTGTTGACGACCACGCCGCGTTCGCCGTCGGCCAGCGGCTCCAGCGTCACCATCTCGGCGACCGCCAGCCGCGTCATGTTGAAGGTGCCGACCAGGTTGACGTCGATCACGCGCTTGAAGTCCTCGAGCGGCATCGGCGTGCCGTCCTTGCCGATCAGGCGCCTTGCGGTGCCGATGCCGGCGATGTTCATCAGCAGCCGTGCGGGGCCGTGGGCGGCGCGCGCGGTGTTCAGCGCCGCGATCACGCTCTGGCTCGACGTGATGTCGCACTCGATGCCCAGCGCCTGCCCGTAGCCGCCGATCTCGGCGGCTACCGCTTGCGCGCCGGCGCCGTTGCGGTCGAGCACCGCGACCCTGGCGCCGCGCCGCGCGAGTTCGCGCGCGGTCTGCGCGCCCAGGCCCGAGGCCCCGCCGGTGACGATCGCTGCGTGTCCGTGGATGTTCATGGGGTGCGTCCTTGCAGGTTCAGCCGCGCGGCAGGATCACGCCCGCGCCGCCGGCATAGAGGTGCTCGACGAGCGCGTCGCGTTGCGCCAGCACTGCGCGCTGGTTGATGGAGCCCTTGTCGGTAACCTCGCCGCGGTCGATGCTCGGCGGATCGACCAGCACCAGGCTGCGCGCCACGCGGGTGGCGCTGCCGGTGCCGCTGTGGTGCAGCGCGTCGGCCAGGCGCTGGAAGAACTCGCGCACCGCGGGGGCTTCGAGCACGTCGAGCGTGGGCGTGCCGGGCGCCGCGCCGGCCAGCGCGAGGCAGGCGTCCAGGCGCGGGAAGATCAGCAGGCCGAGCTCGTTGCGGTTGACGCCGGCCACCACCACGTCCTGCACGCACGGCGCGCCGGCGGCGATGACACGGGCGCGCAGCGGGCCGACCGACACGAAGGTGCCGGTGGCGAGCTTGAAGTCTTCGGCAATGCGGCCGTCGAAGGCGTAGCCGAGTTGCGGCTGCTGCGCGTCGATGAGTTTGAGCGCATCGCCGCTGGCGTAGTAGCCCTCGGCGTCGAACGACTGCGCCGTTTGTTCCGGCGCGCGCCAGTAGCCGGGCGTGACGCACGGGCCGCGGTAGCGCACCTCGTGCTTGCCTTCGACCGGCACCAGCTTGAGCGTGATGCCCGGGGCCGGCAGCCCGACGTGGCCCGAGCGCACCTGCGGCCCGTTGGCGCAGATCGCGAACGGCGCGGTCTCGGTCATCCCTAAGCCGGTGAGCATGCGGATGCGCTCGCCGCAGGCGCGCTCGGCCATCCGGTCGAGCTGGTCCCAGACCGGCTGCGACAGCCCGGCACCGGCGAAGAACAGCATGCGCACGCGGCTGAAGAAGCGCTCGCGCAGGGCCGCGTCGGCTTCGAGCGCACTGGCGATCTCCTCGAAGCCCTTGGGCACGTTGAAGTAGACCGTGGGGGCGATCTCGCGCAGGTTGCGCAGGGTCTCGCCGATCAGCGCCGGCGTCGGCTTGCCGTCGTCGATGTAGAGCGTGCCGCCGTTGTAGATCGTCAGGCCGACGTTGTGGTTGCCGCCGAAGGTGTGGTTCCACGGCAGCCAGTCGACCAGCACCGGGCGCTCGCGGCCGAGCGCCGGGAAGCACTGCAGGATCATCTGCTGGTTGCTGCACAGCATGCGCTGGGTGTTGATCACGCCCTTGGGCGACCGGGTCGAGCCGGAGGTGAACAGGAACTTCGCGATCGTGTCGGGGCCGACCTGGGCGTGCGCTGCGTCGACCTGCGCGGTGGGCACGGTGGCCAGCAGATCGTCGAAGCTCAGCGTGGTGCGGCCGTCGATCCGGCCGGTGGTGAGCACCACCGGCGTGTCGGCTGGCACCGTCGCGGTGATGGCGCGGCCGTAGGCCGAGGCGCTCGACGCGAACACCAGCCCTGGCGTGAGGGTGCTCAGGATGTCCTTGAGCTTGCCGTAGTCCTGCGAGACGGTGGAGTAGGCCGCCGAAATTGGCGCGTACGGCACGCCGGCGAGCATCGCGCCCAGGCCGAGCAGCAGGTGCTCGAGGTCGTTGTCGGACAGGATCGCGACCGGCCGCTCGGCCGAGAGCTTCAGGTCGATCAGCGCCTGCGCGATGCAGCGCGCGCTGTGCAGCGCCTGCGCGTAGCCGATGCGCCGCCAGTCGCCGCCCTGCTGGCGCTTGGCCGCCAGCGTGTGGTCGGGCTCCACGGCGGCCCAGTGCGCGAGCCGGTCGGTCAGGCGCGCCGGGTACGGCTGCAGCGGCTCGGTGGAGCTGACGAGCGTGGTGCCGTCGGCGCGGCGCTCGAAGTGCGCCGAGAGCGAGCCGCCGAGCGGCAGCTCGCGATAGCGCGGGGGTGCGGCGATCACCGCAGGCTCCTTCGGCGCTTGCGGGGGGTGGGCCCGTTCACGACTTCGCCACCTTGGCCGCTTTGCCGTCCAGGAACGCGCGCATGCGGCTCTTCGCGGCGTCGTCGCCCTGGGCGATTGCGGCCATCAGCGACTCGGTGAACAGGCCCTCCGACTGGCTCATGTCGGCGATGCGCGGCAGCGCGTGCATCACGGCGAAGTTCGACAGCGGTGCGTTGGTGGCGACCTTGTCGGCCAGCGCCAGGGCCTGCACGAGCCCCTGGCCGTCGTCGACCAGGTACTGCGACAGGCCGATGCTCAACCCTTCGGCGGCGTCGTAGACGCGGCCGGTGAGCATCATGTCGGCCATGCGCGCCGCGCCGATCAGCCGCGGCACCCGCGCCGAGCCGCCGCCGCCGACGAACAGGCCGCGCTGGCCTTCGGGCAGCGCGTAGAACGCGCTCTTTTCGGCCACGCGGAGGTGCGCCGCGCTCGCCAGCTCCAGGCCACCGCCGACGACCGCGCCGTGCAGCACCGCGATCACCGGCACGCGGCCGAACTGGATCTGCTCGAACGCGGCGTGCCACGAGCGCGAGTGAGCAATGCCCTCGGCGACGCTGCGCTCGCCCAGCTCCGCCAGATCGAGCCCGGCACAGAAATGCTCGCCCGCGCCGCTGAGCACGACCGCACGCACCGCCTCGGGCAGGTTGACGAAGGCGGTGTGCAGTTGCGCCACGAGCGCGTCGCTGACGGCATTGCGCTTGGCCGGGCGGTTGAGCTGCAGGTGCAGCACGGCGCCGCACTGCTCGATGCGCAGCAGCTCGAGCTGGGCCAGCAGACCGGTGGCGGCGCGGAAGTCGACGGGCATCGGAGATCCTCTCACAATGCTTAAATGTATTAAACAGTTTGATTCTCCGACCCTTGGGACTTACCCGAATTTGCGCCGATTGACCAGTGGCGCGTTTGATCAGGGAAATCCATGATCACCGCGAGCGAATCAGTTGCTAGATTGAACTAATTAGCGCGACCGCCGCCGCGCACGCTGCCACCCCGGGCCGCCACGATGAACACCACCGACCTGATCGCGATCGACACCCACACCCACCTCGAGGTGTCGTGCTGGAACCCGTTCGACAGCTACGGCGAGGAGTACGACCGCGCCGCCGACAAGTACTTTCGCACCGCCAAACGGCCGACGATGGCGGAGTCGCTCGCCTATTACCGCGAGAAGAAGATCGGCTTCGTGATGTTCACGGTCGATGCCGAAACGCAGATGGGCCGCCGGCGCATCCCCAACGAAGAGATCGCCCAGGCCGCGCAGGCCAATTCGGACATCATGATCGCGTTCGGCAGCATCGACCCGCACAAAGGCAAGATGGGTGCGCGCGAGGCCCGCAAGCTGATCGAGGAATACGGCGTCAAGGGCTTCAAGTTCCACCCCACCGTGCAGGGCTTCGAGCCCTACGACAAGGTGGCCTGGCCGATCTACGAAGTGATCGCCGAACACAAGCTGCCGGCGATCTTCCATAGCGGCCACTCGGGCATCGGCAGCGGCATGCGCTGCGGCGGCGGCCTGCGGTTGCAGAACAGCAACCCGATGCTGCTCGAAGACGTGGCGATCGACTTCCCCGACATCCAGATCGTCGTCGCCCACCCGAGCTGGCCGTGGCAGGACGAGGCGCTGTCGCTGGCGCTGCACAAGCCCAACGTCTGGATCGACCTGTCGGGCTGGAGCCCGAAGTACTTCGCGCCGCAGCTCGTCCAGTACGCCAACACGCTGCTGAAAGACCGCATGCTGTTCGGCAGCGACTACCCACTGATCCTGCCCGACCGCTGGCTGAAGGACTTCGCCGACGCCGGCTTCAAGCCCGAGGTTCATCCGCTGATCCTGAAAGAGAACGCCAAACGGCTGCTCGGCCTGGGCGGCTGAGAGCGTGTTCGGCAGGCAGAATCGCGCCGTTGCGGCACCGGGCCGCGCAACGACGATTCGATGCCCACGCCGCTGAAAACGCCACCGAAGCGCGGGCACCTGCTGGTGCAGCGGGGCAATCGACCGCCCCCGGCTCGAGCGCAAGGCGCCGCGTGAACAGCGCGGGCATCACCGGCGTCGGCGCAATGGGTATGGCGATGGCCTTCCATCTGCAGAACCGCGGCCACCATGTGTGCGGCCGCGACGTGCGCTCGGCCGCACCGGCGCCGTCGCAACCGCTGCTCGCCGATCTGGTCGCCGGTCGCTTCGTGGTCGGCAAGACGATCGGCGACGCGGTCGAGGCCAAGCGGGTCAACAACCGGCTCACCGGCATCCACCTCGTGGCCGGGGCCGAAGCGCTCGCGCTCGCCACCAGGCTCGGCCTGGACCCGCGCGCGACTGCCACGTTAAGGGACGCGGTGCCACGACGTGTTCGCCGGTGTTGCGCGCGCTGTATTCGGTGGTGCCCACGACATGGGCGATGGATTGCGCACGCCGTCACTTGTAGACTGACGTGATCCGCCACCTGCCCGCTGAAAGCCGCACCATGATTCTTGAAATCGCCGACATCCGCATCCCGCCCGGCAAGCAGGCCGAATTCGAAGCCGCGCTTCAGACTGGCGTCGAAACCGTGGCATCGAAGGCCAAGGGCTTTCGCGGCTACAAGGTCAACAAGGGCGTCGAGTCGCCCGAGCGCTACGTCCTGATGATCTATTGGGAGGCGCTCGAGGACCACACCGTGGGCTTTCGCCAGGGCCCGCTGTTCGCACAGTGGCGTGCGATCGTCGGGCCGTACTTCGCTGCGCCGCCGGTGGTCGAGCACTTCACGCTGGTCGCCAAGTCGGCCTGAGGTCCCGGCGCTCGGACGCTTCGCGGGCGCGGGTGCCGGGTGTGCCTGCCAACGGCCTGAAACACAATCCCTTGAATCCGCCGGGCATTCGCGCGGGTCGGGTGCGCGCGCGAACCGGAATGCTGGGACAATTGCGGCACGAACCGTGCTTGCCATCCTGGCGGTTCGGTCGCTTGTACCTTCTTTTTCAGGGACCTCCAATGGCCACCCGTCGCCCCACTTCCCCCGCCGTTGCAGACACCGCCCCGCAAAAGCTGCGCCAGACCCAGGCCGAGTACGTCGCCGCGCGCCCTTCGGGCGAGCCCGGCGTCAAGCCGATGATGTCGAGTTCGAAGATGTACGTCTGCCGGCGCTGCCAGGCCAACTTCAAGACCGGCGATGGCAAGCCCGACGCGCGCCTGCCCGGCCTGGGCAAGTGCAACAAGTGCCTCGCTGCGGCGACGGCCGCGCTGGCCGCCTGATACCGCCCAGTTGATTGCGGCCGACCCCTGGGTCGGCCCGCCGCGCCTCGCGACTCAGCAGGCCAGCATCGGCGAGCGGTTGCGGATCGCTTCCTGGGCCCGGCCGATCGCATAGGCCAGCGCGTCGGCAGCCGACGCCCAGCGGTGGCCGCACGCCAGGCTCTCGTCTCGAAAAGCTTCGCGCGGCGCACCAGGTACGCCGTGCACCCGTTGCACCACCATCGCGGCGATGTAGCCGTCGCCCTTGGGCGACTCCAGTGCGCCGGCGTAGATCCGGTAGTCACCCACAGTGCGTTCGTCGAAATGCATTTGCTTGGTCCGGCCGGCGCCCCCGCCCGCCATGCCGGCATCATTGGCCTGGCAACCGGCACTTGCCATCCACCCGATGGGGGATGCGGCGACAGCCGCGCGGTACCGCACCAGCGCCGCCGCCCAGGCGCGTCAGCGCGCCGCGCCGAAACGGGCCTCGCCCTGGCGCCGGTACTCCTTGGGCGTCATGCCCTTGATCTCGAGGAAGCGCCGGTTGAAGTTGGCGACGTTGTTGAAGCCGCAGTCGTAGCAGACGTTGCTGATGTAGCGGTCGGTCTCCATCAGCAACTGGCAGGCGCGCGTGATGCGCAGGCGATTCACGAAGTCGGTGAAGGTGTTGCCGGTGGCGCGCCGGAAGTAGCGTGAAAACTGGCTCTCGCTCATGCCGGTGCGCTGGCTGAGCTCGGCCATCGAGAACGATTCGCTCGCGTGCTCGGTGATGTAGTCGACGATCGAGCTGATCTGTGCCAGTGAGTGGTCGTCGTCGAAGCTCTGCAGCGGCATGCTCGACAGCAGCCGGTAGTCGGTGCACTCGGCGAGTTCGCCGAGGAACTTCAGGAACTCGGCGAAGCGCTTGATGCCGTGCAGCCGCTTGATCTGCTGCATCGACGCGCTGGCGCGCTCGGTCATGCCGAAGAACTCGATGCCCAGCCGGGCGCGTTCGAGCAGCGGCAGCACGTCGCGCAGGTCGCTGATCAGCTCCGACGCGCGCTTCAGCGGCTCGTCGGAAAACTGCAGCACCATGTCGCGCTGGGCCACGCCCTCGGGGCCGACGTCGGTGGAGATCCAGTTGTGCGGCAGGCGCGGGCCGGTGAGCACCAGGTGGCCGGGTTCGAAGTGGCCGATGTAGTCGCCCACGAACACCCTGCCGCGCGTGCGCACGATCAGGTGCAGCTCGTACTCTTCGTGGTAGTGCCAGCGCACCAGCGGGTTCGGGAAGCCATGCTCCAGGCAGCGCACATAGCCGTAGCTGCCGGCCGGCTCGTAGCCGAGCGTGGGGTCGCGAACGAAGTCGTGCTCCAGCTCCGGGGTGCGTGTGCGCTTGGGGTTCATCGGGATCGTTTCTAACTCATCACGTTGCCACCGTCCACGTTCAGCGTCTGCGCCGTGATGTAGGCCGAGGCGTCGCTGGCCAGGAAGATCGCGGCGCCGGCGATGTCGGCGGGCACGCCCATGCGACCCAGCGGCACGGCCAGGCCGACGGCCTTCTTCTTCTCGCCGGGCTGCAGGCCCTCGGCCTTGGCGAACAGCGCGTCGACCTGGGTCCACATCGGCGTGTCGACCACGCCCGGCGAAATGCCGTTGACGCGGATGCCGTGCGGCGCCATCGCGAGCGCCGCCGACTGGGTGTAGCTGATCACCGCGGCCTTGCTCGCGCAGTAGTGCGCCACCAGCGCCTCGCCGCGCCGCCCGGCCTGCGAGGCGAGGTTGATGACGCTGCCGCGCGCGCCGTCGGCGACCATCTGCCGCAGCACCGCCTGCATCGTGAAGAACAGGCCCTTGACGTTGACGTCGAAGATGCGCTGGTAGCTGCGCTCGTCGGCCTCGAGCAGCGGCGCGAGATCGAACACCGCGGCGTTGTTGAACAGCACCGTGACCGTGCCGAAGCGCGCGCGCGCACTCGCCACCATCGCGGCGATGCTGTCGGCGCGGGTCACGTCGGCGCAGACGTATTGCAGCTGCTGCGGGTGGCTTGCAATCAGTGCCTGCAAATCGGCCGGCGGCGTCGCGCCGAGATCGACCGCGGTGCAGCGTGCGCCGGCGTCGAGATAGGCGCGCGTCACGGCCAGGCCGATGCCGCCGCCCGCGCCGGTGATCAGCGCGTGTTGCGCTGCGAGTGGATCAACCATGGGTGTGCTCCTTCAGGAATGCTTGCACCTCGCGGTGCGCGGCGCGCAGGGCCCCTGCGAGCTGCTCGTTGCCGGCCAGCGGGCCCCACAGCACCCGGTCGCGGCTGAACGCGCCGAGCGGGTCGTCGGCCGCGAACAGTGCGTGCGCGCCGGCGGCGTCCATGCCCTGGTCCTGGTACTCGAACGGCAACTCGCCGCGGTGCCAGCGGCCGAGGAATTCGAAGAACAGCGCCGGCAGCTTCGCGGTGGCCGCAATCGACGCGCCGCGCGCCAGGCACTCGCGCAAGGTCGGCCACAGGAAGCCGGGGATCTTCGCGTAGCCGTCGGCGGCCACGCGCTGGTTGGTGTCGCGCAGGTGCGGGTTGCTGAAGCGGTCGAGCACCACGTCGCGGTAGGCGGCGAGGTCGAGCGGGTACGGGTCGAGCGAGGCGTGCAGCGAAGGGATCACGTCGTCGCTGACGTAGTCGAAGGCCATCTTGCGGATCGCCGGATGCGCCACGCCTTCGTGGATGTAGTTCAGCCCGATCAACGTGCCGGCCCAGGCGAAGCAGCTGTGGCTCGAATTGAGGATGCGGATCTTCGCTTCCTCGAACGGCAGCACCGACGCCACCATCTGCACGCCGACCCGCTCCCAGGCCGGCCGACCGTTGACGAAGTGGTCTTCGACGACCCACTGGATGAAGCTTTCGCCCATCACCGGCGCGCCGTCATCGAAGCCGGTGGCGGCCTTCACGCGCTGCGCCACCTCGGGCAGCGGGCGCGGCGTGATGCGGTCGACCATGTCGTTGGGCGCGCTGGTGTGGGCCTGCACCCAGGCTCGCAACGCGGTCTCGCCGCGGCGCGCCAGGAAGTCGTCGAAGCCGCGTCGGAAACGCTCGCCGTTGCTGCGCAGGTTGTCGCAGTTCAGCAGCGTGACCGGCCCGCCGCCGCGCCGCATGCGTTCGTTCAGGATCGCCGCGAGCGCACCGTAGATCGTGCCGCGCGTGGTGCCGGCGAGGTCGGACGCAAGCTCCGGGTAGCTCGTGTCCAGGCGGTTGTGGCTGTCCAGGTAGTAGCCGGCCTCGGTCACCGTGAACGAGATGATCCGGGTGTGGGCGTCGGCGCCGATCTCGATCAGGCCGGCGAGTTGCGGCTCGTAGGCCACGACGGTGCGAATCGACGTGATGCGCTCGTAGTGGCGCTCGCCGGCCGGCGACACCGTTTCCAGCGTGTAGGCGCCGCCCTGGCGCTGCAGCGCCGCGACCGTGTCGGCCATGTCGGGGCGCAGGTTGCCGCCGGCCAGCACCCAGCCGGTCTCGCCCTGCTCGATCAGGCGCTGCAGATAGACCGCCTGGTGCGCGCGGTGGAACGAGCCCAGGCCGAGATGAAGAATGACGAACGGTTTGGACATGGTCAGGCCGCCTGTTGCAGGTCGCGCAGCGCCCGACCCTGCCGGTCGAAGTACAGCAGCGCGCCCGGATCGATCTGCACGCCCACGGCGTCGCCCAGGCGCAGCGTCGTGCGCTCGCTCTGGCGCGAGATCATCGACACGTCGGCGCCGACACGGGTGTGGATCAGCGTGTCGGAGCCGAGCGATTCGACCAGCTCCACGGTCGCCGGGATGCCGCTGCCGGCGGGCACCACGCGAACGTATTCCGGGCGTACGCCCACCGAGCCGTCGGCGGCCAGACGCGAGCCGGCGATGCGCGTGAGCTCGGGCAGCCTCGCGGCACCGAGCACGTTCATCGGCGGCGTGCCGATGAACTGGGCGACGAACTGGTTTGCCGGCCGGTCGTACAGCTCCAGCGGCGCGCCGACCTGCTCGATCACGCCGTCGCGCAGCACCACGACGCGGTCGGCCAGCGTCATCGCCTCGATCTGGTCGTGGGTGACGTAGATCGTGGTCGCGCCCAGGCTGCGGTGCAGGTTGGCGATCTCCACGCGGGTCTGGCCGCGCAGTGCGGCGTCCAGGTTGGACAGCGGCTCGTCGAACAGGAACACCTTGGGCGCGCGCACGATCGCGCGGCCGATCGCCACGCGCTGGCGCTGGCCGCCCGACAATTCCTTGGGCGTGCGCTGCAGGTACTGGGTGAGATTGAGGATCTTCGCCGCGCGCTCGACCTTCTCCTTGCGCACCGCGACATCGACGCGCGCGAGCTTGAGCGCGAACGACATGTTGTCGAACACCGTCATGTGCGGGTACAGCGCGTACGACTGGAACACCATCGCGACGTCGCGCTTGCTCGACGGCACGTCGGTGATGTCGCGACCGTCCAGGTGCAGCGTGCCCGCAGTGGTCGACTCCAGGCCGGCGATCAGCCGCAGCAGCGTCGACTTGCCGCAACCCGATGGGCCGACGAAGACGACGAACTCGCCGCGCTCGATCGACAGGTCGATGCCCTTGATGGTGTGCACCGCACCGAAATCCTTGACGATGCCTTTGAGTTCGAGGAACGACATGGCTGGGGCTCTTTCAATGGTTGCCGCGGGGTCGCGCTGCGCGATGGTGCAATGGCCGCGGCGGTTTACTTCACCGCGCCGAAGGTCAAGCCCTGGACAAGCTGCTTCTGGCTGAACCAGCCGAACACGATGATCGGCGCGATGGCCAGCAGCGACGCGGCCGACAACTTGGCCCAGAACAGGCCCTCGGGGCTGGAGTACGAGGCGATCAGCGCCGCCAGCGTGCCGGCGTGCGCGGAGGTCAGGTTGAGCGACCAGAAGGCTTCGTTCCAGGCCAGCACCAGGCACAGCAGGCCGGTCGAGGCGATGCCGCCCATCGTCAGTGGCAGCACCGCGTAGCGGAACTCGTCCCACACGGTGGCGCCGTCCAGGCGCACCGCCTCGAGGATGTCGTTGGGCACCTCCTTGAAGGCGCTGTAGAGCATCCACACCATGATCGGCAGGTTGGACAGCGTGAAGACGATGATCAGCGCCGTCAGCGAATCGAGCATGCCGGCGGTCTGCGCCATCACGTACACCGGCACCAGCGCACCCACCGCCGGCATCATCTTGGTCGACAACATCCACATCAGGATGTCGCGCGTGCGCCGGGTGCGGAAGAACGCCATCGAGTACGCCGCCGGCGCGGCGATCAACAGCCCGAGCAACGTCGAGGCCACGCTGGTGATCAGCGAATTGCGCGCGTAGTGCAGGTAGTCGCTGCGCGCCTGCACCTCGACGAAGCTCGACAGCGTGGGCTTGAAGACGAACAGCGGCGGCACCGAGATCGCCTGCATCTCGGTCTTGAACGCCGTCATGCCCAGCCACAGCAGCGGGAAGAACAGCAGCAGCGCGCAGCCCCAGGCCGCGGCCGTGCGCACATAGGGGAAGGTGCTCTTCTTGCTCATGGGGTTCGTCCGGGCGTCGGCCTCTGTGTCGATCGAGATGTCGACCGTGTCGTCAATCGAGGTTCTTGCCGACCATGCGCAGCAGGAACACCGCCGCGATGTTGGCCAGCACCACCGCGAACAACGCGCCGGCCGAGGCCACGCCGACGTCGAAGTTCATCAGTGCCTGCTTGAAGATCAGGAACGCCAGGTTGGTGCTCTCGTTGCCGGGGCCGCCGCTGGTGGTGGTGAAGATCTCGGCGAACACGCTCATCAGGAAGATCATCTCGATCATCACGACCACCGCGATCGAGCGTGCCAGGTGCGGCAGCGTGAGGTACCAGAACTGGTGCAGCGCGTTGGCGCCGTCCATGCGCGCGGCCTCCATCTGCTCGCGGTCGAGCGACTGCAGCGAGGTGATGAAGATCAGGCAGGCGAACGGCAGCCACTGCCAGCTCAGCATGATGATGATCGACACCAGCGGGAAGTCGGCCATCCAGTCGATCGGCGTGGCGCCGAAGTAGTGCCACACATCGGCGAGCACCCCGTAGATCGGGTTCATCATCATGTTCTTCCACAGCAGCGCATTGACCGTGGGCATGACGAAGAACGGCGAGATCAGCAGCACGCGCACCAGGCCCTGGCCCGGAAACGGCTCGTTGACCAGCAGCGCCAGCCCCACGCCGAGCACCACGGTGACGGCGATCACCGTGCCCAGCAACTGCAGCGTGTGCGCCACCGACGGCCAGAAATCCGGGTCGGTGATGAAGTAGCGGTAGTTCGCCAACGCCGTGTAGACGTGCGCGCCCGGCTCCATCAGGTTGTAGCGGATCAGCGAGAAGTAGATCGTCATCGCCAGTGGAACGATCATCCACAGGAACAGCGAGACGACCGCCGGTGCGAGCAGCACGCGGGGCATCAAACGGGTCATGGCGTGTGGCCTCCGAAGGAACCGCGCGCACTTGCGGCGCGCGGCGAGCCCGGTGCCCCGCTCGGGTGCCGAGCGGGGGCCTGCCGTGCGCTACTTCTTCTTGTAGTAGCCGCCCTTGGTCATCTCGCGCTCGGCGGCGAGCTGCGAAGCCTTCAGTGCCGCGTCGACGCTGATCTTGCCCGCGAGTGCGGCGCTCATCTGCTGGCCCACCGCGATGCCGATGGCCTGGAACTCGGGGATCGCAGCGAACTGCACGCCCACGTAGGGTGACTTCGGCAGCGTCGAGTCGTTCGGATTGGCGCTGTCGATCGCCGCCTTCTCGGCCGTCGCGAACTTCGCCGCCTTCTGGAACTCGGGGTTGGCGTAGGTCGACTTGCGCGTGCCGGTGGGCACCGCGGCCCAACCCTTGTCCTTGGCGATCAGATCGATGTAGTCCTTCGACGTCGCCCAGTTGACGAACTTCTGCGCCGCGTCGGCATGCTTGGTGCTCTTCGGAATCGCCAGCGCCCAGGCCCACAGCCAGTTCGCGCCCTTGGTGGTGACGCTGTACGGCGCCTGCGCGAACGCGACCTTGTCGGCGACCTTGCTCTGCTTCGGGTCGGTGATGAACGAGGCCGCGATGGTGGCGTCGACCCACATGCCGCACTTGCCTTCGTTGAACAGCGCCAGGATCTCGTTGAAGCTGTTTGCCGACGAGCCCGGCGGGCCGTACTTCTGCAACAGGTCGACATAGAAGGTGACCGCGTCATGCCAGGGCTTGGTTTCGAGCTGCGGCTGCCAGGCCATGTTGAACCACTGGCCGCCGAAGCTGTTGACCATGGTCGTGATGAACGCCATGTTGTCGCCCCAGCCCGGCTTGCCGCGCAGGCAAATGCCGTACACGCCTTCCTTCGGGTCGTTGATCTTCGCCGCGGCGTCGCGCACCTGGTCCCAGGTGGGGCGCTCCGGGAACTTGATGCCGGCCTTGTCGGTGAGGTCCTTGCGGTACATCAGCATCGAGCTCTCGCCATAGAACGGTGCCGCGTACAGCTTGCCGTCGTACGACAGGCCGTCCCGAATCGCCGGCAGCAGGTCGTTCACGTCGTAGGTCGCGTCGGGCTTGATGGCGTCGAGCCAGCCGCGCTTGGCCCAGATCGGGGTCTCGTACATGCCGATCGTCATCACGTCGAACTGCCCGCCCTTGGTGGCGATGTCGGTCGTGACGCGCTGGCGCAGCACGCCCTCTTCGAGCGTGACCCACTTCAGCTTGATGCCGGGGTTGGCCTTCTCGAAGTCCGCGGTGTGCTTCTGCATCTCGATCATGTGGCCGTTGTTCACGGTGGCGATGACGAGATCGACCGCGTGCGCCGACGCGGCGGCGATCACGCTCAGCCCGAAGGCGATGACGGTGTTCAGCTTCATGTGCTTGTCTCCAGTTTGTTCGACACGTGCGGCACGATCGACGCACCGACCGGCAAAAGATAGTCGTATCGAATTGCCGCATTCGGTACCGACCCTGCGACTGCCGATACTTTGTTGCGCCGGCTTACTGGGGCTTTCCTGTATCCGGTATCCGGCACGCCGCGGAACCTGCGAACGGCCGACGCGGCGCCCACCGGCCCGGCCGGTGCTGCGCGTTCAACGCGCGGTCACTGCGCCTTCAGCAACTCCAGCAACTGCCCGGCGTCGATCGGCGCACCCGCGTCCTGGCCGCTCAGGATGCCTTCGGCCAGGTCGCGCTTGCTGCGGTGCAGGCGCACGATCTTCTCCTCGATCGAGCCCTGCGTGACGAGCCGGTAGACCGTCACCGGGCGCACCTGGCCGATGCGGTGGGCGCGGGCGCTGGCCTGCTCCTCGGCGGCCGGGTTCCACCACGGGTCGGTGATGATGACGTAGTCGGCCATCGTCAGGTTCAGGCCGAAGCCGCCGGCCTTCAGGCTGATCAGGAACAGGTCGCCCTGGCCGGCCTGGAACGCGGCGACGCGCTTGCTGCGCTCGGCCGCCGGCGTGCTGCCGTCCAGGTACTGGTAGCTCAGGCCCGCCAGGTCGAGCCGCTCGCGCAGCAGCGCCAGGAAATCGGTGAACTGGCTGAACACCAGCGCCTTGTGGCGCCCGGCCACCAGTTCGACCGCCAGGCGCTCGAACTCCTGCACCTTGGCGCCCACCAGCCCGAGCTCGGGCGCCACCAGGCGCGGGTCGCAGGCGGCGCGGCGCAGCCGGGTCAGCGCCGCCAGCACATGGAACTGGTTCTGGCCTTCGCGGCTGCCGCCGGCGTTGGCCGCGATCGCCTGGGCCACGCTGGCCTCGGCCTGCTGGCGCAGCGCCTCCAGCAGCGCGCGCTCCTTGGCGCCGGGCACCACGTCGTGGACGATCTCGGTGCGCGGCGGCAGGTCGGTCAGCACCTCGGCCTTGGTGCGGCGAAGCAGGAACGGCGCCAGCAGGCGGCGCAGCCGGCGCGAGGCCTGCGCCTTGAGGTGCGGGTCGTCGCTGCGCTCGATCGGGCCGGCGAAGCGCTGGCCGAACTGCTCCGCGCTGCCCAGCAGCCCGGGGTTGCAGAAGCCCATGATCGACCACAGCTCGCCGAGCCGGTTCTCGATCGGCGTGCCGGTCAGCGCGAGCCTGAAATCGCTCTTCAACGCCAGCGCCGCCTTGGCGCGGCGCGTGGCGGGGTTCTTGATCGCCTGGGCCTCGTCGAGCACGACGCTGTGCCACTGCGGCTCGCCCAGGATGGCCGCATCGATCTGCAGCAACGCGTACGAGCACACCAGCACCTGCCCGGCGCCGAGTGCGCGCACCTGGCGCCGGCGTGCGGCGCGGCGGGCGTTGTCGGCCGGCGCGTCGGTGGTTGGGTCGGCAGCGGCGGCGGTCGACGAGACCGGCTCGGCCGCATCGCCCGACTCGGCCGCCGACTCGTCGTCGATGTCGTCACCGCTGAGTGCGCCGCCGTACAACTCGACCTGCAGGCCGGGCGTGAAGCGCGCCGTCTCCAGCAGCCAGTTGCCGCACACCGAGGTCGGCGCGACCACCAGCGCCGGGCCGCCGGCGGCGCGCTGCAGCAGCATCGCCAGCGTCTGCACCGTCTTGCCCAGGCCCATGTCGTCGGCCAGCACCGCACCGAAGCCGCTCTCGCCCAGGCGCATCAGCCAGCGGTAGCCTTCGAGCTGGTAGTCGCGCAGCTCGGCGCCGAGCGTGGCGGGCACCTCGAACACCCGCTGCTGCGCACGCGCCCAGACCTGGCTGCGTTTGCGCCAGGCGGCGTCGCCCTCCAGCGTGAGGCCGTGGCCGCTGGCTTCCCAGGCCAGCGCCGCCACGCCCGACAGGCGCTGGCCCTGCTTGTGCGGTTGCGCCAGCGCGGCCAGGTCGGCGAGCTGCTGGCGCAGTGCATCGCCCAGCGCCAGGAACTCGCCTTCGCCGAGCGCGACGAAGCGGCTGCGGCTGGCCTGCGCCAGATCGAGCAGCTGGCGCAGCCGCAGCACCTCGCCGTCGTCGAGCTGCAGCGCGCCGTCGAGCTCGAGCCAGTCGCCCTTCGAGCTGGCCTGCAGCTTGACCGCGCCATCGGGCACCGCGCGCACCCGCATCGGCTTGCCCTTGGGCCACTCGGTCACGATGCGCCCGCCCATCCGGCTCAGCGCCTCGACCGTGGCCAGCGCCTGCTGCGGCTCGTCGAGCAGCCAGTCGTGCGCGCCGTCGTCGAGAAAGTCGACCGCGTCCAGCAGGCCCTGCACCGCCTCGCGCTCGCGCGCCAGGTCGCGCCGGGTCGACAGCGTCACGCCCTGGTGCACGGTGGTCACGCGCTCGCGCCCGCTGCCGGGGGCCAGGCGCGGGCCGAACGTGCCGAACGGCGCCGCCAGCAGGCTCACCGCCAGGCCGGCGCGCTGCGGCGTGAGCTCGGCGCGCAGCACGCTGCTGGACTCGACCTCGTGGCCGGCCTCGGCGTCGCTGGCGACCTGGAAATGCGCCGCCAGCACGCGCAGCGCGGCGTCGAGTTCGGCGCGCGCCGAGACCGGCACCTTCCAGCCCTGCGCGACCAGTTCGGCCACGCGCAACTGCGCCGGCGTCAGGCGCACCAGCCGCGCCTTGCCGGCGCCGTCGGCGAGCAGCATCACGCTGCGCAGCCGGGCGCGCTGCTGGCGCCAGCGCTGCGGCAGCAGGTCGTCCTTGGCGTCCTCGCCCACGTGTTCGGCGGTGCGCACCGGGTCGAGCAGGCGGAACGTGATGTGCTCGCCCTTGGTCATGATCTCGAGCGCCGGCAGGGCTTCGGCGACCTCGATGAACTGGGTCGGGTCGCGCACCCAGGCCACGCACGGGTGGCCGACCAGCGCCGGCGCGGCGGCGACCACGTCGAGCACCGGGCGGTTGCCGTAGGCCTCGCGCTCGACCGCGCGCAGCACCGCCGCGTCGTGCGTCGGCAGGTCCTTGCGCTTGATCAGCGTCGCCAGCGACACCTCGCGCGGCTTGCCCAGGCCGCGCACGCCGGCCTTCTGCTCCATCGGCTCCAGGGTCCGGATGCGGCCGTCCTGGGTGACCCCGACGACCCAGATCAGGCGGTCGTGCGCCGCCGCCGCGCGGCCGCGCGGCGCCGCGGCGGCCTCGCCGCCGAGCGCCAGGATCGAGGCCAGCGCTTCGCGCCAGCGGTCCTGCGCCGCGCCGATGAAGAACGGCGCGGCGGCGTCGGCCGGTGCCGCGGCTTCACCCAGCAGCGCGGCCGCGGCGCGGCGCGCGAGCCGCGCCAGCCAGCCCAGCTCGGCGTGCTCGAAGATCTGCGACAGGGTCTGCGCGTGCGCGCGCAGCGCGTCCGGCGCGGCCACGTCGACGCGCAGCCAGGCCGCCAGCAGCAGGTGGTGCAGGTACTGCATCGACTGCAGTCCCGAGCGCTCGCGGTGTGCCAGGCGGAAGTACTCGTGCGCCTTGGGCGCGTCGCCCAGGCGCTGGTCGATCGCCGCCTGCCAGACGCCCCAGTAGCCGTACGGGTCGACCTCCTTCTTGCCCGACTCGGCGGCCGCGAACTTGCGCGCCCGGGTCCACGCCGCGGGCGCGGGCTGGGCCAGCAGCGCCATCAGGTAGAGCCAGCCGAGCGACGGCGACACCAGGTTCTTGCGCCGGCCGACCTCGACCGCACCTCGCTTCAGGGCCGCCTCGAACTCGCCGGCGCCGCGCTCCCAGTCGCCCTCGGCGATCGAAAGCACCGCGTGGACCACATCGACGCCGGTGCCCTGCAGCCCGGCGCACAGCGCCCGCGCACTGGGAAGGTCGCCGCGGAACAGCAGCGTCTCGGCGAGCCGGGCGCGCAACGCCGGGCCGACGCTGGCCGGCGCACCGGCGGCGCGCGCCAGCAGCCAGTCTTCGAGCGGCTTGACGGAGGTCTCGGCAAAGCCGCTGAGCGCCGTCATCAGGCGCTGGGCCAGCTCGACCTGCAGCGCCGGCGCGAGCCGGCCGAACAGCTCGGCGTCGAACGGCTGCAGCACGGCGGCGCGCAGCGCGCCGGCCCACAGGTGGGTGAAGCTGAAGGCCAGCTCGCCCAGGCGCTCCAGGTCCGCCAGCGTGCCGCCGCCGAAGATCACCAGCCGCATCGCCGCGGCGAGCTGCTCTTCTTCCTGGAAACCGAGCGAGTAGACGCGGTCGAAATTGACGAGCTTGCGCCAGGCGTCGAACCAGGCCCGCGCCGGTTGCGGCGCCCGCATCAGCTCGCGCCAGCGCGCCTGGGCATGTGGCAGCGCGGCGCGCACCCGGCCCTGCACGTCGCGCGTGGCGTGGCCGGCGGCCAGCAGCCGGTCGATCACGCGCTTGACCTCGGCCGGGTTGAAGCCGCTGCCGCGCTCGGTGCGCAACCCGGCCGCCGCCATCATCTCCGACAGCCGCGTCAGCCCCACGGGGGCCTGCAGCGCGCACAGCGTGTCGTGCACGCGCGCGTCGTCCGGGCCCATCGTGAGGTCGAGCGTGGTGACGTCGCCGCCGCCGGTGCGGGCCGAGGCGTTCGCCGCCGCCGCCACGGCCAGCGGTTCATCCGGAATCAACGAGGGCTGGATCGGAGCGTTCTTCACGGGGGGAGCGGCCGGCGCAGCGAAAAAGCCGAGCCTACCCGATGCGCGCTGCCCCTCGAGCCTGGCCGCGCCGCCCGCGGCGACAACCGCGCCGCGCCGGCGCCGTTCAGAGCACGCCGATGCGGCGCCGCGAGCGCCCAGCCGGCACGCGCAGTGCGTTGCCGGTGCCGGTGCCGGCGGCGGGCGCGGCCGGCGTGGCGGGCGCGCCGATCGACCAGAACGTATCGTGCAGCCCGGTCAGCGTGGCGCGGTGGCCGACGCTGACGATCGTCGTGCGCGGGCACGCCCGCCGCAGTTGCCGGTACAGCTCGCCCTGCGCCGCCTCGTCGAGCGCCGAGGTCGATTCGTCGAGGAACGCCCAGTCGGGCTGGTGCAGCAGCACGCGCGCGAAGTGCACGCGCTGCTGCTCGCCCGGTGACAGGATCGCCGCCCAGCGCTGGCGCAGGTCGAGCTGGCGCGCATAGCGGCCCAGGCCGGCGTGCTGGACCGCGTCGTCCACGCTGCGCGGCGTGAACGCATCCGGGGGCAGCGGATAGGCGAGTGCCTCACGCAGCGTGCCCTCGGGCAGGTAGGGCCGCTGCGGCACGAACATCAAGGTGGCCCCGGCGGGCACCTTGACGGCGCCGCGCCCTTCGCGCCACAGGCCGGCAATGGCGCGGATCAGCGAGCTCTTGCCGCCGCCCGACGGCCCGCTGATCAGCAGGCGGTTGCCGATCTCGAGCTCACGCGCCGGCACGGTCACGAGCGTGCGGCCGTCGGGCGCGTCGACCTGCAGCGCCGACAGCCCGATCGTCGCGCCAGGCCGGGTTTCGCGCACGATGCCGGCCGCCGCTTCGGCGTTGCGGTCGCCGGCGGTGGCGGCGGCGAAGGCGGTCAGGCGCTTGACGGTGGCGCGCCAGTCGGCCAGCCGCGGGTAGGCGTCGATGAACCAGCTCAGCGCGCCCTGCACCTGGCCGAACGCCTGCGCGGTCTGCATCAGCCCGCCGAGCTTCAGGCCGCCCGAGAAGTAGCGCGGTGCGGCCGCCAGGATCGGGAACACGTTGGCGACCTGGCCGTAGCCGGCCGAGAACCAGGTCAGCCGCTTGGTGGTGCGGATCAGTGCGAACCAGTTGGCGCGGATCGCCTCGAAGCCGGTGCTCAGGCGCACATGCTCGCGCGGTTCGCCGCGCGCCAGTGCGATCGCCTCGGCGTGGTCGCGCACCTGCACCAGCGCGTAGCGGAAGTCGGCCTCGACCTTCTGCTGTTCGCCGTTCAGCGCGATCAGCGGGCGGCCCAGCCGGTGCGTGATCCAGGTGCCGATCAGCGCGTAGGAGATCGCCACCCAGACCATGTAGCCCGGGATCGCCAGGCCGCCAGCGAGCGGCACCGTCAGCGTGCCCGACAGGCCCCACAGGATGCCGACGAACGAGCCCAGCGTCACGCCAGCGTTGAGCAGCCCGAGCGTCAGGTCGAGCGTGGCCGAGACGAAGCCGCGCGCGTCTTCGGCGACGCGCTGGTCGGGGTTGTCGACGCGGTCGGCCAGCCGCGCGCCGAGCCGGTACGCGGTGCCCGGGTGCAGCCAGCCTTCGAGCAGGTGGCGCGTCAGCCAGGTGCGCCAGCGGATGAACAGCAGCTGCTGCAGGTACTGGCGGTAGACGGCGACGACGATGAACGCGGTGGCCAGTGCGCAGAAGACGCCGAGCTGGCGCCAGAAGCCGGGCAGGTCGTGGTTCTGCAGCGTGTCGTAGAAGCGGTTGTTCCACAGGTTGAACTGCACGTTGAGCCAGACGCTGCCGAGTGTGAGGGCGACGACCGAGGCCAGCAGCGCCCAGGCACGGCGTTCGTCGCGGGCGCGCCAGAACGGCCCCGCCAGGCTCCAGGCGTCGCCGAGCACCTGCCGGGCCGATCGGCGCGGCCCGAGCGGTGGCGCCGGCGTGGACGCGGGCGTGGGCGCGGGCGGTGGCGCCGGCGAGGGTGGCGTGTCGCGCACGACGGCAGCGCCCGGTTCAGGCGAACAAGCGCCGCGGCGGCGCGTGCACGGCGCCGTTCAGGTGATCGCGAACGCCAGCACCATCGCGCCGAGCGCGAGCAGGCCCAGCCCGGCGATGAAGACCGTCTCGGCGTGGGTCTCGTAGCGCCGGCCGGCGCGGCGCGCGCGCATCGACATGAACGAGAGCAACGCGCTGACGAGGAACACCAGCGCGTCGATGGCCAGCATCTTGTCGACCAGCATGCGCAGGTCGCCGCGCGGGCCGAGGTGGCCGATCGTCAGCACCGTCATGCACACGCCGATCATCGTGGCCGAGGCGGGCAGGATGTGGGCCGACAGCCCGCCGCCCAGCGCCTGCAGCGCCGCCTCGGCGTCGCGCGATGCGCGCGACGCGTCCGGCTCGGTCACGAGCGGGTCTCATCGGTGCCCGTCGGCCAGACGAACACCGCCTTCGCCGGTTGATGCTCCTTGACGAGCACCTTCTCGTGCAGCGTCTTGCCGTCCAGCGTGGCGGTGACGGCGTAGTCCCCCGGCGCCAGCTTGGCGAGCAGGAACGGGCCGCCCGCGGTGGTCTTCAGCGCGGTGTGCCCGTGGGCATCGCGCACCATCACATGCACGTTGGCGGCGTAGTCGGCGTGCTGCTTGTCCTTGATGGCGAATTCGAGCGTCAGCGGCCAATGCCGGCTGGCGTCCCGGATCGCGGTCGACTCGCTCTGGCCGATGCCGCCGCTGAGGTACTCGACGCTGCCGCTGCGGTGGATCGCCGGCAGGTCGTTCTCGGCCTGCACCAGCGCGCTGCCGGCCATCAGCGCTCCCGCGGCGGCGACCATTGCGGCATGGCGGAACAAGGTACTCATGATGCTTCTCCTTCTGTCGGTTCATGGAGCGGCGGATCGACGCAGTGCGCCGCTCCGGGCACTGCCTTTCGTTCGGCCCGTCGGTCGACCAAGGGCTCGCAAGCTGCTGTTTGGAGGATCGGCGGCGGCCATGAGTTCACTATGGGCGCACCGCGTTAGCCGTGCGTTAAGCCGCGATCGGATCGGGCCTTTACTGCACCGCCCTGAGCAAGCGTTGCAGTGCGGCCTCGATCGTGCGGGCGAGGCGGGCGACCGGTGCGGCATGCGAGAACTCCGCCATCACCACGGTGGGCATCGGCGTGCTCACGGTCACCACGCCGCCCTGGTCGTGCATCGCGATGCGGCACGGCAGCGTGTGCGCCAGGCCCGGGTCGAGGGCCAGCAATTGCGCCGACAACGCGGCATTGAAGACCTCGTAGACGCGGCAGCGGTGGCCCAGGTCGAGGCCGCGGCCGTGCAGCATCTCGCCCAGGTCGTGCACTTGCACGAGTGCGAAGGCGCCCGCGGCCACGCTCGCTTCGAGGCGTGCCGCGACCTCGTCGAAGCTGCGCTCGCTGACGACCGCGAGTGTGTTCTCCCCGCGGATGAAGGCTTCGGCCTTCAGCAGGTCGAACGGCGCGGGGGTCGATCGGGCGCTCATCCGGTTCTCCATGGCGGGCAGGATTCTTCTGTCCATGGGTACAGCTTGAGCGATCAGAGTTATGCCAGCCTTAAGCCGGCGCACCAGCGCGCCGCCGGTGTGGATTTGCACCGCGGCGCGCCAGCGGCGTGGCCAGCTTCAGCCGGCATAGTCGGCGGCAGTCGTGGCGTCGTGCTGGTTGGCCATGCCCGCCACGCGGATCGCCACGGTGGCGACGATCGCAACGACGAAGTTGAGGATCAGCGCGTACAGGCCGATGTAGGCCGGGATCACCATGCCGCCCAGGTGCAGCGCGTAGCCCGAGGTCTTGAAGCCGTTCAGCGACGCCGCCCAGATGCCCCAGGCCAGCCCCGCCGCCCAGCCCGCCAGCAGCGCCTTGGCGTCGAACCAGCGGGTGTAGATGCCCGAGACGATCGCCGGGAAGGTCTGCAGGATCAGGATGCCGCCGAGCAGCTGCAACTGGATCGCGTAGGTCAGCGGCAGGAACACGATGAACAGCAGCGCACCGAACTTGACCACCAGCGACGCCAGCTTGGCGATGCGGGTCTCCTGCGCGGCGCTGCACTGCGGGTTGAGGTAGGCCTTGTAGATGTTGCGCGTGAACAGGTTGGCCGCGGCGATCGACATGATCGCCGCCGGCACCAGCGCGCCGATCGCCACCGCCGCGAAGCCCAGGCCGACGAACCAGTCGGGGAAGAAGTGCAGCAGCAGCCCCGGCATCGCGAACTGCGGCCCATACTGCTTGAAGAACGGCGCCAGCTCGGGCAGCTTGGCGATGCCCGCGGCATACGCCACGTAGCCGAGCATCGCGATCAGCCCGAGCACGAACGAATAGGCCGGCAGGAACACCCAGTTGCGGCGCAGCGTGTTCGGGCCCTTGGCCGCCAGCACCGCGGTGCTGGCGTGCGGGTACAGCATCAGCGCGAGCGCCGAGCCGAACGCCAGCGTGGCGTAGAACGACATCAGGCCGGTGTTGCCGTCCTTGACCGGTGGCAGCAGCAGGTGGTCTTTCGGGATCGCCGCGAAGATGTTGCCGAAGCCGCCGAGCTTGATCGGCACGATCACGACCAGCGCGATCACCGTGACGTACACCAGCAGGTCCTTGATCACCGCGATCGAGGCCGGCGCGCGCAGCCCGCTGGTGTAGGTGAAGGCCGCCAGGATCACGAACGCGATGACCAGCGGCACATCGCCGAGCAGTCCGTTGCCGGTGGGGAAGCCCAGCCCGCCGATCACCACCTGGATGCCCACCAGCTGCAGCGCGATGTAGGGCATGGTGGCGACGATGCCCGTCACCGCGATCGCCAGCGCCAGCGCCGGGCTGCCGTAGCGCCCGGCGACGAAGTCCGACGCGGTGACGTAGTTGTGCTTGCGCGCCACCAGCCACAGCCGCGGCAGGATCGCGAACACCAGCGGGTACACGAGCACCGTGTAGGGCAGCGCGAAGAAGCCGAGCGCGCCAGCGCCGAACACCAGCGCCGGCACCGCGATGAAGGTGTAGGCCGTGTACAGGTCCCCGCCGATCAGGAACCAGGTGATCCAGCCACCGAATCGGCGCCCGCCCAGGCCCCACTCGTGCAGCTGCGTCATGTCGCCCTTGCGCCAGTGTGCCGAGACGAAGCCGAGCACGGCGATGACGACGAACAAGCCGATGAATACGATGGTTGCGACGACGTTCATGGCATCACTCCCCGCTTCCGGAGGGCACGACCATCTTGTAGACGATGGCGATGAACACGCCCGACAGCGGCACCCAGACGAGCTGCCACCAGTAGAAGAACGGGATGCCGAACAGCGCCGGCTCGAGCGTGTTGAACCAGGGCACGACCAGCACGGCGACGCACGGAATCGCCAGCAGGATGATCTGCAGCGGGCCCAGCTTGCGCACGCCATTGGGATGGATGTTCATGGGCTGTCTCCTCGAACGGGTTCGATGTTCCCGACGACACCTTCGAGTCGCGCGCGGCGTCGGGACCGCGCGCGGCGGGTCGAAGCGAAGGTCAGAACGTCGCGTGGATCGTGCCGGCTCCGGCGATCTGGCATTCGCCTTCGCCGCCGCCGGCCATGCCGCGCACCGGCGTGATCAGGTGCAGCCGGCAGCGCATCTTCTTGCCGTCGGCGGTCTTCAGGCTGGCCACCACCTTGCCGGTGTAGCGCGTGATGAACTGTGTCACGCCGTAGGGGCCGTAGTCGCCGTAGCCCCAATACGACCAGTCGGTCCAACCCTCCTTCCAGCCGTCCCACAGCGGCGCGAGCGACTCGCGCTGCGTCTGCCGGGTGATCTGGAAGAAGCGGCCCTGGTAGGTCGCGCCCGGCAGCGTCGCGGTCATGGTGCCGCTGATGCCGCCGTTGTCGCTTTGCCAGGTGAACAGCACGGGCTGCTCGGGTTTGCCTTTCATCGCGAGGTCACCCTCGCCCATGCCGACGCTGGCGCACGCGCCCAGCAGCAGCGAGGCGCCGACGGCCGCCGCGGCGGTTCGAATCGAGTGTGTGGCTTGCATGGCGAGTCCTTTCGAGTCGGTTTCAACGAAGAAGATCCGCCCGTCGGGCCGTGCGGCGGCGACTCAGCGCAGGGTGATCGCCTCCACGCGGCGCCGGGCCGCGGTCATGTAGGCGAACAGTGCGGTGATCGCCGTCAGGAACAGCGCGCTCGTGCCGACCGTGCCCGGACCCAGACCCCCGCTGGTCGAGGGCTGCGGCAGCAGGTCGCCGAACGACGCGCCGAGCGGGCGGGTCAGGAGGTCGGCGTTCGAGAACGGGCGCACCGCGTTCAGCTTGGAGGCGCAGTGCGCCAGCGTGACAAGTGCGTTGCCCAAATGGTCGGCGATGGCGTCGGCGATCGGCGTGCCCACGACGCTGACCGGCACCCCCGCGATCCAGTAGAGCGGCGGCACGGACTGGCGCGCGCGCACCTGCACGACGAGTGCGGCGATCGGCAGCGCGTTCAGCGGCAGCGAGGCGTTCGTCCGCCGCGCATGCGGGTTGGTGTTCGGGAAGTCGGCCGCCGTCTCGCCGACGGTGGTGGCCATGATCTCGACCACCCAGAAGCACAGCGTGACTTCGGCTACGTTGTTGCGCAGGCGAATCGCGCCGCCGTCGCGGGTCGCTTCCATGGTCGGGTTTCCGTCGGTCGAACTCAAACGGAAACGCTGTCCGGCATCGACTGACGGCGGCCTGAGGTGCGGGCTTCGGCATCGGCTGCGGCGCACTTGCGCGCACCGACGCGCCGCACCGGGCCTGCAAGCAGGCCCGGGCCTGGCGCGGCGCGCCACGCCGCGAAGCGCTACTTGCCCGCATCGAAGTGCGCCGCCTTGGTCTTGGACCCGATCGTCTCGCCGAGCTTGTCCAGCGCGTTGCCGAGCGTGTCGAATCCCTTGACGACCTCGTCCTTGGCCCAGGTGCCGCCACTGGCCAGCTTGTTGCCGAGCGTGCGGGTGTCGGCAGCGACACCGGCCGCGGCCGCCTTCGCCTGGGTGCCGGCCCAGGCAGCGCCGTCTTCCAGGTTCTGCGCCGAAGCGTTCAGTTCGTGGCCGGCCCGGTCGTAGGCCTTGTCGGCCCACGACTTCGCGGCCTTGGCGCGGTGCGACAGCGCGAGCGCGTGCTCGGTGTCGGCGAAGGCCTCGTCCATGCCCTTGGCGGTCTTGAGCGCGCCCCGGTCGAGCGCCCGGGCGGTGCGCTCGAGTTCGGCATCGGCGGCGTTCAGGCCCTTCTTCACATCGCCGACAGAGCGCGCCGATTCCCGGCGCACGAAAGACTCGGCCTCGCGCACCTCGCGGGCGGCGGTCTTGTCGTCCTTCTTCGCGTAGGCCTCGGCGGCGGCCGTGAAGTGGCGCTGCGGCTCGTCGGCTTGCGCGGTCGACGCCGCAGCCATGGGCGCCACGGCAACCTTCTGGGCCTGGGCGAACGCGGCCAGCGGCCACGGCGAGAGCGCGATCAGCACGACGACGCCGACGAGGGATTGGTGCAGTTTCATGGTGATGTCCTGGAGGTTTCGCCGGCCGGCACAGCGCGCCGGCCGACGTGCGGTCGGCATTCAGACGGTGCCGGCATGGTCCTGCACGTCGGTGCTGCCGGCCGCGGTGAGCACCTCGTGGGCGCGGCGGATGTCTTCGGAGCCGCCGTGCACGATGACGAGGAACTTGTCGGCCTTCAGCGCGGTTTCGTAGCGCAGCACCGAGTCCTTCGGGATGCCCAGCGTCGACAGTGCGCCCACGAGTGCACTGGCGCCACCGCCGAGCACCGCGCCCTGCAGGCCGCCGGCGATGGTGGCGGCGATCGGCCCGAGGATGATGATGTGGCCGACCACCGGCACGAACATCAGCGCCGAGCCGAACAGCATGCCCGCCAGGCCGCCCCAGAAGGCGCCGAGCTTGCCGAAGAACTTGGCGCGGTCGCCGGCGTTGAGGTAGCCGACCACGTGCTCCTCGGAGTGGTAATCCTTGCCCAGGATCGAGATCGACTTCAGATCGAAGCCGGCCTTGGCCAGCTTGTGAACGGCGTCTTCGGCCTGGATGTGGGTGTCGTAGACGGCAACGGCGATGTCGGTCTTGCTCATGGTGTTGTTCCTGTCGGTTTCGTGATTCGGCGGCCTTCAGGCCCCCGGTGTCTGCACTGTAGGCAGCGCCTGCGGCGTGCGGCAGTGGCAGCGGTCACCAGTTGGGCCGCCCGTTGGTCATCGCGAGGTCACGGGGGACGGGCGCCGCTGCGTGACCAAGGTCACGGGCATCGCGAAGCGGCAGCGCGCTCGGGCCTCTTCGCCAGTGCCGGGTGCAGGCCACGGACCGCGCCGCGCGGCCGCGCCGCACCCGCGCGCAGCCGAGCGCAGCCGCACACGCGGCGGCGGCGGGCATGACCTTCGTCACCGCCGGTCGCGGGCGGGGCCCGGCACTACCGGAAGGTCCAGCCGCGGTTGATCGCGAACGTGAGCAGCAGGCCGGCGAGCGTGGCGGCCATCTGTGCGAGCAGGTAGTACAGGCCCAGGCGCACGCCGAGTGCGACGATCGCCATGCCCAGCAGCGCACCGAGCAGCGCGGTGGCCTGGAAACGCGGCCACGATGCGCGCAGCGCGCCGCGGTGCGCGAACGTGAACCAGCGATTGCCGGCGAACGCCACCTGCGCGCCGACCACCGCACCGAGGCCCGAGCCCGCGTAGGCCGGCCAGTGGACGAGCTCGACGCAGCCCACCAGCACCAGGTAGTGCACCACGGTGGCGATCGCGCCGACGGCGCTGTAGCGGATGAAGTGGCGCCGCATGCGGTTCAGAGCCTGGCGGGCGCTCTCAAGCAAATGTGGCTTTGCCACTTTGCTTGACCCCTGGGGGCGGGAATGTCGGAGACATTTCCTGGGGGGCGCTTTCAAGCAAATGTGGCTTTGCCACTTTGCTTGACCGCTGGGGCGGGAATGTCGAAAACATTTCCTGGGGGCGCTCAGAGGCAGGCGTGCCCGGGCACGTGCCAGAGTTGCTGGCGGGCGTCGGCGTACACACGCGTCGCGCCGGGCAGGGCGGCCACTCGTGGCGCGTTCGCTGCCGCGGCGATGAACCAGGCCGATCCGGCGCCGCACGCCAGGGCATAGAGGGGGTCGAGCGGGCGCAGCACCGCGCGGCCGAGTGCCGGGTCGAAGCGGGCGGCGTCGAACAGTTCCTTGCGCCAGTTGTCGTGCTTGGGCAGCGCCGGGTCGGCCCAGTTGCTGGCGATCAGCAGCGGGCGGTCCAGGCGCGCATAGAACGGCACGTCGTAGAGGTATTCGTCGACCATCACGACCTGGTCGGCGGGCGCGATGCGCGCGGCCAGCGCGAGCGCCAGCGCACGGTTGGACCGCGGCGCTTGCCACGCCACCACGCCGACGATCGCCACGCAGGCCAGCGCCGAGCCGCCCATCACCCACCGCCAGGCTTGGCCACCGCGCGCGACGATCGCCAGCGCCAGCAACGCGCACCACGGCGCGAGCGCCGGCAGCGCGTAGCCGACCAGCTTGGAGCTCGGGATCGAGAAGAAGCCGAGCACCGCGACCACCCACCACGCGTACAGCAGCGCCATGCGCTGGCCCGGGTCACGGCGCGCGGCCCAGGTGCGGCGCAGCGCCGCCGGCAGCCAGGCGCTCCACGGCAGCGTCAGCAGCGGCATCACGGCGATGAAGAACCACGCCCCCTGCACGTTGTTGAAGTTCGACTGCTCGAAGCGGCGGAAATGCTGCTCGATGAAAAAGTAGTCGAAGTAGCCCGGGTAGCGCAACTGCATCGCGACGAACCAGGGCGCGGCCACGACCGCGAAGGCCAGCAGTCCCAGCGGGTGCAGCAGCTTGAGCATCTGCCGCCAGCGCCCCTGCGCCAGCAGCCACGGGCCGATCACGAGGGCCGGCAGCACGATGCCGATCAGGCCCTTGGCCAGCATCGCCAGCGCGCACAGCACCCAGCCGGCGACGAGCCAGCGCAGCTCGACGCGCGGTGGCTCGTCGAGCGCGCGCGCCAGCGCCAGGACCGCCGCGGTGATCAGGCCGCCGACCAGCATGTCGTGGTTCGCGTACTGCGCGCCGACAAAGAAGAACGGCGTGGTCGCCAGCACGCCGAGCGCGATCGCCGCGCCGCGCGCGCCCTGCGCCGCGTGCCAGCGGCGCAGCGCCAGCAGCAGCGCCGCGCCCATCACCCAGGCGCCGACCGCCGAGCCGAACCGGCCGGCGAACTCGCCCGTGCCGAACAGCCGCATCGCGGCCATGTCGAGCCAGTAGAACAGCGGCGGCTTGTGGAAGAACGGCAGGCCGTCGAGCGTCGGCACGAGCGCGTCGCCGTGCAGCATCGCGCGGGCCACCTCGACGTAGCGGCCCTCGTCGGGCAACAGCAACGGGCGCAGCCCGAGCGTGGCGAGCAGCCACACCGCGAGCAGTGCGAGCAGCGCCGGCGTCGATTGCAGCCGGGCCCGCCAGCGCGCGGGTGCGGCCGCGGCGGTGGCGCGGTGATCGTTCGGTGGAGGTGGCATGGGCAGCGGTGAAAGTCCGAGGGAGCCGGGCGGGTACCGCCGGCGCGCGCATTAGACCATCCGGCATGCGCCGTAAACCCGTGCGCCGGGCAGGTCTGCCGGGCGCCGCTTAGCATCCGTGCGTGAGTGCACCCTCGTCGATGCTGCTGCAGCTGCCGTTGTTCCCGTTGCAGACCGTGCTGTTCCCCGGCGGCTGGCTGCCGCTGCGCATCTTCGAGATCCGCTACCTCGACATGATCGCCCGCTGCCACAAGGCCGGCGCGCCGTTCGGCGTGGTGAGCCTGAGCGCGGGCAGCGAGACACGGCAACCCGCGACCGACGGCGACACCTTGCGCCCGGCCGGTGAGGGTTATGCCGCGCAGGCCTTCTTCTCCGTCGGCACGCTGGCCCGCATCACCCGGCTGGACCGCCCGCAGGCCGCGCTGATGCTGATCCAGTGTGTTGGCGCGCAGCGCTTTCGCATCCAGCGCAGCGCGCAGCAGAAGTACGGCCTGTGGGTCGGCGACGTGGAACTGCTCGCCGACGACAGCGCCGTGCCGGTGCCCGACGACCTGCAGCACGCGCGCGACGCGCTGCGCACGCTGGTGCACAACATCGAACACAGCATCGAACACAGCGGCGAGGCCGGCGTGCAGATGCCACTGTGCGCGCCTTACCGCTGGGACGACTGCGGCTGGCTCGCCAACCGCTGGTGCGAGATGCTGCCGCTGAGCGCCGAGCTGAAGCAGCGCCTCATGGCCATCGACAGCCCGCTGCTGCGCCTGGAGCTGGTGGCCGACACGCTGGCCCAGTTGCAGATCACGACGGCGCGCTCCGATCGGCGCGGTCGACCTAGTCGACCTTCGCCCCCGACGCCTTGACGACCTGCGCCCACTTCGTCGTCTCGGCGGCGATGAACCGGGCGAACTCGGCCGGCGACTGACCGCCCGGGATCGCGCCTTGCGCGAGCAGCCGCTC
>JAGWTP010000193.1 GCA_028868895.1 Burkholderiales bacterium
CGCGGCGTGCTCGGCCCGCTGCAACCGTCCGATGCGATCGCCGCGCGCGGCTACACCACCGAGGAATGGCCGACCATCGAGGCGATGCGCCGCAAGGCCTTCGTCGGCACCGCCGAACAGGTGGGCGCACAGATGCGCGCCCTGGCGCGGGAACTGCAGCTCGACGAGATCGTCGTCAACACCTGGGCCCACGACCCCGCGGTGCGGCGCCATTCGTATGCGCTGCTCGCGCGCGAGTTCGCGCTGAGCCACTGAAGCGAAGCGCCGATGAAATTGCGCAGCGCAAGCGGCTCGAACTGGCGCCGTCTCTGCACAGTCGCTCAGGTACTTCGTTGCGGCGCGAAGCCATGCAGCTGATCGACTTCGCGCTGCGCGGCGAGCACATCACGCTCGACGCCTTGCTCAAGGCCACCGGCCTGGCGCCCAGCGGCGGCATCGCCAAGCGGATGGTCGCCGACGGCCTCGTGCAGGTCAACGGCCGGGACGAGTTGCGCAAGACCTGCAAGATCCGCGCGGGCCAGGTGGTCAGCCTGGCGGGTGTGCGGGTGCGGGTTCTCGCGACATCGGGTTGACGCCGTCGTCACGGGTCCCGGGCATTGCCAGGCCGGGAGCGTTACGCGTCGCGCACGTCGGCCACCGGGTTCATGCCGAAATCGCTGCGCCGCAGGAATGCCAGCACGCGGGCCGCGGCATCGGCAGGCGGCGTGAGCTGGCCCTTGTCCTTCAGGCTGAAGAAATGGGCCTGCTCGGGGAACCCGGCCGGATCGCCGGCGCGCAGCGCGACCTGCATGTCGGTGTCGATCACGCCCGGCGCCAGCGACACCACCTTGGCGCCAAAGGGCCGCTGCGCCTCGTCGAGCGCGAGTGCCCGCGTGAGGTGGTCCATGCCGGCCTTGGCCGCGCAGTACGACGCCTGCCCCGCCATCGCGCGGCGGCCCAGGCCGGACGAGATGTTGAGCACGCGCTTGGGCACGGCCCAGCCGCGCGTGGCGCGCAGGAATGCGGCGGTGAGCAGCAGCGGCGCCTCCAGCCCCACGCGCAGCGCGGCCGACAGTTCGGCGTCGAGGCAGTCGTCGATCGGGCCGATGCGCGTGAGCGCGGCGGCGTTGTTGATCAGTGTCGCGCCGGCGTAGGCCGCGGCGTCGAGCGATCCGATCCAGTTTTGCAGCCGGGCCGCGGCTTCGACCGGCTGCGCCAGATCGAGCGCCCACTGCTCGCAAGGCGCAGCAGCCGCTTGCGCCTTCGCCGCCAGCGCGTCGTTGCGGTGGCGCGCGATGCACAGCAGGTGGTGGTCGGCCGCGAGCAGTTGCTCGGCCATGGCCGCGCCCATGCCGCGCGACGCGCCAGTGAGGACGAACAGCTGGCGGGTCACCGCGCAGCGATCAGGCGGCTTGCTGGATGCCGGCGATCGCCCACTCGCGGCTGCCATCGGCCGGCTTCACCAGGTGCCAGATCTCGTCGAAGGGGGCGGCCACGCCGTCCTTGTCTTCGCGGATGAGGCCGTGAAAGCGCACGCTGACGATCTGGCGCTCGGCTTCGGTCGAGACATCGAGCACTTCGGCGTCGATGCGCACCACATCGGTCGTCTGCGCTGCGCCGGCGCGCTCCTGCAGGTCGAGCTTGATCGAGGCGAACATCTCGGGCGTCGTGAAGGCGCGCAGGTCGTTCAGGTCGGCACTGTCGTTGGCGGTCTGCATGCGGATGAAGATCATCTTCGCGATCCGCTCGAAGCCGGCGGCATCGAAGCCGGCGGGCAATGCCGGCGAAGCCGCCGCAGCGACGGGCGGCAACAGCGCCGCCGATGGCGAGGTCGGGGTCCAGCCCGCGCCGTTGGCCGCCGCAGCCGGTGCGTCACCGGCGAACTGCAAGCCGTTCGGCGTGGCCATCGAGCCCGGCTGCGCGCCGCGAGCGAAGCGCGCCATCACGAAGCGGATCGCGACGAACGCGACCAGCGCCAGCAGCACCAGCATGACCGTGTTGCCGAACGCAGCACCCATGCCGAGGTGGCTCATCAGCGCGGCGATCCCCAGGCCGGCGGCCAGGCCGGCGAGCGGGCCCATCCACGAGCGCTTCGGTGCTGCGGCGGGCGCGGCGCCGGGCGGCGGTGTCGGCACGGCCTGAGCGGGCTGCGCCGGTGTCGCGTGCGATGGCGTGCGGGCCGGCATGCTGCGCTGCATGCCGGAGGAACCGCCACCACCGATGCGCTTGGCATCGGCCACCGTCGGCGCGAGCCCGGCGCACAAGACGGCGAACGACAGGGCCAGGAGCAGAGA
>JAGWTP010000017.1 GCA_028868895.1 Burkholderiales bacterium
CGCCGTGCTCGCGCGGCTCGGCACGCAGGCGGGCGCCGACGTGCCGACCTTCAACGTCGGCCGCGGCGTGGCTACGTCGGTGCGCGAGATCGCGGGCCACCTTGTCGACGCCTGGGCCGGCGGAATGGTGCCGGCCGCGCTCGAATTCAGCGGCCGGTCGCGCCCCGGTGATCCGTACAGCCTTGTCGCCGACGTGCGCGCACTGAACGCGCTGGGGCTCGCCTGTGCGCGCGATGTCGACGCTGGCATTGCGCAGTACACCGCGTGGTTCCGTCAGTTCCGCGAGGCGCATTCATGATCCGCGTGGCGTTCACGCTGATCGGCGGGCGCAACTGGACTGGCGGCTACAACTACCTCTTGAACCTGGTGCGCGCGCTGGCAAAGCACAGCCCGGAATCAATCACGCCGGTGATGTTCTTCGGCGCCGACACCGACACTGCCGACGCCGCGCCGTTCACCGCCATCCCTGGCGTCGAGACCGTGCGAACGCCGGTGTTCAACGAGGCGCGCAGGACGGGTCAGTTGCTGCGCGCGCTGATACTCGGCCGCGACGCCGAGGTGCAGGCACAGTTCGCGCGGCATCGCATCGACGGCGTGTTCGAATCCGCGCAGTTCCACGGCTGGCGCGCGGCGCAACCGGCTATCGCGTGGATTCCTGACTTCCAGCATCGCTTCCTGCCGCACTTGTTCAGCCGCGGCGGCTACTGGAAGCGCGAACTCGGCTTTCGCGCCCAGGTGTTCAGCGGTCGTCAGATCATGCTGAGCAGTGAGGAGTCGCGCGAAGCGTGCCAACGCTTCTATCCCTCGACGCGTTCTCGTGCGCACGTTGTGCACTTCGCGGTGCCGACGGCACCGCCCATCACCCGATCCGAGGCCAGGGCCATCGCGCAAAGCTACGGGCTGCATGGCCGGTATGTATTCATGCCCAATCAGTTCTGGCAGCACAAGAACCACTGCCTGGTGATCGATGCGCTGGCACTCCTGCGCAACCGCGGGCACACAGACATCGTCGTCGCCGCGTCTGGAAAACAACTGGATCCGCGCAAGCCGTCCCACTTCGCCGAACTGATGGCACACGCCGAGACACTGGGCGTCAGAAAGCAATTCCGGCCGCTGGGTCTGGTGCCATATTCACACCTCGCACCGCTGATGCGCGCCGCAGACGCTCTTCTCAATCCGTCCCTGTTTGAAGGCTGGAGCACGACCGTCGAGGAAGCCCGGGCGCAGGGCGTACCGATGATCCTTTCCGATCTCGCCGTGCACCGAGAACAAGCCGGCAACGTCGCTCGATACTTTGATAGAACGTCTGCGGCGTCGCTTGCTGAGGCACTGCTGGCCACGCCACCGGCAGCGTCGGTCGACGAAACGGCGCTGATCCAGACGTCCGACATTCGCGTGAAGGCGTTCGCGCACGCCTTTGTCAGCCTCGTCCAATCGACGGTGTCCCCTCGTTGGACCCGTTCCAGATCCCCATGAAAATTTCCATCGTCACGGCCTGCTACAACGGCGCCGAACACCTCGGCGATGCGCTACGTTCGGTCGACAGGCAGACATGGCCCGACCTAGAGCACCTGATCGTCGACGGCGCGTCCACGGATGCCACGCCCGAAGTGCTGCGAGACCTTCCAAACGCTCACCGGCTGGTTGTTTCCGAGCCGGATCACGGAATCTACGACGCGATGAACAAGGGCCTGCGCCGCGCCACAGGCGATGTCGTCGGCTTTCTGAATGCCGACGATTTCCTCGCTGCGCCGGACGTGATCGAGCGCATCGCGCGCGCCTTCGAGTCGGATCCGCTGCTTGACGTTCTGTACGGCGACCTCGAATACATCTCCGCGGACGCCGCAATGCGCACGGTGCGCGTATGGCGAAGTGGCGATTTCGTCCCGCACCAACTGCAGCGCGGTTGGATGCCGCCACATCCTACCTTCTACATCCGCCGCTCGTTGCTGCAGCGTGTCGGCTTGTTCGATACCCGGTACCGTATCGCGGCTGACTACGATCTCATGATTCGGTGCCTGACCCAGCAGGGCATTCGCGTCTTCTACCTTCGGAAGTTGCTCGTGCGCATGCGTGTGGGTGGTGCAAGCAACGCCTCGCTGCGAAAGATCTTGACCAAGTCGTGCGAGGATTTGCGCATCATGCGTACGCACCGGCTTGGCGGCATCGGCAGTCTGTTGGCGAAGAATGCGCGGAAGTTGCCGCAATTCATCGTGCACACGCTACGCAGCCGGTCGGCGCCATGACTCAACACCCACCGCTGGCTTTCGGCGCTTTACAGGTGATACAGAAGCGGCAATCGCTCTAGCGCGGCCGGCCTATCGCCGCGCGCAGTTGTGCGATCTTCTCGGCGGTTTCCGGAATCGCCCTAGCCAGGCGCCAGCGCTGCTGGATCAGCACAAACACCGCCAGCACCAAGAAGCTGCCGAGGATCGACCCCAAGGCGACGAGAGCGCGCTTCGGTTTGCTCTTGTGCTCCGGCGGCATCGCCGCATCCACCACCTGAATCAGCGCCCCTTCACGGCTCTCATCGAGCTTCGCCATCTCATATTGCCGAGAGAAGAGATCGAACAACGTCTCTTCGTACTTGAACTGCCGGTACTTGCTGATGTAGTCCGGCCCGCCGTCGCTAGGCGTTGTGGCCTCGACCTTGCCCAACTGGGCACGCAGTGCGTCCAGTTGCGCCAACTGCTGCTGCACTTCCGGGGATGTGTCCGCCAAGCTGCGGCGCATCGTCTGCAGGCGCACCTCGGCGGCCGTCACTTCGGCACGCATCCTGGCGTAGCTGTCGGCCGCCGCCTTGGGCTCCGCTTTCAGTGCACCTGGGTTGAAGCCACTGGCCTGCAAGGCCTGCTGGGCCTGGGTCAGGCGGTCGCGCGTTTGCCTGAGTTGCGCTTCGAAGAAAACGCGCCTCTGCTGGGCTTCGGTCAAGGCCAGGTGGCTTGTCATGTCGCGCAGTTCGTCCACATAGCGATTGGCCATGTCGGCGGCGCGCTGCGGGCTGTGGTCGTCCACCTCTACGCTGATCAGGCCGTCCTTCTTGCCGATCGAGATCTGCACATTCTTGGCCAGGTCCTTGCGCGCCTCGAACCGATACTTGTCGTCGTAGACCTTCATCAGGCCAAAGCGGTCGATGATGCGGTCGCTCACGGTGGCGCTTTGCATCAGCGCCACGTACTGGTCGGCCGGGCTCTTGATGTTGGCGGCAGCGCCCACCAGGCCCGACAACGCACCCAGTGAAGACAGCGCCGAAGCGGCCGCGCTTTGCTGCTGCTGCGGCGGCAGGAAGACGGTGCGCGCGGTGAAGGTGGGCGCGATCAGGTAGGTGATGCCCAGCGCCACCAGCCCGGCCAGCAGCGGCCCGATCACCAGCAGCTTCCAGTGCTCCGCCAGCGGAATGGCCAGGTCCAGCAGGCTCAGGCCCTCGTCGTCGTCCAACTCGGCGTCTTCACGCGCCATCGATTCGTTGGCCATCGCGTCAGAACCCCACCACCTTGAGCCCGGCCACACCCAGGCCGAACTGGTACAGGATCTGCGTCCAGTCCTTGAAGCCCTGCACCAGCGTGGTCTTGTCCACTTCCTCGGGCGAGAAGATGGTGTCGCCCGGCTCGGCGATCTGGTTCGAGAACTTGTCGTTCAAGCCCAGCCAGGAGCTGTTCTGCAGTGCGCTGACGACGGTGCCGTTGGCGCGAACCACGAAGATGCTGTTCTTGTCGGCACCGCGCGTCGGGCCACCGGCGAGTTGCAGATAGCTGTTGATGTCGCGTGATTCGGCGTAGAGGTAGCTGCCGGGGTTGAAGACGCTGCCGAACACGCCCACCGTCAGCGGGCGCGGCGGTATGTAGAGCCGGTCGCCGTCTTCCAGCGCCAGCGCAGGCAGCGCCGTGCTCTGGGGCGTGAGTTGCAGCACCACGCGGCCGGTGGGCTTGAGTGTGCGCAGGCGTTCGATGAGCCGGTTCGTCGCCGCCGCGCGAGCCGACATCAACGAAGCGTCTTCCGCCGTCGAGACACGTTGCGTCGAATTCAGGCGCGCGAAATCGGTCTCCATGTCGCGCAGCGCGCGCTCGTAGTTCTGTTGCTGCTGCGCGCGCACGCTCTCGCGGCTGAACTCGGTGCCGTAGACGAACGCACCTGCTGTCAGACCGCCGGCGGCGCGCAGCGCGTCGTCGAGCGTGCTGGCCGGCGGCAGCACGTAGTCGCCGGGGTGCGCCACTTCGCCATCGACATGAATGCGCGTGTTCTGGCGCCCCATGGGCAGCGCCGAGCTCACGGCACTGAACGCGCGCAGCACGTCGGCGTTGCGCAGCGTGTCGCCGGCGTTGGCGGGCAGCTGCAGTTCGCTGATGCGCGTGGTGGCGCGCTCGTCCAGCCGCTCGAGCGTCAGCCGCGTGGTGTCGGCCACGGCCGCGAAGCCGCCGGCCATCTTCAGCACGTCGGCGATCGTCTCCGACGGCTTCAGCTCGAAGATCGCGGGCTGGTTCACGCTGCCGATCAGCGCCACCTGTGGGCCGATCGCGCCGACGCGGATCACGTCGCCGGGCTGCAGCAGGCGGTCGGCCGACTCGTTGCCGTTGAGCAGCAGGTCGTACAGGTCCAGCTGCGAAACGACCTTGCCGCCGCGGCGCAGCTCGATGTTGCGCAAGCTGCCGGCGGGCGAAGGCCCGCCTGCGCGCAGCACGGCGGCGGTGATGGTGGACAGCGCGTTCACCGTCACCGCGCCCGGATGCTCCACGAACCCGGTGACGTAGACGCGCACGCCCCGCAGCTGGCCCAGCGAAACGCTGAGCTGGAAGTTCTTGTAGACCTGGGCCACCTGGCGGCTGATGGTGTCGGGCAGGTCCGCGTAGCGCACGCCGGCCAGCAGGATGGAGCCCACGCGCGGCAGGCTGATGCGGCCCGAGCGGTCCACGACCACGCGCAGGTCGGCATTCACCGAGCCCCAGATCGTGATCGCCACTTCGTCGCCCACCTGCACCAGGTAATCCGGCGGCACGAGCGGGCTGTAGTCGGGCGCGGCCGGTGTGCGCACGCCGGGCGTGACGAGTTCGAGCCCGAATCGGTGGATGGTGCGCGAGTTCGCCAGGCGCTGCACGTAGGTCTCGAACTCGCTCGGTGGCTGCGCGGCCGGGAAGAACTGCCACTGCTTTTGACCACCAGGAGTCGTCACCGATTGCCACACGCCCGGGCCGGCCGGCGTGGGCGGCAGCAAGTCAGTTGAATTGTCGTTCGGCGCCAGTTGCGGTTGTTGGTTCTGTGGTTGGTTCTGTGGCCCGGGCTGCGTTGCCGGCGCGGCCTGCATCGTGGGCGTGGCCGGCAGCGTCAGCATCGACGGCGAGGCCTGAACGGCGTCCGTGGTGCCGGGCAGTACCGCGGTGCTGGTCTGTGCCTGCGATGTCGTTGTGAACAGCCCTGCAAGCAGTACGAAGGAGCAGAGCAAGCGCTTGAAAGCGCCTTCGGGCGGCCGGCAAAAGGTCATGTTCGAGGGGCTGTCGTCGAATGGGGCGAGAGAAGCTACGTGCTCCGGCGGGGCGACCGGGCATAGCGGCGCCCAGCGAGTGCGCGTGATTCTAGTGTGGCGGCCCCATCGGATTTCATTTGCACCGCACTTCCGGGGATGCCGCTGTAGCAGTGCCGCTTGAAAGCCGGCCGAACTTGCCGACGGGTGAAGATAGATTCCGACAGGCCGACTGATGAGGCTCCGTCTCTTCGACGGTGACCGAACGGTGTTGGACAATGTCCGACCGCGCAATGCTGCAAATCCGACTCCGATGACCTACTTCGCCAGCTGCTTCCTCGTCGGCCTGCTGGCCACCTTGGTCATCATGCGATCGTCGATGCGCCACAGCCATCTGTCGGCCGACCACGACCTCAGCGGCCCGCAGAAGTTTCACGGCCGGCCGGTGCCGCGCGTCGGCGGCGCGGGGGTCATGGTGGCGATCGTTGCCGGCGTCGTGATCGCGCAGCTCATTGAGTCGCCCGCGGCCCGCTCACTGTGGCTCTTGCTCGCGTGCAGCCTGCCGGCGTTCGTTGCCGGCATCACCGAAGACCTGACCAAGAACGTGTCGCCGCGCCGGCGCCTGGTCGCCACCGCCATCTCGGCGGGCCTGGCGATCTGGCTGCTGGGCGCGGTGATCGGCAGGACGGACATCCCGGGCGTGGACCTGCTGGTGCGCTGGGCGCCGTTCGCGGTGCTGCTGACCGTGTTCGTGGTCACCGGCGTGGCCAATGCCATCAACATCATCGACGGCTTCAACGGGCTGGCGTCGATGTGCGTGCTGATGATGGTGCTGGCGCTGGCTTACGTGGCGTTCCAGGTGAACGACACGTTCGTCTTCACGGCGGCGCTGATCACGGCCGGCGCGGTGCTGGGCTTCTTCGTGTGGAACTTTCCTGCCGGGCTGATCTTCCTGGGTGATGGCGGCGCGTATCTGCTGGGCTTTGTGCTGGCCGAGCTGTGCGTGTTGCTGATCGAGCGCAACCCGACGGTGTCGCCGATCTTCACGCTGCTGCTGTGCGCGTACCCGATCTTCGAGACCATCTTCACGATCTACCGCCGCAAGGTGGTGCGCGGTGTGGCCACCGCCGAACCCGACGGGATCCACCTGCACACGCTGATCCACCGCCGGCTGATCCGCTGGACGCTCGCCGACAACCACGAGCGCCGTCGGCTCACGCGACGCAACTCGATGACCTCTCCGTACCTGTGGCTGCTGTGCCTCACATCGGTGATCCCGAGCGTGCTGTGGTGGCACAGCACCGCCGTGCTGTCGTGGTTCTTGCTGCTGTTCGTGCTGCTGTACGTGTGGCTGTACCGCCGCATCGTCCGCTTCAAGACGCCGAAGTGGCTGATCTTTCGGCGCCAGGGGTAGCGGCTGACTCGATCGGCTTTTCGATAATTCCGGCGCGGTGTGAGCCGGGCAAAGGTGACGGCGAACACGCCCGATGCCCACGTCACAATGATGCCTCAACCATGATGCATTGATGGCATGCGTACGACCATCACCCTCGAAGTCGACGTCGCGGCGCGCTTGCGCGAGTTTTCGCAACTGCCGCCGACGGGGTCTGTTGACCGGCTGATCCGTGCCTCGTGGGTCGATCGGCTTCGACGACTGCCGATGCGCCCTCCGCGCAGTCACCGCGCCATCACCGCGCCGAATACTCGGGCAAGAAGCCCTGCAGATCGCGGCGGCAGTCGGCCGGCGGCATGCTGGCATCCATCGTCGTCAACCATGCCATCAGGCGCTGCGCCCACTCGTCGCCCACCTGGGTGCGCAACTGCGCGATGCGCAGCCGCGGATGCGCCGACGCGATGGTCTGGTCGGCATCAGCGAGCAGTTCCTCAAAAAGCTTCTCGCCCGGGCGCAGCCCGCTGAAGACGATCGCGATCTCGCTCTCGCGGTGCCCCGACAGGCGGATCAGGTCGCGCGCCAGGTCGACGATCCTGACCGGCTCGCCCATGTCGAGCACGTAGACCTGGCCGGTCTCGGCCAGCGCGGCGGCCTGCAGCACGAGCCGGGCGGCCTCGGGGATGGTCATGAAGTAGCGGGTGATCTCGGGGTGGGTCACGGTCAGCGGGCCGCCGCGCGCGATCTGCTCCTTGAACTTGGGGATCACGCTGCCGCTGGAGCCGAGCACGTTGCCGAAGCGCACCGCGGCGAAGGTGGTGCGGTGGCCTTGCGCCGCAAGGTGCGAAAGCACCATCTCGGCGGCGCGCTTGCTGGCGCCCATCACGTTGGTCGGGTTCACCGCCTTGTCGGTCGAGATCAGCACGAAACGCTCGACACCCGATTGCGCCGCCGCGATGGCCGCGTGCCAGGTGCCGAGCGTGTTGTTCTGCAGCGCCATCCAGGCGTTCTCTTCTTCCATCAGCGGCACGTGCTTGTAGGCCGCGGCATGGAAGACGATCTGCGGCCGGTGGGTGGCGCAGGCGTGGCCGATCTGCGCCAGGCTCTTCACGTCGCCGATCAGGCGCACCAGCGGCAGGTGCGGCTGCAGCTCGGTGAGCTGCTCGTCGATCTGGTACAGCGCCAGCTCGCTCTGCTCGAACAGCACGATGCGCGCCGGCCCGTAGCGCGCCACCTGGCGGCACAGCTCCGAGCCGATCGAGCCACCGGCCCCGGTCACGAGCACGGTCTTGCCGGAGATCAGTGCGGCAACGCCGGCCTCGTCGAGCTGCACCGGCTCGCGGCCGAGCAGGTCTTCGGGCTCGATGCTGCGCACGCGCTCGATGCGCGCGCTGCCGTCCTGCAGCTCGCTGACCGACGGCACGGTGAGCACCGGCAGCTCGGTGGCCGCGGCGAGTTCGATCGCCTTGCGGCGCTGCGCCGCGGTGGCGCCAGGCAGCGCCACGATCAGGTGCGTGGCGCCGGCGAGAACCTCGGGCTTGGCGACATCGGCCAGCGGGCCCAGCACCGGCACGCCACCGATGCGCGCGCCGCGCTTGGCGGCGTCGTCGTCGAGCAGGCCCAGCACGATCCAGCCCTGCTGGTGGATGGTGGCGAGCAGCCGCCTGGCGGCCTCGCCGGCGCCCATCACGATGGCGCGGCGCACGTCGGCGTCGCTGCCGGTGATCTGCGAGCGCGCGTGCTCGTACAGCATGCGGTAGGCCACCCGCACCATGCACAGGCCGATCAGCGCGATGAACGGGTGCAGCGCCAGCACCGCGCGCGGCACCTGCGTGAGCTGCGCCATCAGCACCGCCACCGCACTCAGCAGCCCGCTGCCAAGGCAGGCCAGCGTCAGCCGCTTGACCTCGCCGAAGCCCGAAAAGCGCCACATGCCGCGGGGAATGCCGGCGAGCGCGAACACGCCGAGGTAGACCGCCACCACCGCCAGCATCACCCACAGGTCGTAGGCCGGGCGCGCACTCCACCAGCGCTCGAAGCCCAGGCGGAACAGGTAGGTCGCGTTCCAGGCCAGCGCGATCACCAGCGCGTCGATCGCCAGCGACAGCGGCCGGCGGTGCGGGCGCACGCGCGCCAGCGCGCGGTCGAGGCGGTGCCACACGGTGGGCGCGGTGGTCGTTGGCGCGGTGCTCATGAAAGACAAGCTCGCTTCCGCTGTCGAAACCCGCTCGCCCCGAGCCCGCCGAAGGTCCCTTCGACGGGCTCAGGGCGAGCGGGCGTGTCGGTGAACGCCGGGCTGGCACAACGGGTAGAAAGGCTCACGAAATCAATGCGTCCACAGGCTGCGCAGCGTGGCGCCGATCAGCCGCAGGTCGTTGGCCAGCGACATGCGCTCGACGTACTCGGCCGCGCAGCGCAGCTTGGCCGGCATGACCTGCTCGATGTAGACCCGCTCCGGGTCGGCCGCTTGCGCGAGCAGCGTGCTTTCATCGCGGTAGGCGATCGAAGCCGGGTCGGTGATGCCGGGGCGCACCGACAGCACCTTGTCGCGCAGCGCAGCGGGGTACAGCGCCACGTAGCGCGGCACCTCGGGGCGCGGGCCGACCAGGCTCATGCTGCCGACCAGCACGTCGAGCAGCTGCGGCAGCTCGTCGAGCTTGGTGCGGCGCAGGAAGCGGCCCGCGCGGGTGATGCGCGGGTCGGCGCCGACGGTGATCTGCGGGCCGCCGTGGTCACCGCCCGGCGCGTCGTCTTGTGCGTCGTCCTGCGCACCGTTGCGCGCCGCGTCGGCACGCATGCTGCGGAACTTGTGGATCCAAAACGGCGCACCGAAGCGCCCGACCCGCTGCTGCCGGAAGAACACCGGCCCGGGCGTGTCGAGCTTGATCCACAGCGCGATGCCCAGCAGCAGCGGCGCCAGCAGCACCAGGCCGGCGCCGGCGCACAGCAGATCGAACAGGCGCTTGGACATCGGCGCGCTTCAGGCCAGCGCGTGGCGCACCGCGGCAACCACGCGCTGCACGTCGGCGTCGGTCATGCGGGTGTGGATCGGCAGGCTCAGCATCTGCTCGTAAGCGTGCTGGCTGTGCGGGAAGCGCTCGGGCCGCAGCGCGTAGCGGTCGCGCCAGTACGGCTGCAGGTGCAGCGGGATGTAGTGCACGCTGCAGCCGATGCCGGCGGCGTACAGCTGCTCGATCAGCGCGTCGCGGCGCACCGCCGCCGCGTCGCCCAGGCGCAGCACGTACAGGTGCCAGGCGTGCAGGTCGCCCGCCGGCGGCCCGGGCGGCGTGATCACCGGCAGGCCGGCAAACGCGGCGTTGTAGGACTGCGCGATCTGGCTGCGGCGTGCGTGGAAGGCGTGCGCGCGCTTGAGCTGGTGGATGCCCATCGCCGCGGCGATGTCGGTCAGGTTGTACTTGAACCCCGGCGCCACGATCTCGTAGTACCAGCTCGGCACCTTGGCGGTGAACCGGTCGAAGGCGTCGCGGCTCATGCCGTGCAGGCGCATGGTCTTGATGCGCCGGGCCAGCGCGGCGTCGCGCGTGACGACCATGCCGCCTTCGCCGGTGGTGATGGTCTTGTTGGCGTAGAAGCTGAACACGGTCACATCCGACCCGAGCGTGCCGATCAGTTGGCCGGCGCTGGTGGCGGGCAACGCGTGGGCGGCGTCTTCGACGATCTTCAGGCCGTGCCGGCGGGCAAGCGCGAGCAGCGCCGGCATGTCGGCGGCCAGACCGCCGTAGTGCACCGGCAGAACGGCCTTCGTGCGCGGCGTGATGGCGGCCTCGACGCACTTCGGGTCGATGCACAGCGTGGCCGGGTCGATGTCGACCAGCACCACGTCGGCGCCGAGGTAGCGCACCACTTCGGCGGTGGCGGTGAAGGTGTGGGTGGTGGTGATGACCTCGTCGCCCGGCCCGATGCCCAGCGCTTCGAGCGCCAGGTGCAGCCCGGCGGTGGCGGAGTTCACGGCCATCGAGTGCAGCGCGGGGTCGCCCAGGAACGCGGTGAAGTCGGCCTCGAAACGCTGGGTCTTCGGGCCGGTGGTGACCCAGCCGGAGCGCAGCGTGTCGACGACCTCGTTGATCTCGTCTTCGCCGATGTCGGGCAGCGCGAAGGGCAGGAAGGGCAAGGTGGATGAACTCATGTCACGCCGACTCCCAGGGATTGATGACGACCAGACCCGGCACCAGCGCGAAGTTTTTGCTGTTGCGGGTGGCCAGTGGCAGGCGATGGTGCGAGGCGATGGCTGCGATCTGCGCATCTTCGACCGAGATCGGCGAGCCGGCGCGACTGCGCAGCGCGACGATGGCTGCGTAGGCCGGCGCGGCATGCTCGTCGAATGCGAGATTGAGCCCGCGGAACTCCTGCTCGAACATGGCCTGGGCCACCAGCGTCAACGCACTGCGCTTCTTGCCCGCCGGCAGCAACGCGATGCCGAGCAGGATCTCGGCCTGGGTGACGGCGCTGACCACGAATCGGGTCTGCGGGCCCTGGGCAGAAAACCATCCCAGCACCCGCGGATCGGGCTGGGGCCGCATGAGCTCGGACAACACGTTCGTATCGAGCAGGATGCGGGCCACGCTCACCGGCCGCCCCACTTGGGCGGCAGCCGCGGCACCTGCCGCTTGGGCACCGGCAGCGCATCGACCGCGACCGCGGCGAAACGCTTGTGCACGCGCTGCGCGAACGGTTCGTCGTGCGCGGGGCCGAGCACCGCCTGCTCGAGGATGTCGCGGGCGTGCTGTTCCATCGAGACGCCGCGGTGCGCCGCCAGCACCCGCAACTGCGCCTTCACGCGTTCGTCGATGCTGCGGATCATCAAGGTGGCCATGTCGACTCCAAGGCTTCAAAGTCAGACTGCATTGTAGTCACTGCATGCAATGCATTCAATTGGCACTCGGAGCCTCGATGCCTTCGTTGATTTCGACTTCGCCGATGTCGGGCAGCGCGAAGGGCAGGAAGGGCAAGCTGCTGGACGTCATGACGGGAGTGAACCATCAGCTCAGCGTGACGAGGTGCCGCTTCGACGCAGCCGGCACGGCTTCGGTCGAAATGCCGCGATCGAAGGTCACGAGCCGGCCGCCGTGGGTGGCGGCCAGCGCCAGCAGGTAGGCGTCGGTGACCTGGCGCGAGCTCAGCACCCGGTCCCAGCGCAGCACGCCGGGTTCCAGCAGGCTGACCGAGTCGGGCCAGAAAACATGGCTGGCACCGGCGACGGCGCGCGCCAGACGCTGCGCCACCACCGCCGTGGGCTGCGCGTTCGGATAGCTGCCGAGCGACAGGATGCGCAGGCAGCCGTTCTGGGTCAACGGGCACGACGCCCAGCCCGACCTGGCATGCGCAGCCAGCCAGTTCGTCGCCGCGGCATGGTGCAGATGGCCGGCGTCCAGCAGGGCCACGAGCACGTTGACATCGAGCAGCGCCCGCATGCTCAGATGCCCTCGGCGTCGCGCAACGCATCGACCTGGTCGTTGGTGGTGACCACGCCCGGCCTGGCCGGGAACGGCTCGAACCCGGCCACGACCGGTCGACGCGAGCGGCCGGACCGCGACGCCGAAGCCGCACCGGTGAGTGAATCACGCAGCAGGCGCGACACCACCTGGCCGGCGGTGGCCCCTTCCTTGCGGGCCATCTCCTTGGTGGCCGCCAGCAGGTCGTCGTCGATGTCCAGCGTGGTTCGCATGTTCGTCCTTCAAGTCGAGTGACGCTGTGATGAAGAGATGCAGTGATGTCGTCGGCTGCCCATCTTATCAAGTCCGCTCGCCTTCCCCATGGCGCGCGCTGCAACCGATCAGGCCGGCTTCTCGACCCAGGCCAGCACATGCGTGCGCAGCACGGGCAGCGCATTGCACAGCGTGTACAGGGCGGGGTGAATGCGGGCCACGGCGCGCGCGATCGGTGGCGCCAGCGTGACGCGCTCGACCCGTACGTGGCCGTGCGGGAACAGCGCGCGCAACCGGCGAACCGGCACGCCGCGCACATCGGGGTTGCGCGGGTTGTCGACGGTGAAGTCGTACCAGAGCACGCCACCACCGGGCTTGACCCAGCGCCACATCGCCTCGGCCAGACGCTGCTGGAAGGCGTCGTCGAGCAGCGACGAGAACACGGTGGACGCGTACACGATGTCTTGCGACGCGGCGGCGACCGGCGCGTCGGCGGCGTCGCCCTCGTATACGGCAACGGCATCGGGCAAGCCGGCGCGCGCCTGCGCGACGCGCTCGGCCAGCAGCTCGGCGCCGCCCAGGTGCTGCGGCGCAAAACCCAGCCGCAGCAGCTCCTGCAGGTTGCCGCCGCTGCCGCAGCCCACTTCGAACACGCGCAGCGCCGACAGGTCGGCCCAGCCCCGCCGCGCGAACAGCTTCAGCATCGCCCGCTGACGCTCCTGGACGGTGAGCCACACATCGGGCTTGAGCATGCTGTAGCGGTCGGTCGCCGCGCGGCGTGCGTAGCGCTCGGCCACGGCCTTCGGCTCGCGTTGCGGAGTCATCGAACCGCCTTCGCGGACAGTGCGTCGATGAAGCGCTGCGCCAGCACCGCGTAGGTGTGGTGGGCGAGCACGAAGGCGCGCCCACGCTCGCCCATGGCCAAGCGTTCCTCGGTCGGGCACGCCATCAGCGCCCGCAGCCCGTCGGCCACTGCCTGCGCCGACTCCGGCGCCACCGTGACTCCGCAGCGCGCCTCGGCCACCGGATCGTTGCCGGCCTCGACCGAATGCAGCACCGGGCGGGCGGCCATCATGTAGTCCATCAGCTTGTTCGGTGCGATGCCGAAGCGGTAGATCGGCACGCGCTGCCAGCCGATGTAGGCGATGTCGAACGTGCGCAGCAGCGCCGGGATCTGCGCCTTCGGGATCGGCGGCAGCATCAGCACGTTCGCGAGCCCTTCGTCGCGCACGCGCTGCGCCAGCCGCGCCTTTTCATGGCCGTCGCCGACGAGCACGAAGGTGCAGGGCTGCGCCTTCATCAGCGCGGCGGCATCGAGCAGCACGTCGAGCGCGTTCGGCAGGCCGTGCGAGCCGGCGTAGCCGACCAGCGTGCGACCGGCAGCCTTCAGCGCCGCGAGCTGCGCTGCCAGATCGGCGCCGAGCGGCGCGGGCTCGCCCTGCCAATCGTTGTGCGCGATGCCGTTGGGCACGATGTGCAGCTTGCGCAGGTCCAGGCCGTGCGCGCGCATGTGCTCGGCGACCTTCGGCAGCATCGACACGACCACGTCGGCATCACGGTAGGCATCGTTCTCGGCCTTCTGGCACAGCACGATGAACGGGTGCCGCGGCGACATGCCGGAGAGCTCGATCGGCGAGGCCGGCCACAGGTCGTGCACCTCGAAGACGAGCTTTGCGTTGGCCTTGCGCGCCAGCCGGCGCGCGACCCAGATGTCCATCGGGTAGGTGCTCGACGCGATCACCACGTCGGGCCGGAACTCGCGTGCGAGCCGCGCCGACTCCCGCCACAGCCGGCTCAGGAAGGCCCAGATGTTGCGCACCCGACCGACCCCGTTGCCCGCATAGGCGGGCGCGGGCAGCCAGCGGTAGGCGACACCGTCGATCACTTCGTCGAGCGGCTGCGTGCCGCCCGCCGCCAGCTCTGGCTGCCGGGTGCGCACGTGCGAGTACGCGGCCGTGACGATCTGCACCTTGTGCCCGGCGCGCACCCATTCGCGCGCCAGGTAGTACGGCCGGTACTCCATGCCGTGGCGTGGCGAGCCGGCGTAGTGGTTGATGAGCAGGATGTTCATGGGCGGCGCAGCTCGCGCAGGCGGTCCAGAAAGCGTGCCACCGCCGGCGCGAACAGCCCGTGCTGCGCGACCCAGGCGCGGTTGTCCTGCGCCACGCGCTCGGCCCGCTCGAACAGCGGCTGCAGCGCACGGGCTTCGAAGCCTGCGTCGGGCACGATCAAGCCGCTGCGCCCGTCGTGCACCAGCTCGCGATTCGCTGGCAAGTCCGACAGCAGCGGGATGCAGCCGTGCGCCATCGCTTCGAGCACCGACACCGCGACCGAATCACTGCCGGGCAGGCTGACGTACCAGCGGGCACGGTCATACCAGGCGGCCTGCTCGACCGGGCCCAGGCGGCCGACGAACTCGACCTGCTGGCCAGCAGCGATCGCGCCGACCGTCAGCCCCAGCGCGCGCGCCTGCGCCGGCAGGCTGGCGACGAGCGAGCCGTCGTTCGCGACCACCAGGCGCGCATCGGGGTGCGCGCCGGCCACCTGGGCGAACAGCGCCAGCACGCGCTCGGGTCGGTACAACGGCTCCAGGCCGCGGTTGGCGAAGAACAGCCAAGCGTCCTTCGGCCCGGGCTGCGGCGGCAGCGCCTCGAGCCCGAACGCGAACGTCATCACCTCACCGGCGCCCAGCGCCCGCATGCGCTGCGCCATGTGCAGCGAATCGCTGGTGGTCAGCGTGCAGGCGCGCAGCACGCGCCGCGTCAGCCAGCGGTACGCCCACGAGCGTTGTGGCGCGACCAGGATGTCGCTGCCCCAGGCCGAGCCGACGATGCGCCCGCGCAGGAGCCACAGGCGCTGGGCGAGCCAGGCCAGCGTGCCGTGCGACGTGAGGTAGTGGGCGTGCAGCCAGTCGGCGTCGATGCGCCGCAGCCACGCCCCCAGGCGCGGCAGCGACGCCAGCAGCGCGACGTTGCCGCCGGCGTGCACGGCGTCGAAGCCCAGTGCCAGCCGCCGCTGGGGCGCCACCACGCCGTCGAAGCCGGGTGCGAAGCCGCGGCTCGATGCGACCCACAGCTCCACGTCGACCACCGAGCCAAGCGCCCGCGCCCATTTCAGCAGGTGCGGGCTCTGGGCGTCGCCGATCAACGCGATGCGCACGCTTCAGCCCTCGCGCGGAGCGCGCGTGTCGGCCGGCGCGCCGGCCCAGGCTTCGTAACGCGGCCGCCACTGCGGGTGCCGGGCCAACAGCACGGCGTCGGCGTCGCGCGTGTCGCCGACGGCCACTGCCGGGTTGCCGGCGATCACCGCGAAGTCGGGGAAGGTGCCACGCACGCGGCTGTGCGACTCCACCAGGCAGCCCTTGCCGAGCCGCGTGCCGGCCTCGATCACGCTGTGCGGCCCGATGAAGCAGAACGCGCCGATGTGCACCGCGGCGGCGATGAAGCCCGGGCGCTGCTCGGGTGGCAGCGTGCCGTAGTCGTGGCCCATCAGGCGCAGGCTGCGGTGCGAGCTGTGGGTGACGATGCTGACGAAGTTGGTGATCTGCACCCCCGTGTCGATGCGCACGCCCTGGTGCGCCTCGATGAAGTTGTAGTGACCGATGAAGACATCGTCGCCCAGCACCAGCCCTTGTTCGTGCTCGATGCAGGTGCTCGGCGAGATGCGCGTGAGCGGCAGCGCCCGGCCGTCGCGGGCGCGCTCGCCGAAAACGATCCGGAACGCGAACACCTGCGCCAGCGCGCGCCGCGCGCGGTTCAGCCAGGGTCTAAGCAGCATCGACATCGGGAATGTTCCTCCAGGTGGCCAGCGACCAGAAGTACCAGCCGAAGTAGAGCAGCATCGCTGCCGACACGGCCCACGCGCCCCCCTGCAACCCGCCGTAGTGCAGCCCGGTCGCGAGCGCGCCGATGAACATCGCCTGCCCCACCAGCGCGAGCTTGAGCGCCCAGGCCTGGGCACGCCAGGCGAGCGTGACCACGGCCAGCGGCGAGGCGACGAAGTGCACGCCGATGTACGGCGCCAGCGCGCGTGCCAGCGTGCCTGCGGCGCGCCAGCGCTCGCCGAACGCGAACGCGAAAAGGTCGGGGCCGAACCACATCAACGCCAGCACCAGCGGCAGCGCGATCAGCGCCAGCGTGGCCATCACGCGGCGCAGCGCGGCCCGCGCCGCCGCCGGCGACGCGCCGACGAGGCGCGGGTACAGCGCCTGCGAGACCGCGCCACCGACCAGCGAGGCCGGCGCCTTCAGGTAGCGCATCCCGAGCCCCCAGAAGCCGGCCGCGGCGTCGCCGGTGTAGGCCACCACCAGGGCCACCGCGAGCGTGTCCTGCAGCGCACCGGCGAACGCATGCGGCGTGTTCAGCAACGGGAAGTCGCGGTGCCGGCGCGCCACCGCCCACCACGCCGCGCGAGGCACCTGCCACAGAGCGCGCCAGCCGCCCGGCGGCGCCGGCTTGCGCAGCCAGCCCAGCGCCGCCGCGCCGGCCACGACCGGGCCGATCACGAGCCCGGCAGTCCCGAGTTGTGCCAGCCCGCCGGCCACCTGGGCGAGCGCGCCGCCGCCGTACTGCGTGAAGCGGCTCGCCGACAGCGCCTGGAACCGCTCGCCGCGGGTGGCCCACAGCGTGAGCCACTGCACCGCGCCGGCGACCGCCACGGCCACCGGCAGCCACGCCCAGTGGGCCGGCGCGCCGACGGCACCCAGCCCCACCGCCACCAGCGCGGTGAACCCGGTCATCGTCATCAGCACGCGCAGGCACAAGGCCATCAGGTCGCGGGCTTCGGCGTCGCTGCGCGCCAGCGGCAAGGCGAATTCGTATCGGGCGCAGGCTACCACCGCGAGGTTGGCCGCCACCGCCGCGAACACGGTGTAGTGACCGAACGCTTCGGGCCGGTACAGGCGCGTCAGCCACGGGCCGAGCAGCAGCGGCAAGGCCTGGGCCAGCACACCGCCGGCCAGCAGCGTGAGGGTGGCCTGCAGCAGACCTGCACGCCGCGGCGTCATGTCAAGGCGATGCGGCCGTGTCGGCGAGCGCCGAGCGCAGCGCCGCCACCACGCGGTCCTGCTGCGCGTGGGTCAGGTCGGCGCTCATCGGCAGGCTCATCACGCGCGCCGCGGCGGCGATGCTGTGCGGGCAATCGCCGGCGGGCGCGAACCGGGTATATGCGCCCTGGTGGTGCAGCGGTTTCGGGTAGTGCACCGCCGTCGGGATGCCCTGCGCCTGCAGCGCCGCCTGCAGCGCGGCGCGGTTCTCGACAAACACGGTGTACTGGGCCCAGACGCAATCGCGGTCGTCGCGCACCGCGAGCAGTTCGACACCCGGCACGTCGGCGAGCAGCGCGCGGTAGCGTTGCCCGAGCGCCAGGCGCTGCGCGACCTCCCACTCGAAGCGTTCGAGCTTGGCGAGCACGACCGCGCACTGCAGCGTGTCCATGCGCCCGCCCACGCCGACGCGGGTGTGGGTGTAGCGCGCGCTCTGGCCGTGCACGCGGATCTCGCGCGCGGCCTGCGCCAGCGCGTCGTCGTTGGTGAACAGCGCGCCGCCGTCGCCGTAGCAGCCCAGTGGCTTGCTCGGAAAGAAGCTGGTGCAGCCGATCGTGCTGAGGTTGCAGCTCTTGCGGCTGCGGCTCCCGACGCCATACGTGGCGCCGAAGCTCTGCGCCGCGTCTTCGATCACCGCCAGGCCGTGCCGCGCGGCGATGGCGTTGATGGTGTCCATGTCGGCGACCTGGCCGTACAGGCTGACCGGCATGACCGCGCGCGTGCGCTCGGTGATCTTCGCCTCGATCTTCGAGGCGTCGATGTTGCCGGTGTCGGGCTCGATGTCGGCGAACACCGGCACGCCGCCCAGCAGCACGATCATCTCGGCCGTCGCCGCGAAGGTGAACGGTGTGGTGACGACCTCGTCGCCGGGCTGCAGGTCGAGCGCCATCAACGCGATCAACAGCGCCTCGGTGCCGCTGGCGACGGTGACGCAGTGCTTCGCGCCGGTGTAGGCCGCGAGCCGGTCTTCGAGCTCCCTGACCTCGGGGCCCATGATGTACTGGCCGTGGTCGAGCACGCGCTGCATGCGCTGCGCGATCGAGCCCTTCAAGGCCGCGTACTGGCGCTTCAGGTCGACGAACTCGAGCTTGTCGGTCATGCGGGTTCCTCGTCGAGCAGCGCGCACACGCCGTCGCGCAGCCGGTAGCGCTCGCCGGTGGCGCGGCAGACCGCCTCGCCGTTCACGCCGGCGGCGAACACGAGCCGCTCGCCGTGCCGGCTGACCCAGCCGATGCGCCGCGCCGGCACGCCGACGACGAGGGCGAAGTCGGCCACGTCGCGGCTCACCACCGCGCCCGCGCCGACGAAGGCGTAGCGGCCGATCGTGGTGCCGCATACCACCGTGCAGTTGGCGCCGAGCGTGGCGCCGCGCTTCACGAGCGTCGCGCGGTACTCGTTCTTGCGTGGCACCGCCGCGCGCGGGTTGTGCACATTGGTGAAGACCATGCTCGGGCCGCAGAACACGTCGTCCTCGAGCGTGACCGCGTCATACACCGACACGTGGTTCTGGATCTTCACGTTGCGGCCGATGCGCACGTCGTTGCCCACGTACACGCCCTGCCCGAGCGAGCAGCCGTCGCCGATGCGCGCACCGGCGCAGACGTGGGCGAAGTGCCACACGTGCGTGCCGGCGCCGAGCTGCGCGCCGTCGTCGACGATCGCCGAGGCGTGGATCGTGGGCATCAGAAAGTTTCCGGGCTAGAAGACGAGCGGCAAGCCGACGCGCACGCCGTCGCGCGCCGAGCGGTAGGCGGCGATCAGCACCTCGAGCGAGCGCAGGCCCTCGTAGCCGTCGACCGCGGCGTTGGCCTGGCCGCGCAGCGTGTTGATGACGTTGTCGTAGTACAGCGGGTGGCCGGGGCCGTAGACGCTCTCGACGCCGTAGCTCGCCGCCTCGACCTGCGCGTCGTCGGCGTGCGGTGCGTCGAACTCCCAGTGCTCGATCTTGTTGACGGCCACGCCGCCCACCCGCACCGTGCCGCGCTCGCCCAGCAGCGTGATGCTGCCTTCGAAGTTGCGCTTGTGGGTGAGCATGGTCACGTTGACCGAGGCGAGCGCGCCGCTGCGCAGGCGCAGGCTCATCACGCCGGTGTCTTCGGCCTCGATGTCGCGCGCCAGCGTGGCGGTGTAGGCGTGCACGTTGTCGACCGGGCCGACCAGCCAGTCGACCATGTCGACGTAGTGGCTGGCCTGGTTCATGAAGGCTCCCCCGTCCATGTCCCAGCGGCCGCGCCATGGGGCGGCGTCGTAGTAGGCCTGCGGGCGGGTCCAGAAGACGTTGACGTTGACCATCGCCAGGCGCCCGAAGCGGCCCGCCTCGACCGCGCGCTTGACCAGCTGCAGCGTCGCGTTCAGGCGGTTCTGCTTGACCACAAACAGCTTGACGCCGGCGTCGCGGCAGGCGCGCACCATCGCCACGCCTTCGTCCCACTTGGTGGCCATCGGCTTTTCGCTGACCACATGGCGGCCCGCCTGCGCGACCTTGATCGCCTGGCGCGAGTGCAGCCCGCTGGGCGTGGCGAGCACGACGATCTCGGCGTCGCTGCCGGCGAGCAGCGCGTCGAGCGAGGCATAGCCGGCCGCACCGGTGGCCGCCACCGCGGCGGCCAGGCTCGGCGCGTGGTTGTCGCACACCGCCACCAGCTCGGCGCGTGCGGCATGCTGCGCGAGCGCGGCGAAGTGGCTGGCGGCGATGCGCCCGCAACCGACCACGGCAAAGCGCAGTCGGGGTGTCGCAGCGAGAGGGGTCGAGGGCATGGTGGGCGGGGCGGTGCCCCGGGGCGAAGCAGCGTGCGATTTTAGGGTGCCGCGGCCGGCCGGCGCGGCCACGGCAACTGGCCCCGTAAAATTGCGCCCTCACCGAAAGCCACCCCATGACCGAAGAACTTCGCCCCGCCGCACGTGCCGGGTCCGACGAAAACCAGTTGATCACCGAGCGGCGCGAGAAGCTCGCGCTGATTCGCAAGCAGGGCGTGGCGTTCCCGAACGACTTCAAGCCGAAGCACCACGCCGCCGAGCTGCTGCGCCTGCACGGCGAGCTGGCCAACGAGGCGCTCGAGCCGCTCGCGGTCGCCGTGGTGGTTGCCGGCCGGCTGATGTTGAAGCGCGTGATGGGCAAGGCGAGCTTCGCCACGCTGCAGGACGGCTCGGGCCAGATCCAGCTGTTCGTGACCCGCGACGCGCTTGGCGACGAGCCCTACGAGGCGTTCAAGCACTGGGATCTCGGCGACATCGTCGGCGCCGAGGGCACGCTGTTCAAGACCCGCACCGGCGAGCTGTCGGTGCGGGTGAGCACGCTGCGGCTGCTGACCAAGAGCCTGCGCCCGCTGCCCGACAAGTTCCATGGCATGGCCGACCAGGAGCAGAAGTACCGCCAGCGCTATGTCGACCTGATCACCGACCCCGAGGCGCGCGCCCGCTTCGCCGCGCGCAGCAAGGCGCTCGCCTCGATCCGCCAGTTCATGGTCGAGCACCACTTCATGGAAGTGGAAACGCCGATGCTGCACCCGATCCCGGGGGGCGCGAACGCCAAGCCGTTCGTCACCCACCACAACGCGCTCGACCAGCAGATGTTCCTGCGCATCGCGCCCGAGCTGTACCTCAAGCGGCTGATCGTCGGCGGCTTCGAGCGCGTGTTCGAGATCAACCGGAGCTTTCGCAACGAGGGCGTGTCGGTGCGGCACAACCCCGAGTTCACGATGATGGAGTTCTACGCCGCGTACTGGAACCACCACGACCTGATGGACTTCACCGAAGAGGTGCTGCGCCACGCCGCGCGGGTGGCGACCGGCTCGGCCGCGATCACCTACGCCGGCAGGCCGGTCGCGCTCGACAAGCCGTTCGCGCGGCTGTCGGTGCGCGATGCGCTGGTGGTGCACGCCGGCCTGACCGAGGCGCAGGCGGGCGACCCGGGCGTGCTGCACGCGAAGCTCAAGTCGCTCGGCGTGGAACCGCCGGCGCACTGGACGCTGGCCGAGCTGCAGTTCGGCCTGTTCGAGGCGGCGGTCGAAGAAAAGCTCTGGCAGCCGACCTTCATCGTCGACTACCCGGTCGAGGTGTCGCCGCTGGCGCGCGCTTCGGACGCCGACCCGTCGATCACCGAGCGCTTCGAACTCTTCATCACCGGGCGCGAATACGCCAACGGGTTCTCGGAGCTGAACGACGCCGAGGACCAGGCCGCGCGCTTCCAGGCCCAGGCCGCGAACAAGGAGGCCGGCGACGAGGAGGCGATGTTCTTTGATGCCGACTTCATCCGTGCGCTCGAATACGGCATGCCGCCCACCGGCGGCTGCGGCATCGGCATCGACCGGCTGATCATGCTGATCACCGACAGCCCGAGCATCCGTGACGTGATCCTGTTCCCGTCGCTGCGCAACGTCGCGGAGTGACATGGACGCACGGGTCACGTCGTTGCCGGCGCTCGAGGCCGCCGTCTGGGCCGAGCTCGCGCGCGCGGTGGCCGACCACCGCCACCCATGGCGCACGCCGGTGCTCGCGACGATCGCCGACGACCGGGCCGACGCGCGCACCGTCGTGCTGCGCGAGGTCGACGTGGACCAGCGCCAGCTGCTGATCTACACCGACGAGCGCGCCGCCAAGGTGCCGCAGCTGCTGAAACACCCGAACGGCACGCTCGTGATGTGGTCGCCGCAACTCGGCTGGCAACTGCGCTGCCAGGTGCGGCTCGCGCTCGAGATGTCGGGGCTGGCGGCGTCGTCGCGCTGGGCCCGCGTCAAGCTCTCGCCGTCGGCGCGCGACTACCTGTCGCCGCTGCCGCCCGGCACGCCATTGGCGACACCGGCGGGCGCGACGCCAGCCGGGGAACCGGCCCCGCGCGCGTACTTCAGCGTCATCAGCGCCGAGGTGGCGAGCATCGATTGGCTCGACCTGCACCCCGACGGCCACCACCGCGCGCTGCTGTGCGGCGACGCGAGCCGATGGCTGCAGCCGTGAGCGGCCTCGGCCTTCCTCACAACGTCACACGAGGCGTGCGGATTGACCTTGCGCCTTGAGAAGCGCCACCGCCTTTTTGTCGAACGAAACGAAGGTTTCCCCGCCGAGCCACTTCCCTTCGTAGGCAATGACGCCATCGGCGAAGTCGCCGCCCGCTTCGAGCATCAACAAGCCCGCCTCCGCGGCAGGTCTGTTCGCTTCCACGTTTGCGGCGGCAAGTAGTGTTCGGATCGCGTTGGCCGCGTCCGAGATGTGGAATTTGTAGACCCTGCGCAGCACCCATACCAACTCGCACAAGCACGGCAACGCGACCGCAATCAACTCGGCATCGATCAACACTTTGGCTGCGATGCGCGCTTGCGCCGGGTCGTCGCCCACGAGAGCGCGGACCAGGATGTTGGTATCGACAACAACCTTCATTCGTTGTCCGCCCAGCCTTGCTCGGTCGCCTCGTTGATTTCTTCAATGGTGGCGACCTTCTTGGTCCGGTTCGCGAGCAGTCCGACGAAGCTCTCAATCGTTCCGGCAGACCGGGCCGCCTTGAGAATTCCCCGGCCGTTGGGCAGCAAGTCCAGTTCGATCTTTTCGCCCGGTTTGATCCCGAGGTGTTGCAGCACGTCCTTCCTGAACGTCACTTGGCCCCGAGCGGTAACGGTCAATGTCGCCATGGCGGTGTCCTTGCAGTTCTCGATGCTTGAGATAGTAATGCAACTCCGCCTTACAAACCCTGCTTGTCGCAGGAGATCGGGGTCCTAACCAGCCCGGCTCCGGAACGCCCGGATCGAGCAAATGCGTTGCGCTTCCCTCGACCACGGCGGGTCGGTGGTCCGGGTCTCCAACATACCGGAGCAACTGCTCGATGCTGGCGTGCCGCCGGCGCGATCAGCGCTGCCTGAACACCGGCTTGCGCTTGGCCATGAAGGCGTCCATGCCTTCCTTCTGGTCTTCGGTCGCGAACAGCGTGTGGAACAGGCGGCGCTCGAACATGATGCCGTCGGCCAGCGTGCCTTCGAAGGCGCGGTTCACGCTCTCCTTGGCCATCATCACGCTGGTGCCGCTGAGTTCATTGACGGTGTCGGCGGCGGCCAGCGCCACGGTCATCAGCTCGGCGTAGGGCACGACGCGCGAGACCAGCCCGGCGCGCTCGGCCTCGACCGCGTCCATCATCCTGCCGGTCAGCACCATGTCCATCGCCTTGGCCTTGCCGACCGCGCGCGGCAGCCGCTGCGTGCCGCCGGCGCCGGGGATGATGCCGAGCTTGATCTCGGGCTGGCCGAACTTGGCGGTGTCGGCGGCGATGATGAAGTCGCACATCATCGCCAGCTCGCAGCCGCCGCCGAGCGCGAAGCCCGCCACCGCGGCGATGACCGGCTTGCGCACGCTGCGGATCGTCTCCCAGTTGCGCGTGATGTAGTCGGCGCCATAGGTGTCGGCCAGCGTGAAGCGGGCCATCGCGGCAATGTCGGCGCCGGCCGCGAACGCCTTCTCGCTGCCGGTGATGACGATGCAGCCGATGCCGGCGTCGGCGTCGAACGCCTTCAGCGCCGCACCCAGCTCGTCCATCAGCGCGTCGTTCAACGCGTTGAGCTGCTTCGGGCGGTTCAGCGTGACCAGGCCGGTCTTGCGCGCGCCGGCGCCGCGCACTTCGGTGAGGATGTGGTCGTAGCTCATGGTGGGGTTCTCCTGGGTCCAGGCTTCACTTTAGCGGCTGGCAGCGGCGCCAGCGCGGCATCCGGACATCAAGGCGCGCCCAGCTCGGGCCGCTTGGCGATCATCAGGTCGATGTAGGTCTGCGGGTCCTGCTCGATGCGGATGCGCACCGGCAGGTAGCGCAGTTGCGGCGCGAACCAGATCTCGGCCTTCAGGTCGCTCGCGTTTTGCGCGGTGCGCCGCGGCACCAGGTGGATGGCGGGCAGCGCGCCGAAGGGGGTGTCGAGCACGTCCTCGCCGACGACGTCGTAGGTCCACACGCCCACGCGGTTCGGCAGCGCGAGCGGGATGTCGACACTGCCGCCGATGCGCAGCAGGTCGGGGCGGGTGCCGAACACGTAGGTGAGCTGCACGAACTGGCTGGCGGTGTCCTGCACGCCGGGCACGCTGGCGGTGGTCGTGCCGTTGGCGAGCACCACCGTGCCGGGCTCGAAGCCGATCGTCACGCGGCTCGGGGCACGCAGCACGACCCGGGTGTCCTGGTCGTAGCGGCGCGGCGCCAGGCCCGCGGCGGTGATCTCGCCGTCGCTGGTCATGCGCCGCGTGATGATGGGCGCAAAGCTCGGGCCGACCACCAGGTCCAGGTGCACCTGGTAGTGCGAGCCGGCGCGCACCCACTCGACCTGGGCGCTGCCGTCGACCTCGCCGCGGTAGTTGCCGGTGAGCACATAGCTCACGCGCGTCGACACCGGCCACTCGAACGCCGCCGCGGCGCTGCTCGCCGGGCTGGATGCGGGCGCTGCGGCCGCGACGGCGCTGGTCGGGGACGAAGGCGGTGTCGATGCCACAGCGGCGGCGGACGAAGCCGCGGCGGGTGCCGAGGCGGGTGGCGAAACGGTCTCGGGAGACGAGGCCGGCGACGCCGACGACGCACCCGACCCGGCGAGCGCCGCGGCGTCCGCGGCGCTCCCGGATGCCGCCGATGCCACCGCCTCGACCTGCGGTGTCGGTGTGCTGGCCGCCTCGGGCGCGGCGGCGACGCGCTCGGGCTCCGGCGCCGATGCCGGCCGTGGCGGCTTCACGCGCCGGGGCCGCACCGCCCGGGGTGCGTAGACCGGCGGCGGCGCGGCCGGTGCGGCGGTCGGCGGCGGCGCGCTCAGCGCCATCACGCGCACGTAGGCGACTTCCATGCGCGGCGGCATCGCCGGTTCGTTGGCGAAGTCGGCCAGGTTCTCGAGCACGCGTTGCGTCACCCAGCCGTGCACGGCGACCACCGCAAGCACCACGGCCACCCACGCGATGCGGCGCCGCAGGCTGGGCGCCGGGCGGCTCAAGCCGCGAGCCATGCCTTGCGCAAGACCGCTGCCGCTTTCGGCGGCTGCGGCGCCAGCGCCAGCGCGACGGCCCCCGGGCCCGGCGCGGCCACCGGCGGCAGCAACAGCGGCAGCGTCAGCACGCGCTGATCGCGGGCGACGAGCAACGGTGCGGGGCTGCCGGCGGTCAACACGCGCAGCGCATCTTCGAGCCGGCGCACGCGCCAGCCGGCCACCGCCAGCAGCTCGTCACCGGGCGCCAGGCCGGCCTGCTCGGCGGCGCCGCCGCGCAGCACGTGGCTCACCTTCACGCCGGTCAGCGCGCTCTCGCTGACGCGCACGCCCAGGCGCTGCGCCAGCGTCGCCGCCTCGGTGCGCCAGTCGATGCCGAAGCGCGCGAGCAAGGGCTGCAACGGCAGCTCGCCGGTGCCGTGCACCCAGGCCGCCAGCTCGGCGGCGTAAGAGCGCCGGCCGACGTGCTGCAGCGCCGCGGCGATCTGCGCCTCGTCGATCGGGCCGCCGCCGCTGGCCGCCCACAGCCGGCGCATCACGTCGTCGAGCGTGCCGCGGCCTTCGGCGCGCAGCGTCAGGTCGAGCGCCAGCGCCACCAGCGCGCCCTTGGTGTAGTAGCTGATGGTCGCGTTGGGCGTGTTCTCGTCGCCGCGGTAATACTTGACCCAGGCGTCGAAGCTCGACTGCGCGACGCTTTGCACCGACCGCCCCGGCGTGGCCAGCACACCGCTGACCGTGCGCCCGACGAGCCGCAGGTAGTGGCCGGCATCGATCAGCCCGGCGCGCAGCAGGAAGGCATCGTCGTAGTACGACGTGAAGCCCTCGAAGAACCACAGCAGCTCGGTGTGGTTCTCGCGCGTGTAGTCGTAGCGCGCGAACTCGGCCGGCCGCAGCCGCTTGACGTTCCAGCGGTGGAAATACTCGTGGCTGACCAGCCCCAGCAGGTTGACGTAGCCGTCGCTGCTCTGCGCGTGGCCGGTTTGCGGCATGTCGCGCCGCGGCGAGACGAGCGCGGTGCTGGCGCGGTGCTCGAGCCCGCCATGGCCGTCTTCGGCGAGCTGGTGCAGGAACAGGTAGCGCTCGAAAGGTGGCTCGGGCGTTGCCGGTGGTGCCGCCGTCGAAGCCGCCTTCGATGCCGTCTTCGACGCCGCCGAACCACGGGCACGCAGACCCGGCGCGCCATGCCAGAACGCGATCTGCGCCGCGCAGATGCGCTGCACGTCGGCGAGCAGCCGCGCGCCGTCGAAGTCGGGCAGCGCGCCGGTCACCACGTACTCGTGCGCCACGCCGTGGGCCTCGAAGCGACCGCGCCAGAAGCGGCCGAGCTCGAACGGGTGGTCGACCAGTTCGTCGTAGCCGGCCGCCTCGTACACGCCGCGCCCGGCCGCGTCGACCTTGACGGCACGCATCGCGGTGGCGACCTGCCAGTGCGGCGGCACGCCGCGCAGTTCGATGCGGTGCGGCTCGTGCTCGCGGCCTTCGACGCGCAGGCACAGCGAGGTGCCGTTGAAGAAGCCGCGCTGGGCATCGAGGAAGGCGGCGCGCACCGAGGTGTCGAACGCGTAGACGAGCGCGCTGACAGTCAGCGCCGCGCGCCCGTCGCAGCGCGCCAGCCAGGTCGCCTTGTCGAGTTGCGTCAGCGCCACCTCGCGCGTGCCCTGCGTCGCGCGCAGGCCCGAGAGGTGGCGCGCGAACTCGCGCACCAGGTAGCTGCCGGGGATCCACACCGGCAGGCTCAGCCGTTGCTCGGTGGCCGGCCGGGGCACCGTGAGCGTGACGCGGAACAGGTGGGCGTGCGCCTGGGCGACTTCGATGCGGTAGGTGATCATCGGGGCGTGGGGTTCAACTGCCGGCGGCGCCGAGAAAGCAGCTCAGGCTGGCCACCGCGCTGAGGCGAAAGCGCAGCGTCAGCCAGCCGGCGGCGCCCTGCTGCGGGTAGACCTTGCGGTCGACGAGGTAGCAGGCGACCAGCATCGCGCCGTGGATCACCAGCCCGGCCGGGGGCTGCATCAGCAGCGCCACGCAGGCCACCAGCGCCGGGGCCACGCCCCACACGAACAGCGACGCGGCCGGCGCCCGCTGGCGCATGCCGAAGCCCCAGTGGACACCGCCGAGAAAGGCCACGACCACCGCGGCGTAGGCCGACAGCGCCGCGGCCGCCGCAGCGCGCACGTCGGTGCGCACGAACCACACCAGCAGCGCGCCGAGCACGAAGGGCAGCAAGGCCAGGTAGCCCAGGCGCTGGGCCACGGGGGTCGGCGGTGTAAGGGTCGAGTCGCGCAAGCGGAGCTCCTTCGAACGAGCCCGGATTGTCACCGTTGGGCGCGCTAGCACGTTGCCGGCACCATCGCTTCGTCGCGGACTTTCAGTAATGTCTGAACTTTCGATAGACTTGCTGCATGACTTCGCTCTCACCCCTGGTGCGCAGCTTCGTCGCCCACTTCGGCGAGATGGGCAGCCGCTGGGGGATCAACCGCACGGTCGGGCAGATTTACGCGCTGATCTTCGTCGCCCCGGCGCCACTCAATGCCGATGACATCGCCGAGAAGCTCGAGTTCTCGCGCTCCAACGTCAGCATGGGGCTGAAGGAGTTGCAGGCCTGGCGGCTCGTGCACCTGCGCCACCAGAGCGGAGACCGGCGCGAATACTTCGAGGCGCCGAGCGACGCCTGGGAGATCTTCCGCACGCTGGCCGAGGAGCGGCGCCGGCGCGAGATCGAGCCGACGCTGTCGATGTTGCGCAATGCGCTTCTCGAAGAGCCGGCCAGCGACGAAGACCGCATCGCGATCGAGCGCATGCGCGGCATGCACGACCTGATCGAGCTGACGATGACATGGTTCGACGACGTGCAGCGAATGGACCAGCAGACCCTGTCGCGGCTGATGAAAATGGGCGCCAAGGTCCAGAAAGTGCTTGAATTCACCGGCCGATCACCGGCCCAGTCCGGCGGCAAACGCTGACATCCGAGAGGCAAGCCCCCATGGACGCACTGGTTCTGGCCCGCATGCAGTTCGCGGCCAACATCACCTTCCACATCCTGTTCCCGACCATCAGCATCGGCATGGGCTGGTTGCTGCTGTTCTTCCGGGTGCGCTGGCTCCGGACCCGCCACGGCCCCGACCCGGCGGTGGCGCAAGGCTGGCTCGACGCCTACCGTTTCTGGACCAAGGTGTTCGCGCTGAGCTTCGCGCTCGGCGTGGTCAGCGGCATCACGATGAGCTTCCAGTTCGGCACCAACTGGCCCGGCTTCATGGAGCACGTCGGCAACGTCGCCGGGCCGCTGCTGGGCTACGAGGTGTTGACCGCGTTTTTCCTCGAGGCCGGTTTCCTCGGCGTGATGCTGTTCGGCCACGGCAAGGTCAGCGAGCGGGTGCACCTGACCGCCACGGCGCTGGTCGCGGTCGGCACCACGCTCTCGGCGTTCTGGATCCTGGCGCTGAACTCCTGGATGCAGACGCCCGCGGGCTACGAGATCATCGACGGCGTGTACCACGTGAAGAGCTGGGCCGAGGTGATCTTCAACCCGTCGTTCCCGTACCGCTTCACGCACATGGTGCTGGCCTCGGCGCTGACCTGCGCGTTCCTGATCACCGGGCTGTCGGCGTGGCGGGTGCTGCGCGGCGTGGGCCAGCGCAGCGCGCCGCGCGTGATGCGCGTCGGGCTCACGCTGGCCGCGCTGGTGATCCCGGTGCAGATCTTCGTCGGCGACGCGCACGGCCTGAACACCCTCGAGCACCAGCCCGCCAAGATCGCCGCGATGGAAGGCGTGTGGAACACCGAACGCGGCGCGCCGCTGCTGCTGTTCGCGATCCCCGACGCCGCGCAGCACCGCAACCACGACGAGATCAAGATCCCCAGGCTCGCCAGCCTGATCCTGACCCACGACCCGAACGGCGAGATCCAGGGCATGAACGACTTTCCCGGCGCGCACCCGCCGCCGTTGCCGCTGTTCTTCGCCTTTCGCATCATGGTCGGCGTGGGCGTGCTGATGCTCGCGGTCAGCTGGCTCGGCTGGTGGCTGTACCGGCGTGCGCAGTGGCGGCCGGCGGCGTTGCCGCGCGCGCTGCTGTGGCTGCTGGCCGGCATGACGTTCTCGGGCTGGGTCGCCACGGTGGCCGGCTGGTACGTCACCGAGATCGGCCGCCAGCCCTTCATCGTCTACGGCCTGCTGCGCACCGCCGACGTCGCCTCGAAGGTGGCCGCGCCGATGATCGGCCTGACGCTGGCGCTGTATGTCACGCTGTATCTGGCGCTGATCGTCGCCTACGTGTCGGTGCTGAAGTACATGGCCGAGAAGCCCGATGAACCGCTCGATCCCGACGCGCGCGACACGAATGCCCGGCCCGCGGCGGGCTCCGGCGCGCCGGCCGTTCTGGCGGGGGGAAACGCATGAACTGGATGACCTTCGACACCGCGCTGCCCATCATCTTCATGGCGCTGATGGGTGTCTCGATGCTGGTCTACGTGGTCAGCGACGGCTACGACCTCGGCGTGGGCATGCTGATGCACCGCGCCACCGAGGTCGAGAAGGACGTGATGATCGCCTCCATCGGCCCGTTCTGGGACGCCAACGAAACCTGGCTGGTGCTCGGCGTGGGCATCCTGCTGATCGCGTTCCCGCGCGCCCAGGGCGTGGTGCTCGGCGCGCTGTACCTGCCGGTGGCGCTGATGCTGATCGGCCTGACCCTGCGCGGCGTGGCGTTCGACTTTCGCGTCAAGGCCAGGGACAGCCACAAGCAGACCTGGGACCGGCTGTTCTTCGCCGGCTCGCTGCTGGCCTCGGTCTCGCAGGGCTGGATGCTCGGGCGCTACGTGAGCGGCTTCGGCACCGGCTGGAACTACCCGCTGTTCGCCGCTGCGATCGCGCTCGCGTTGCCGATGGCCTACGTGTTGATGGGCGCGGCCTGGCTGATCATGAAGACCGAGGGTGCGCTGCAGGAACGTGCCATCGGCTGGGCCAAGATCGCGTGGGCGCCGATGGTCGGCGGCCTGGTGCTGATCTCGATGGCCACGCCGTGGGTCAGCGCGACCGTGCGCGAGCGCTGGTTCGTGCTGCCCGAGGTGATCGCGCTGATGGCGATCCCGCTGATGACCGGCGTCGCCCTGCTGGCGCTGCGCGGCCTGCTCAACTCACGCGTGGTGCGCGGGCCGGCCTGCTGGCTGCCGTTCGCGCTGCTGGTGGCGGTGTTCGTGCTCGGCTTTCTCGGCCTGGCCTACAGCATCTATCCGTACGTGGTGATCGACCAGCTGACGATCTGGCAGGCCGCCAGCGCTCCCGAGGCCCTGAAGGTGATCCTGCTCGGCGTGGCCGTCTCGGTGCCGGCGATCGCCGGCTACACGGTGTTCTCGTACCGGGTGTTCCGCGGCAAGACCGGCGAGTTGAAGTACGCGTGACGCCGGGGGCCCGGCGCGCTACGCGCCGAGGGGTTGCTGCGGCGCACTGAGCGCCGCCACCACGTCGCTCTGCGTGATGATGCCCACCAGGCGCTCGCCGTCACCGATCACCGGGATGTGATGGTGGCCGGTGCTGCCGAACAGCGGCACCAGGTCCGCGAGGTGACGCCGCTCGCTCGTCACGCGCACCTTGCGCGACATGATCTGGCCCACGACTTCGGGCTTGTCGGAGTGCGACGCGGGCGTGGCGCGGATGAAGCTGCGCAGCCGCGCGTCGAAGCCGTGGTGCACGTCGAGGTCGGCAGCGTTCAGAAAGTCCGCGAGCGTGACGATGCCGATCACGTGCCGCCATTTGTCGACGACCGGCAGCGCCTTGATGCGATGCTGTCGAAACAGCGCCCAGGCCTCCTGCAACGAGGTGCCGAACTCGACCGTCTTGGGCTCGCGCGACATGATGTCGGCGCAGCGCGTGTCCGCCAGGCGGCGCTCCAGGGCTCGCATCTGGGTGCTTTCGAGGAGCGCCTGCAGGTCGTCGCGGCTCACGTCGAGCACCTGGTTGTAGCGCGCCAGCACGGCATCGAGATCGTGCTCGGTGGCAGCGTCGCGCGCACTCGGCGGCATGACCTGCGTGTGCGGATAGGGCCGCCGCGTCGCGCTGTTGTAGGCCACGCCGCAGGCGGTGAGCACGAGCGCGTTCAGCAACACCGGCGCGAGCACGGCGTGCGGATCGGTGACGCCGCCGAGCGCCATCAGCAGCGCGGTGGCACCTCCCGGCGGGTGCAGGCAACGCAGTGCGAGCATCGCCGCAATGGCCAGCGCCACCGCCGCCGCCGCGGCGAGGTCGACCGGCCCGATCCAGCGCGCGCAGGCCACGCCGACGATCGCCGACACGGTGTTGCCGCCGACCACCGCCCAGGGCTGGGCCAGCGGACTCGCCGGCACGCAGAACACGAGCACGGCACTGGCCCCCATCGGCGCGATGATCCAGGCCAGCGCCGACGCCGAGCCCAGACGGTGACACAGCAGCGCCGTCAGCACGATGCCCAGGCCGGCGCCGGCCACCATGCGCAGGCGCTCCCGTCTGTCGACCGCCACCGGCGCGGGCCAGAAAGCCTTGAGACCGGGCAAGGCGGCAAGCCTGGCGGCCACTGTCGTACTCATCAGGCACCCTCCGTGTTGCGGTTTTCGCTACGCGCTCTCGAGACCGCCCGGCACGCGCACGGGTGCAGCGCCGATGGCGGCGGGCCCGCCAGCCGGCCGCGTTGCGGCGCTCGGCCGATCGGGGTCAGCCCTTGCCGCGGCTCGCCGTCAGCTGCTTGTCGACCTGGTCGGGCGACAGCGCGCCGGGCACGCGCTTGCCGTCCTCGAACACCAGTGCCGGCGTGCCGTCGACGCGGTACTTGCGGCCCAGCGCCAGATTGCGCTGCAGCGCCGAGGTGTCGCAGGCGCCCATGCTGCGCGGCACCGCGGTGCCGTGGATCATCCAGTCGCGCCAGACCGCGCCGTTGTCCTTGGCGCACCAGATGTTGCGCGCCTTGTCGGGCGAGTCGCCGCCGAGGATCGGGTACAGGAAGGTGTAGACCGTCACGTCCTTGACCTGTTGCATCTCGGTCTCGAACTTCTTGCAGTAGCCGCAGTTCGGGTCGGCGAACACCACCAGCTTGCGTGCACCGCTGCCCTGCTTCCAGACGATCGCGTCTTTCAGCGGCAGCGCGGCGAAGTCGATCGCGGTGAGCTTGTCGATGCGCGCCTGGGTCAGGTTGGCGTGGCTCCGGGTGTCCATGATGCTGCCCTGGATCAAGTGGTCGGCGTGCTCGTCGACATACAGGATCTCGGTGCCGATGCGCACTTCGTACAGACCGGGCACCGCCGTCTTGGTGACCTCGTCGATCTTCGGGAAACCGGGCATGCGCTCGGCCAGGTTCTTGCGGATCACCGCCTCCTGCGCCAGCGCGGCGTGCGCGAAAGTCATGGCCAGAGCCACGGGCAGCAGTGAGTGCAGCAATGTTTTCATCGGGGACTCTTTCAGGAACTTGGAAGATCGGGAGGGCGTGCTGCTCATGAATTCAACGCGCGATCGGTCAACCAGCGCTTGAGCGGGGACAGGCGATTGACCAGGGTCAGTCCACGGTTGCGAAGTTCGCGCACCGCGGGCGCCTCTTGCGCGAACAGCCGCAGCAGGCCGTCGGTGAGCTGGCCCATCACCCAGGTGGGTGCGGTGCGCTCGCGGGCGTAGCGGCGCAGCAGCTTCTCGTCGCCGAGCCTGCGCCAGGGTTCGCGCTGGCGGATCACGCCGACCAGCGCCGCCACATCCGCCAGGCCGAGGTTCAGGCCCTGCCCGGCCAGCGGGTGCACCACGTGCGCGGCGTCACCGACCAGCACCCAGCCGGGGCCGCACCAGGCACCGGCGTGCGCCTGCATCAGCGGCCACGCGGCACGCGCCGATGCAAGCGTCAGTTCGCCGGCCTCGCCGCCGGTGGCGAGCATCAGTTGCTGCTCGAACGCCGCGGCGTCGAGCGCGAGCAACGCGCGCGCGCGCTCGTCGGGCAGCGACCAGACCAGCGCGTACGACCGGTCGGGCTGCGGCGTGTCGAACGGCAGCAGCGCGAGCACATCGGGCGAACGGAACCACTGCCGCGCCGTGCCCTGGTGCGCGCGCGAACTGGTGAGCCGCGCGGCGATGCCCAAATGGCCGTAGTCGACGCGCTCGAAGGCGACGCCGAGCCGCTCGCGGGTGGCCGAGGCCTTGCCTTCGCACAGCGCGGTCAACGGGGCGCGCACGTCGTGCGCTTCGGTGTCGGCATCGACCACCGTGATGTGCGGCGCAAAGCGCACCGCCGCGGCCAGCTCGCGCTCGAGCACCGCCGCGTCGGTGATCCAGGCCAGCGCCGCAACGCGCTGCTGCCAGGCCGAGAAGTCGAGCACGGCGTCGCCGGCATCGCCGCGCACATGCATGTCGAGCACCGGCGTGGCGGCCTGCGCCGGCAGCGCGTCCCAGACCTTCAGGCCGCGCAGCAACTCGACCGATGCGGCGTTCAGCGCGTAGGCGCGCACGTCTTCGGCGCCGGGTGCGTGCGCGGGCTGGGGCCGCAGCGCCACCGTCAGGCCGGCCCGCGCCAGCGCCAGCGCCAGACTGCGCCCGACGATGCCCGCGCCGAGCACTTGCACGTCGTAGTTCTTCATTCGCGCCGATTGTAGAGAGCGTGCAGGGAGCGCTTCACTGCGGCGCGGCCAGGGGCAAAGGCACAATTCGATCCCCGTTTCGATGCGTTGAAGGTCGGCCCCATGGACAGCGTTGCAAGTGAGCACAACGGCGATCAACGCGTCAGCGTGGCGTCGCTGCACGTGTATCCGGTCAAGTCGTGCGCCGGCATCGCGTTGAACGACGCGCTGCTGGTCGAAACCGGCATCGAGCTCGACCGCGCGTGGATGCTGGTCGACCCGGCCGGCGCCTTCGTCACGCAGCGCGAGCTGCCGCGCCTGGCGCTGGTGCGCCCGACGCTGAAGAGCGAAGAGATGGTGCTGCGCGCGCCCGGCATGCTGGCGCTGCATGTCGCGCTCGACCGGGTCGAGCAGCCGGTGCGGGTGAAGGTCTGGAACGACGAGGTCGGCGCCTACGACATGGGCGCCCTGTGCGCGCAGTGGTTCAGCGATTTCGTCGGGCAGCCGCTGCGGCTGGTTCGCTTCGACCCGCAGCAAAAGCGCCTGTCGGACCCCCGCTGGACCGGCGCGCTCGACGCCGAGTACGCCTTCGCCGACGCCTTCCCGATGCTGGTGGCGTCGAGCGCCGGCCTGGACGAAGTGAACCGCCGCCTGCAGGCGCAGGGCCACGCGCCGGTGACGATGGCGCGCTTTCGGCCGAACCTGGTGCTCGACGGGCTCGACGCGCACGGCGAAGACGCGCTCGACGAGATCGTGTTCGACACCGCCGAAGGCGTGGTGCGCCTCAAGCTCGTCAAGCCCTGCGCGCGCTGCCCGATCCCCGACGTCGACCCGCTCACCGGCGAGACCGGCACCGCGGTGCGCGACACGCTGGCCGGCTACCGCGCCGATGCGCGGCTGGGCGGCAAGATCACCTTCGGCATGAACGCGGTGATCGTCGAAGGCCTCGAGCGCGTGCTGCGGGTCGGCATGGTCGGGCGTGCGACGTTCCGGTTCGACTGACCCCCATGCACCGTCTCAAGAACTGGCAGCTGCTGGCGATCTGCGTGCTGACCTGGGGCACGACCTGGTACGCGATCACGTTCCAGATCGGCCACACCGCGCCCGAGGTCGGTGTGGCGCTGCGCTTCGGCTTGGCCGGCGCGGTGGTGCTCGCGATGTGCACGCTGCGCGGCGTGCCGCTGCGCTTCGCGCCGCGCGAGCACGCGCTGCTCGCGCTGCAGGGCGGCTTCATGTACGGCGTGTCGTACCTGTGCGTCTACCACGCCGAGCAGCATGTGGTGTCGGGGCTGGTGGCGGTGGGCTACTCGGCTTCGCCGCTGGTCAGCGGGCTGGGCGCGCGGTGGCTGTTCGGGGTGCGGGTCAGTTCGCGCTTCGTGCTCGGCGGGGCGCTCGGGCTGGCCGGCGTGGCGTTGATCTTCTGGCCCGAGTTCGGCCGCGCCGCGGGCCACGGCGGCGCCGCGCTCGGCGCGCTGTTCACGCTCGCGTCGGTGTTGCTGTCGACCGTGGGCAGCCTGACCGCCAGCCGCAACCCCGTGAACCGCTTGCCGCTGTGGCCGGCGCTGGGCTACGGCATGCTTTACGGCGCGGCCGTCGCGGCGCTGTTCGCGCTGGCGCAGGGCCGCAGTTTCGCGCCGCCGGCGGTGCTGTCGTGGTGGCTGTCGCTGATGTATCTGGCGCTGGCCGGCTCGGTGCTGACCTTCGCCTGCTTCCTGACGCTGCAGGAGCGCATCGGCCCCGGCCCGACCGGCACCGTGGGCGTGATGACGCCGCTGCTGGCGCTGGTGGTGTCGATGGCCTTCGAAGGCTTTCACCCCGACGCGCTGACCTTCGCCGGCGCGGCACTCGCGGTGCTGGGCAACGCCTTCATGCTGCTGCCCCGGCGCGACCGCCCACGCGTGTTGTCAACCGCCTGACAAAGGCCGGGGCGAGCGCGCCGCCGCCGCGCGCACGTGGCAGCCTTCGACGTGGTCGTTGACCAGGCCCATCGCCTGCATGAACGCGTAGACCGTGGTCGGGCCGACGAAGCTCCAGCCGCGCCGCTTCAGGTCTTTCGACATCGCCACCGATTCCGCCGACGTGGTCATCGTGCGGAGGACCTCGTGCGTGATGCGCGCCGGCCGCGACCCCGGCGCGGGCTCGAAGCGCCATGCGTAGGCGGCCAGCGAGCCGAACGCCTCGCGAAGCTCGAGCACGCGCCGGGCGTTGTTGATGGTCGACTCGATCTTGCCGCGGTGGCGCACGATGCCGGCGTCGGCGAGCAATCGCGCCACGTCGTGCTCGTCGAAGCGGGCGACGCGCTCGGCGTCGAACTGCGCGAACGCGCTGCGAAACGCCTCGCGCTTGTTCAGGATCGTCAGCCAGCTCAGGCCGGCCTGGAAGCCTTCGAGGCAGAGCTTCTCGAACAGCCGCCGGTCGTCACTGACCGGGAAGCCCCATTCATGGTCGTGGTAGTGCTGGTAGGCCGGGCTGGCCTGGCACCACGCGCAGCGCGCCGCGCCGTCGGCGCCGATGTGCAGTCCCGCGCGTTCGTTCATCGGGCGATTGTGGCGCTGCTGCCGCGTCGACTCGATCGCGATCGACGCTGACGCCGGCAGCGTCGGCGCCGCCACTTCGCCGCGTTGCTGATCGCCGTGATCGACGGCCTTTGGCAGGTCGTGCGGTCTCAAGGCAGTGCGATCAGGTCGTCGAATGCGGCACATCCCGGTGGGCTCGCTTCGGGCTGTGCATGATCCGCTAGAGTCAAGACTCAGTCATCTTCAGCTCGACATCAACATGCCAACGACAGTTCCCCGACTTCGCATCGCGATCGGACAGCTACAGATGCGCTGGTCATGCAACGAGAACGTTGAAGCAATCCTGAGAACGATCTCCCACGCGGCAAGCGCACGGGCCGACATCTGCGTCTTTCCGGAACTCGCAGTAACCGGCTTCCATAGACAAATTCGGGCGTTGGCCAAGCCGGAGACGATCGACCCCTGGCTCCAGGCAATTCAGACCGCATGCGCCGCCCATTCAATGGCCGTCGCGGTGGGGGCGCCAACATTCGACGATGAAGCTCGCGTCTTCAACAGCCATGTCCTCATCGGCGAGTCCGGGGAAATCTCAGGCGTGATTTCAAAGCGCGGCCTGACGCCGAGTGAGGAAACGTTCTTTGCACGTGGTGCGTCACGCCCGACGCTCGTGCTACAGGACCGTCGCTGCACGTCCGTGTTGTGTCGCGAGGTCGAGGATCTACAAGAGATCTGCGCGCAACTGGCCCCTGGCGTTGCCGAACTCATCTTCTGGCCGGGACTCATCGGAAGGGCCCCGGCGGATTCATTTGACACCGAGTCCGAAGCCCACATCGGCCAGGCTTGCGCCCTTGCAGTTCATGCGCAGGCATTTGTCGTTCAGGCCAATTGGCCGAATTCGTTGAACTATCCGGAAGAAGGGACGCACGCCGGCCAAAGCGTCGTCATCGACCCTGCGGGCGCCATCCTGCTTCGGCTGCCGAGGGCGGAGGCCGGAGTCGCCATCTTCGAACTGGGCGACACATCCTATGACTGGCAGGTTCAGGAAGCCTGATCGTTCAAACGGCCGGACACGCGTCGCGCCAACGGCATCGGCTGCGCGAATCGAGCGATGGAACACTTCGACGTCCTGATCGTCGGTGCCGGCCTGTCCGGCATCGGCGCGGCCGTGCACCTGCAGCGGCACTGCCCTGAGCGCAGCGTTGCGATCCTGGAAGGTCGCGAGGCGCTCGGCGGCACCTGGGATCTGTTCCGCTACCCGGGCATCCGCTCCGATTCGGACATGTACACGTTGGGCTACGCATTCCGGCCGTGGCCGGGAGCCAAGGCGATCGCCGACGGCGCGTCGATCCTGAAGTACGTGCAGGACACCGCGCGCGAGCACGACATCGACGCGCGGATCCGCTACCGCCACCGCGTCAAGCGCGCCGCGTGGTCGACGCCGGACGCAAGGTGGACCGTCGAGGTCGAGCGCGGCGACGCGAGCGAGACCGTGCACATCAGCTGCAACTTCCTGTTCATGTGCAGCGGCTACTACCGCTACGCCGCGGGTTACACGCCCGCGTTCGAAGGCATCGAGCGCTTCAAGGGCCGCGTCGTGCATCCGCAGCAGTGGGGCGCCGACATCGACCACGCCGGCCAGCGCGTGGTCGTGATCGGCAGCGGCGCGACCGCGGTGACGCTGGTGCCGGCGCTGGCGAAGACGGCCGCCCACGTGACGATGCTGCAGCGCTCGCCGACGTACGTGGTGGCGCGGCCCTCCGAAGACGCGATGGCGAACCGGCTGCGGCGGCTGCTGCCGGCCAGGCTGGCCTACGCGATCACGCGCTGGCAACGGGTGCTGCTGGGGCTGTACTTCTTCAACCTGTGCCGGCGCCAACCGGCGCGCGCCAGGCAGATGATCCTGGCTGGCGTGCGTGCGCACCTCGGGCCCGGCTACGACGTGGCCCGCCATTTCACGCCGCGCTACAACCCGTGGGAGCAGCGGCTGTGCCTGGTGCCCGACGGCGATCTGTTCGAGGCCATCAACGCCGGGCGCGCTTCGGTCGTCACCGACCGGATCGAGACGTTCACCGAGACAGGCCTCCAGCTCGCCTCGGGCGCGCGGCTCGACGCCGACCTGATCGTCACCGCCACCGGGCTGCAACTGCAGGTGCTGGGCGGCCTCGAGATCACGGTCGACGGCGCGCCCATCGACCCGGCACAAACCCTGAACTACAAGGGCATGATGTACAGCGGCGTGCCCAACCTGGCGTCGTCGTTCGGCTACACCAATGCGTCATGGACGCTCAAATGCGACCTGACCTGCGAGTACGTCTGCCGGCTGCTGAACCACATGAAGACGCACCGCCTGGCGCAATGCACGCCGCGCAACACCGACCCGACGCTCACCGAGGAGCCCTGGGTCGACTTCTCGTCCGGCTACTTCCAGCGCTCGATGCACCTGTTCCCGAAGCAGGGCTCGAAGCCGCCCTGGAAGCTGCACCAGAACTACGCGCGCGACCTGCTGACGCTGCGCTTCGGCCGCGTCGATGATGGTGTGATGGCGTTCACCCACCCGATGCCGGCAGCTCGCGGGCAAGCGTCGCGTGCCGCTTGATACGCCATTGCGTTCGATTGGATCGGACCTGCTGTCCGCTCAGTGCCGTCGGCTCGAAAGCTGCTGCGCGCGCAGAGGGCGGCGCGGCAAGGACGCGTGCGGGCAGGCTGCAGCGGTCTTGCCCTTCCAAGAACAAACTCCGACGCTGCCCGAGCGGCAGCCTCCACCCGGCGCGGGCGAATTCTGGGGCGGCGAGGAGCGCAGGGCCGAGGTCGGCGCGCGCAGCGCGCTTTGTTGTCTGACTCGCGGCGGTTGTCTGAACGCAGCGAACGCAAGTGAGCGCAGTGAGTTCGGCCGCGCGACCTCGGGCCCAGCACCGCAGCGCAGTCGTAGCGAAGCGAAGACCGCCACAGCATGAGCCCGCGCCGGGTGGCGCCTGCCGCGACGCGCCGACCATCGCCAGTCGATACAAGGCAGCGCGTAGGCTTTCTGACAGGAAAGAAAGCGAAGCCGTATCAACCGTGCAGCGCTTCGTACTTCGCCATCAGTTGCTCCGGGCTCTCCTCGAACTCCGGGTTGACGACGATGCAGTCGGCCGGGCAGACGAGCTTGCATTGCGGCTCGTCCTCGGCGCCCACGCATTCGGTGCAGCGGAACGGGTCGATCACGTAGATCGCGTCGCCCACGCTGATGGCTTCGTTCGGGCACACCGGCTTGCAGGCGTCGCAGGCGGTGCAGTTGTCGTTGATCAGCAGTGCCATGGTGGATGTCTCCTCGTCGAGTGGCGGCGGGCTTACGCCAGCGCGTGTTCCTGCAACTGGTTCAGCTTGGCGTGCCGGAACGCGCCCCACAGCGCCGCGCCGATCGCGCCGGCGTAGATCGAATCGGGGTGGCTGAGCGCGGTCACGCTGACCTTCTCGTTGACCATCTCCTCCTGGATCGCCGCCAGCAAGCCGCTGTCCAGCGCCAGCCCGCCGGTGACCAGCGCGGTGCCCTGCTTGATGCCGGTGACCTTCAGCAGCTTAACGATGCGCGAGGCCATCGACAGGTGGATGCCCTTGAGCACGTCGGGCGTGGCGATGCCGCGGCTGACCATGTTGATGACGTCGGTCTCGGCCAGCACGGCGCAGATCGAGCTGCACTTCTCGGGGTTCGTCGAGCTCTGCGACAACGGGCCGATCTCCTCGACCGCCACCCCCAGGTAGCGGGCGATGTTCTCCAGGAACTGGCCCGAGCCGGACGCGCACTGGCTGGTCATCTTGTAGGCCAGCACCTTGCCGCGCGCGTCGACGAAGATCGCGCGGCCGTTGAGCGCGCCGATGTCGACCACCGCGCTGATGCCCGGGTGCAGGAACACGCCGCCGCGCGCGTGGGTGGTCATCGAATAGAAGTGGCCGGTGGCGAACTTGACGTTCTCGCCTTCGCCGGTGGTGGCGATGTAGTCGATCTCGCCCGCGGCCAGCCCGGCGTCGGCCAGCACGCTGTCGAGCCCCTCCTGCGCCAGCGTCATCGGGTCGCGCCGGCGGATGCGTTCGCAGCGCTTGGCCAGCCACTCGGGCTGGCCGTCGGTGACGCGAAACAGCGTGCTCTTGACCGCGCCCGAGCCGATGTCGATGCCGATCGTGTGGGTGGTCGTCATGTCATGCCCTCGCCTCGATGCGCTTGCCGTCCTCGACCACCGCGCGCCAGGCGAACGTGGCGCCGCCGAGCGCGCCGGTGTAGATCGAGTCGGGGTCGATGTTGAGCGTGAGTTCACCGTAGTTCTCGCGCACGAGTTCGCGCAACGCCTTGACCGCGGCTTCGTTCTTGGCCACGCCGCCGGTGAACGTGAACTGGTCGCGGATGCCGCCCGAGCGCGCCAGGATCGACATCGCGCGCAGGATGATCGCGCGGTGCAGCCCGGCCATGATGTCCTCGCGCTTGTCGCCCAGGCTCAGGCGGTCGCGCAGCTCGGCGCCGGCGAATACGGTGCAGGTGGAGTTGATGCGGATCGTCTTGGTCGACTTCATCGCCATCGGCCCGAGCTCGTGCAGGCCCATGTTCATCTCGTCGGCGATGTAGCCCAGGTAGCGCCCGCAGCCGGCCGCGCAGCGGTCGTTCATCTGGAAGCTCTCGACGATGCCGTTCGGGTCGACCTGGATCGCCTTGGTGTCCTGGCCGCCGATGTCGAGCACGGTGGCCGTGCCCGGATACATCACGTGCGCGCCCAGGCCGTGGCACAGGATCTCGGAGCGCACATGCTCCTTCGAGAACGGCAGCCGCGCGCGGCCGTAGCCGGTGCCCACGACGTAGCTCTCTTCGAGCTCGGTGTCGAGGATGCCCTTGATCGGCGCCTCGACCTGCGCGGGGCGCGCCGCGGTGTCGGGCAGCGCGACGAAGGTGCGCTCCAGCGCGGCCAGCAGGTGGCGCTTGATCGAGTCGCCGTAGACGCGGTTCTCGACCTCGATGATCGAGCGGTCGAACAGGTTGAGCAGGTGGTCGTAGCGCGTGCCGGCCTCCTTGGCCACGCGCTCGCCGGTGGCCAGGTACTGGCTGCCGGCAATGTCGCGGAAGAAATCGGACTTGCGGTTCGCGCCGGGCGCGAACAGCGTCGGCGCCTCCGCGGTCAGGCGCCGGAACACCTCGGTCAGCGTCTCGCCGACCGCCTGCGTGGCGTCGCCGAAGCGGGCGGTGGTGAGGCTGCGCTGGCAGGTCTGCTCCAGATCGGCGAGCTGCTCGAGGTACTGCTCCGAGCGGAAGTCGCGTTCGAGCTGGCCCAGAAAACCGTCGAGCGCGCCGTTCAGTGCCCCGGTGCTGCCTAGCGCCTGGCGGAACAGGTGAAAGCGGCTGTTGACCAGCGCCTCCTGCTTGGCAATGGCCGCCGCGGTGTCGTAGTTCGAGCGCGAGTTGGTGATGCCGCGGCCGAGGATGTTCTGGTGCTCGTCGACCACCACCGCCTTGGTGGTGGTGGAGCCGAGGTCGATGCCGATGAAGCAGCGCATGGTGGCCCCCGCGTCAGTGCGCGATGATCGGAATGAACGGCGCGTGGGCGCCGGGCATGGACCCGGGCAACGCGCCGGGCACGGCGCCGGCCAGGGCCCCGGCCAACGCCGCAGTGCGCTTTTGCTTGACCATCTGGAAGTAGCTCTCAAGTCGGTTCTTCACATTGGCCGCCGAGAAGTAGCGCGGGTCGACCAGGTCGGTCTCGATGAACGCCGCGGGCTTGCCGGTGCGCTTTTCCACCTCGCGCAGGATCAGCAGCTGGCCGGCCGAAAAGCTGTTGCAGCTCTTGATCGAATTGATCAGCAAGCCGTCGGCCTGGTACTCGTCGATGTACTTGCAGATCATGTCGATGCGCGACGGCAGGTTCAGGTTGGTGTAGCAGCCCAGGCAGTACTCGGCCAGCGACTCCAGCGGGTGCTCGGGGTCGTGGCGGAAGCCGAAGTCGTACAGGCCGCCGACCTTCGCGTAGGTCGACGACACCACCACCGCGCCCTCGTCGTAGAACATCTTCCAGAACTCGCGAAAACTGGTCCAGTTGGGCGGCCCCTCGACGACCAGGCGGTACTTCTCTTCGCCCATCTCGCCCTCGGGCGTGATCGGCCCCAGCCCCAGGCGCATGCGCTCCTCGATCTCGGCACGCAGCACGCGGTAGAACTCGGTCGCCTCGGGCGTGCCGCGAAACGCAGTGAAGATCGGGCCGATGTAGTAGACCGCGCCGAAGTAGCCGTCGATCGGCGACGGCCGGTGCCTGGCCGACTGCAGCACCGCCACCAGGTCCTCCTCGGCCTTGACCGACTCGCGCATGTACTGGCGCAGCCGGTCGATGTCGAACTTGACGCCCGAGATGCGCTCGAGCGTGGGGATCACCGTCTCCTTCAACTGCTTGACGACGTAGTCGCGCATGTTCGGGGCGATGCGCCCTTCGGCCTGGTAGGGCACGTGCAGCATCACCGTCTCGCAGCCGTACTTGTGGCGGATCAGCTCGAACCACTTCATGAACGTGAAGCAGCCGGTGTACGACAGCAGCAGGATGTCGGGCCGGGGCATCGGCTCGCCGGTGGGGCCGATCTCGCCGCCCATCATCATGCCCAGGTCGGCCTTCACGTAGGTGCAGACGTCCTCGCTCTGGCCGTCGCGCTCGGCGTCCATGATCATCTTGCCGCTCTTCTTGCGCATGCCGTTTTGCAGCGCATTGGTCTCGGGCAGGCTGCGCGCGAAGTCGAAGCACATCAGCAACTCGTTCAGGTTGCCGGGCACGAAGGTGGCACTGACCTTGCGGTTGTCGGCGCGCGCGGTCGCCAGCTCCATGTAGTTGCGGTTGATCAGCTCCTTCTGGAGCCACATCGCGTCCTCTTTCTGGACGTTCTGCGGCTTGTGGGTTGGCTTGCCGATCGGGCTCGGCATCGCGATGGTCGATGTGTTCATCGGGTGGCTCCTCGGTTGCACCTCAGGCGGCGCTCCACAACTTGATCGAATCGGCGAAGGTGCCGGCCTGCTCGCGGATCGGGGCCATCTGGCCGGTGTTCTCGGCGAACTTGAAGGCCGTGTGCGGGATCTGGTGCTTGGTCAGCACATCCTGCAGCATCGGCCGCTCGAGCAGCGCCGGGTCGCAGAACGAGGGCGCCGCGAAGATCACGCCTTCGGCGCCGCGGGTCTTGACCTGCTTCATCAGGAACACGCCCTTTTCCTCTCGGGTGGCTTCGTACTTGGCCGCAGTGGTGGCCGAGCGGTGCAGGAACGCCTTGGACAGTTCGTCGAGCGGGTCGGCGTCGGCCGGCACCTCGTCGAGCAGCCAGCGCGTGACCAGCATGAAGTCGTCGTCGACGATGTAGCAGCCCGACATCTCGATCGACTTGATCAGCGCCAGCGGCGGCTGCTCGCAGAACGAGCCGTTGATGACGACGCGGGCGTTGTCGCGCCGCGGCCGGGGCACCGCGTCGGTGGCCACGAGGTAGTCGCGCAGCAGTTGCGTGTGCTCCTCGGGCGGCAGCACCATGCCGGCGCGCAGCAGCAGGTAGACCTCCGAGGTCGGTGCCTGCCACGGCTTGGCGGCGCGATAGGCGTACAGCTCGCGCACCGCGGCGCGGTTGTCGTTGTGCACGCGGATCGACGCGTTCAGCTCGGCGTCGGTGATCGGTGCGCCGCGCAGCCGGCCGAGGTCGTCGCGCAGTGTCTGCAGCTCCTGGATGTAGAAGGTGCCGCCGACCGTGTCGACGAAGTTCTGCGGCAGGTCGAAGTAGCGCACGTACTTGTCCTTGAACAGGATCTGCCACATGCCCGACAGGTTGCGGATCACGTCGCAGATCGACGGGAACAGCATGCCGTCCAGGCAGTTCAGGCGGCCGGTCAGGCCGAGTTCGAGGGTCGAGCGCGGGATGCGGCAGATGTAGCTCTGGTAGTAGGCGTCGCCCTGGATCACCTCGAGCTGGTCGCCGCCGCCCAGGATGCCCACCGCCAGCATGCCGGCCGCGTGGATCAGCTCGCGCGGCACGTAGACCGGCATGTAGCCGATCGCCTTGCGGCCCGGCACGGCCGCCTTCCATTGCTGCACGGCATGGAGGTCGAGGTCGTCGAACAGCGCCTGGCAGCGCTCGACGATCTGCATCACGGGCGTCAGGGTGCTCATCAACGGTGCTCCCAGTGGGGCTTGCGCTTGGCCAGGAACGCGGTCAGGCCTTCGTTGGCGTCGCGCGTGGCCATCAGGCGGTCCAGATACAGCGCCTCGACCTCCGCCAGCCGATGGCGCACGTCGCGCAGCATCGCGCCGCGCGCCGCGGCCACGGCGCAGGCCAGCGCGGCCGCGCTCTTGCCCAGCAGGTGCTGCTCGAAGTACGCCTGCGCGGCGATCTGCGGATCGTCGAACACGGTGTGCACGAGGCCGATCGCCTGCGCCTGCGCGGCGCCGATCGAGCGGCCCGAGAACAGCAGGTCTTCGGCCGCGGGCTGGTTCACGCGGTACGGCAACAGCACCGACGCGGCCGGCGCGAACACCCCGAGCATCATCTCGGGCTGGCCGAACTGCGCGTCGGGCGCGGCGAAGATCGCTCCACCGGCCAGCGCCACCTCGAGCCCGCCGCCCAGGCACTGGCCGCGCACCGCCACCAGGATCGGCACCGGGAACTCGAGCATCGAGACGATCAGCGCGTGCAGCGACGCGAGCATCGCCGCGCAACGGCCCGGTAGGTGTTCCTCGACGCTGGCGCCGAAGCTGAAGTGCGGCCCCTCGGCGTCGAGCAGCACGCCGCGCAGCGTGGTCTGCGAGCGGTAGGCCACGAGCGCGCCGTCGAGCGCCGCGATCATGGCCGCGTCGACGATGTTCGCCTTGGGCCGGTTCAGGCGCAGCCGCAGCAGCGCCCCGTCGTGCTCCACCCAGTCCTTCAGCGGTGACATGCTCAACCCCGGCGCTTGTTCTTCGGCTGGATCGCGTCGTGCAGCGGCCCGACCCAGCTCTCGCCGGCGGCCAGCTTCTGGCGCAGCAGCACGAAGTCGGCCTCGCGGTCGTCCTTCGTGCCTTCGTTGAAGGCCGTGAAGCCGGCGCGCGCCTCGGTCATCATGTTCAGCGCGAGCCAGGCCCTGGAGTCTTCCTTGTTGCGGTTCCAGGCCTCGAGCTTGGGCTTGCGCAGCTCCTCGAGCGTGCGGGTGGTGCAGTCGGGGAAGGTCAGCAGGATCTTCGCGCACAGCTCCTCGACCTTGGCGTCGAGCATCGACAGGTCGACCGTGCCGCGCGCCAGCAGCGCCTTGCCTTCCTTGAGCGCCTCACCGGTGCGCGGCTCACCGAAGGCGTTGCGCCCGAACTCGTCGACCATGCGCTGCGTTTCGACCAGCGGGTTGGCGACGAACTTGCCGTCGACCTTGAGCGCGGGCACGAGGTCGCTGATCACGCCCATCTGGTAGGCCTTGTGGGCCGAGAACGGCTCGCACAGCACGCAGGCGGCCATCGCGCGCTCGGCGCCGACCATCACCGGCAGAAAGTCGGTGGCGCCGCCGATCGGCGCCGAGCCGTGCTTGGGGCCGGCCTGGCCGAAGCGCGCCAGGTCCTGCGCGACCGAGAAGTCGCAGGCCATGCCGATCTCCTGGCCGCCGCCGATGCGCATGCCGTTGACGCGGCAGATCACCGGCTTGTCGCACGCCATGATCGCCGAGACCATGTCGTTGAACAGGCGCATGTACTGGCGGTACTCCTGCGGGTGGCCGGCGTAGTACTCGGCGTACTCCTTGGTGTTGCCGCCGGTGCAGAAGGCCTTGTCGCCCGCGCCGGTGAAGACCACGCAGTTGACGTCGCGCGCGTTCGACGCGGCCCGGAACGCCAGGATCGCGCCCTTGACCATGTCGGTCGTGTACGAGTTGTACTGGCTCGGGTTGTCGAGCGTGATCCAGGCGTTGTACAGGCCGGGCACGGTCGCGCCGTCGGGCGTCTTGGCCGGGCGCTTCTCGTAGCGCACGCCGGGTTTGGCGATGTCGTCGACCAGATCGTGGTTCTTGAAGTCGCGCACCGCGCGCAGGGGATCGGGGGCATTCATCGGGGCTCCTTGGGTTCTTGGGTTTCAGGCCGGGACCATGACCGCACGCTTCTTGATCTCGCGGCGGTGCACCGCGCCGAACACGCGGTTGATGTCGTCCAGCGGGTGGGTCTCGACGAACGGCTTGATCTGCACCTTGGCGTCGAGCACGAGCTCGAGCGCGGCCGGGTAGGCCTCGGGCGGGCAGCCCCAGTTGCCGAGCGCGCGCGCGTCGAACGCCATCAGGTTGGACAGGCGCAGCTCGACCTTGTCCATCGTGAAGCCCACCACCGACAAGGTGGCGCCATGCACCAGCAGGCTGTAGGCGGTCAACTGCCCGGGCGCGCTGCCCGAGCACTCGAAGATGAACCATTCGGTGCTGCGCAGGCCGTTCTTCTTGGCAAAGTCGGCCACCGCGGCCTTGATCGCCTTGGCGTCGAGCACCCGGCTGTTGAGCGTGAGCGCGGCGCCGTGCTGCGCGATCGCGGCGAGCTTGGCGTCGTCGACATCGATCGCGACCACGCTGGCGCCAAAGGCCCGCGCCACCTGCACGCAGTAGCCGCCCACCCCGCCGGCACCGACGACGACGGCCAGGCTGCCCGGCGTGACGCCGGCGCGCTGGACCGCCTGGTACGGCGTGGTCAGCGCGTCGGCGACGATCGAGACCTCGGCCAGCGTCAGGCCGGCGCGCGCCAGGCGTGCCTCGTCGACCTCGCACAGGCCGCGCCCGGGCACCACGATGTGGCTGGCAAAGCCGCCCTGGATGTCGTTGCCCGGCATCTTCTGCTGGCGGCAGATGGTCGACAGGCC
>JAGWTP010000113.1 GCA_028868895.1 Burkholderiales bacterium
CGTGGCGGCATAGGCGATGCCTGCACCGGTCGGCAGTACGTAGATGCGGCGTTGCGTGAGCGTCAGCGGCGGCTGATGGAAGCGCGGTTTGACGCGCATGGCCAACCGGTTCCGCAGTGCGGACATCACGGCAGTGGCACGGCCTCGATGAGTTGCTTGCCGGCTGTCGTGCCGCTGGCGCCTTCGCCATGCAGGCGATGCGCGACGACGCCCGGCAGCACGGCCTGCACGTCCTCGGGCAGCACGTGCGGCCGGCCTTCGATCAGGGCCCAGGCGCGGGCGGCGGCGAGCAGGCCGAGCGTGGCGCGCGGCGAAAGCCCGTGCGCGAATGCGCCGCCGCGGCTGCATTCGGCCAGCGCCTGCACGTAGTCGATCAGGGCGGCGGATGCGTGCACGGCGGCGGCGGCGTCCTGCAAGGCGCGCAGCGCATCGCCTTGCAGGAGCGGAGACAGCGCGGCAACCATCTGCCGCCGGTCGGTGCCGGCGAGGAGCGCGCGTTCGGCATCGCGATCCGGATAGCCAAGCTCGATGCGCATGAGGAAGCGGTCGAGCTGCGATTCGGGGAGCGGAAACGTGCCGATCTGGTGCGCGGGGTTCTGCGTGGCGATCACGAAGAAGGGCTCGGGCAGCGGCCGCGTCTGACCTTCGACGCTGACCTGGTGCTCCTCCATCGCTTCGAGCAGCGCGCTCTGCGTCTTCGGCCCGGCGCGGTTGATCTCGTCGGCCAGCAGCACCTGCGCGAACACCGGGCCGGGGTGGAACACGAACGTCTCCTTGCTGCGCTCGTAGACGCTGACGCCGATCAGGTCGGACGGCATCAGGTCGGCGGTGAACTGGGTGCGCGAGAAGCGCAGCCCCAGCGACACCGCCAGCGCGTGCGCGAGCGTGGTCTTGCCCACGCCCGGCACGTCTTCGATCAGCAGGTGGCCGCCGGCGAGCAGGCAGGCGACGCAGTCTTCGATCTGCGCGCGCTTGCCGACGATAATCGTGGCGATCTGGTCGACCAGTTCGACCAGTTGTGCCGCCAGCGGTGAGTCCAGACGCTTGTTCATGCGGCCACCTTACCCTAAAAGTGCCACGCCCCGACGCCCATGACGACCGCCTACTACAGCCATCCCGAATGCCGTGGCCACGACATGGGCGCGGGCCACCCCGAGTGCCCGCAGCGGCTCGACGCGATCGACGACTACCTGCTCGCCACCGGCCTCGATGTGGCGCTCGAGCGCCATGACGCGCCGCGCGTCGACCTGGGCGACGTGGCGTTGGCGCACCACAGCGGCTACGTGGCCGAGCTGCGCGAGCTGCTCGAACAGGTGCAGGCCGAAGGTGCGCCGCGCGCGCTCGACCCCGACACCACCGCCAATGCCGGCACCTGGGCGGCGGTGCAGCGCGCCGCCGGCGCCGCGGTGGCGGCCACCGACGCGGTGATCGACGGCCGCGCCGCCAACGCCTTCTGTGCCGTTCGCCCGCCCGGCCACCACGCCACGCGCGATACCGCGATGGGCTTTTGCTTCTTCAACAACGTGGCGATCGCGGCACGGCATGCGCTCGATGTGCGCGGCCTGGCGCGGGTGGCGATCGTCGACTTCGACGTCCACCACGGCAACGGCACCGAAGACATCATCGCCGGCGACGAGCGCGTGCTGATGGTCAGCATCTTCCAGGACCGCCTGTACCCGTTCAGCGGCGGCGTGCCGATGGGCACCAACATGGTCAACGTGCCGGTGCCGGCCTACACGCGCGGCGCCGAGGTGCGCGAGCTGATCGAGGCGCACTGGATGGCGCGCCTCGAGTCGTTCCGGCCGCAGATGATCTTCATCTCGGCCGGCTTCGACGCGCACCGCGAAGACGACCTCGGCCAGCTCGGCCTGGTCGAGGCCGACTACGAATGGATCACCCGGCGCGTCAAGGGCGTGGCCGACCGGCATGCCGGGGGGCGCATCGTCTCGTGCCTCGAAGGCGGCTACAACCTCGGCGCGCTGGCACGCAGCGTGGCGGCCCACCTGCGCGTGCTGGCGGGGGTTTGACGATCGACGCGCAGCAGCGCTGGGGCCGCCGTTGAGCCATGTCCTGACCGCCGAGGAACTGCGCGACCTGCTCGGGCTGCTGCGCCAGCCCGGCGCGCTCACCGAACTGGCGGTGCTGGCCGGCTGCCTCGTGCTCGCCTGGGGCCTGGTGCGGCTGATCCGCGGCGCCGACGCCCCCGAAGGCTCGATCTGGTTCGGCAAGCGCATCGTCGACGGCGTGCTGTTCCCGGTGCTCGCGCTGGCGCTGGCTTTCGCCGCGCAGGAGGCGCTGGCCGCCGCCGTGAAGCCGGCGGTGTTCAGGCTCGCGGTGCCGATGCTGGTCTCGCTGGTGGTGATCCGCCTGAGCGTGCGCGTGCTCGGCGTCACCTTCCCGGCGGCGCGCTGGGTGCGCATCCTGGAGCGCAGCATTTCGTGGCTGGCGTGGGTCGGCGTCGTGCTGTGGGTGACCGGCGTGCTGCCGGTGCTGATGGACGCGATGGCCGATGTGCGCTGGAAGGTGGGTGCCACCCGCGTCTCGTTGCGCAACATCGTCGAGGGCACGCTGACCGCGGCGCTGGTGATGGTGATCGCGCTGTGGATCTCGGCGGCGATCGAGAAGAAGCTGATGCACGGCAGCGGCAACACGCTGTCGCTGCGCAAGATGGCGGCCAGCCTGGTGCGTGCGCTGCTGCTGTTCGTCGGGCTGCTGCTGGCGCTGTCGGCGGTCGGCATCGACCTGACCGCGCTGTCGGTGCTCGGCGGTGCGATCGGCGTGGGCGTGGGCTTCGGGCTGCAGAAGATCGCCGCCAACTACGTCAGCGGTTTCGTGATCCTGGCGGAGCGCTCGCTGCGCATCGGCGACACCGTCAAGGTCGACGGCTTCGAGGGCCGCATCACCGACATCCGCACCCGCTACACCGTGATCCGCGCGCTCAACGGCCGCGAGTCGATCGTGCCCAACGAGATGCTGATCACGCAGCGGGTCGAGAACTCGTCGCTGGCCGACCCGAAAGTCGCGATCAACACCGCGGTGCAGGTCGCCTACGGCACCGACGTGCGCGCGCTGCGGCCGCGGCTCGAAGCGGCCGTGCGCAAGGTGCCGCGTGTGCTGGACCAGCCGGGGCCGGCGGTGCAGCTCGCCGATTTCGGCGCCGACGGCCTCAACCTGAACATCGGCTTCTGGATCGCCGACCCCGAAAACGGCCAGGGCAACGTGCGTTCCGAGGTCAACCTGGCAGCGCTCGACCTGTTGAACGAGCTGAGCATCGAGATCCCGTTCCCGCAGCGGGTCGTGCATGCGCGGGGCAACGGTCCGGCAGCGCCCGAGGCTGCCAACTCGTAGAGGCGCTGCGCCGTGGACCACAATTTTCTCTCCGCCTTCATCCTGCTGCTGCTGGTGCTCGACCCGCTGGGCAGCCTGCCGGTGTTCATCCCGATCATGCGCGACGTGCCGCCGGCGCGGCGCACACGGGTCGCGCTGCGCGAGGTCGGCATCGCCTTCGGCGTGCTGGTCGCCTTCATGCTGCTCGGCAATGGCTTCCTGCATGTGATGCGCCTGTCGGAGCGCTCGCTCGAGGTGGCTGGCGGCGTGATCCTGCTGATGGTGGCGATCCGCATGATCTTCAGCCACGAGGGCGGCGTCTACGGCGTGCCCGAAGGCCGCGAGCCGCTGATCTTTCCGCTCGCGGTGCCGCTGCTGGCCGGGCCGTCGGCGATGGCCACGGTGCTGCTGCTGGCCTCGCGCCAGCCCGATCGCGTGCTGTCGTGGGTCGGGGCGCTGGCCTGCGCGATGGCGGTGTCGGGCGCGGTGCTGCTGCTTTGCGAGCGCATCCGCCGCCTGGTCGGCGATTCGGTGGTCTCGGCGTTGGAGAAACTGATGGGCCTGGTCCTCACCGCGATCGCGGTCGAGATGATCCTGGCGGGCGTCAAGCGCTACTTCATGGCGACGCCGTAATGCCGCGCGGCGCCAAGCGCCTACTTGGCCAGCAGCACCGGTACCGCCGCGTGCTCCACGGTGCGCTGCGCCACCGAGCCGAGCAAGGTGCCGACGTGCGCGCCGAGACCGCGCGCGCCCATCACGATGAGGTCGGCGCCGAGCGTGTCGGCCAGCGCCGCGATCGTCGGGCCCGGATCGCCGACCGGCGCGTGCACCTGGTATCGGAAACCGGCGCGATCCAGCGATTCGCGCGCCGGCGCGAGCGCGGCGGCGCAGCGTTCGCGGTGGTAGTCGTCGCGAGTCTGCGGAGCGATGAAGGCCGAGACGTCACCGCTCAACGGCGGCTGGACATTGACCAGGTGCAACTCGACGCCGTCCGGGTCGCGCAGTTCGGCGCGCATCGCCAGCAGATGCCGGACCGCGCGGGCCGCGCCTTCGGAGCCGTCGACCGCGAGCAGAACACGCCGCATGCCGCTGGCCGGCGGCGTTGCCGCCAGCGCCGGCGGGGCGGCCGCGCGGCGTGCCTCGACGCGTCGGGCCAGCCAGGTGCCCAACAGCACAACCCCGACCGCTCCGAGCGCCGGGGCCGCGAAGTGAAGTGCGGCGGCGTTTGCGTCGATCCATGACTTGACCGCCGGATCGCCGATCGCCATCTCGCCGGCAACCCAGCCGAGCAAGGCGGCGCCGGCGGTGACGATGACGGGAAAGCGCGCCATCAGCGTCAGCAGCAGCGTGCTGGCGAACACGACGAGCGGGATCGACACCGCCAGGCCGATCACCAGCAACGTCATGCTGCCGTTGGCTGCCGCGGCCACCGCGATGACGTTGTCCAGGCTCATCACCAGGTCGGCCAGCAAGATGGTGCGGATCGCCGACATCATGTTGCCGCCGGCTTGCGCCGAGCTCTCGCCCTCGTCCTCGGGCAGCAGCAACTGCAGCGCGATCCACAGCAACAGCACCGAGCCGGCCAGCTTGAGGTAGGGCAGGCGCAGCAACTCCACCGCGACGATCGTCAGCACGATCCGCATCACCACCGCGGCGCCGCTGCCCCAGGCCACCGCCTTCTTCTGCTGGGCCGGCGGCAGGCCGCGCGCGGCCAGCGCGATCACCACGGCGTTGTCGCCCGACAGGATGATGTTGACGCCGATGATCTGCAGCAACGCAATCCAGAATTCGGGGCCCGAAAAGCTCATTGCGGGTTTCCTCGTGTCGGGGCGCAGCTGCAGGGCGGTCGGATGGCCCGCCTGCAGGCGCTCGCCCGCTGGGTCGTTGTCGATGCCGCCGACGGTGCGCCGTCGGCGGCCGGGTTCGCGATGCTCAGGCGTCCATCCGCTGCAGCACCTGGCCGCCGCCATAGCTGCCCTGGCGGGGCGGCTCGCCACCGAGCTGGACGCGGATCGCGCAGTACTTGAACTCGGGGATCTTCGCGTACGGGTCGAGCGCGGCGTGGGTCAGCTTGTTGATCGCGGCCTCGTAGTAGCAAAACGGCACGAACACCGCGCCGCGCGGCGTGCCGTCGTCGGCGCGTGCGTACAGCGACACCGTTCCACGGCGCGATTCGATCGTCACGACGTCGCCCGGCCTCGCACCCAGCGCGGCGAGGTCCAGCGGATGGATCAGCGCGGTCGGGTCGGGCTCGAGCGCGTCGAGCACGGCGGCGCGCCGCGTCATGCTGCCGGTGTGCCAGTGTTCGAGCTGGCGCCCGGTGATCAGCACCATCGGGTACTGCGCATCGGGGCGTTCGGCGGCGGGGATGATGTCGGCCGGCACGAAGCGCGCCTTGCCGCCTTCGCGCGGGAACTTGTCGGTGAACACCACCGGGTCGCCCGGGTCGCCTTCGTTGACGCACGGGTAGGTCACTGCGTGCTCGCGCTCCAGACGCTCCCAGGTGATGCCGCCGATGCTGGGCATCGTGTGGCGCATCTCGTCGAACACCTCGCAGACGTGGCCGTAGTGCCAGTCCAGCCCGAGCCGGTCGGCGATCTGCTGGATGATCCAGAGGTCCTGCTTCGCGTCGCCCGGTGGGTCGATCGCCTGGCGGCCCATCTGCACCAGCCGGTCGGTGTTCGTGAACGTGCCGGTCTTCTCGGGGAAGGCGCTGGCGGGCAGGATCACGTCGGCCAGGTACGCGGTCTCGGTCAGGAAGATGTCTTGAACCACCAGGTGGTCGAGCATCGCCAGCGACTCACGCGCATGGTTCGCGTCGGGGTCCGACATCGCCGGGTTCTCGCCCATCACGTACATGCCGCGCACCGTGCCGTGCTGGATCGCGTGCATGACCTCGACGACGGTCAGCCCGGGCTGGTCGTCGAGCGTGCCGGGTGCGAGCTTCCAGGCCTGTTCGAAGCGCGCGCGGGCCGCGGCGTTGGTGACGTGCTGGTAGTCGGGGTACATCATCGGGATCAAGCCCGCGTCGGACGCACCCTGCACGTTGTTCTGGCCGCGCAGCGGATGCAGCCCGGTGCCGGGGCGGCCGATCTGGCCGGTCATCAGCGCCAGCGCGATCAGGCAGCGCGCGTTGTCGGTGCCGTGCACGTGCTGGCTGATGCCCATGCCCCACAGGATCATCGAGCCTTTCGACTTCGCGTACAGCCGCGCCACCTCGCGCAGGGTTTGCGCATCGATGCCGCAGATCGGCGCCATCGCCTCGGGCGTGTAGCCCTCGACGTTCTTGCGCAGCTCCTCGAAGCCGATCGTTCGGCTGGCGATGAAGGCCTCGTCGACCAGGCCTTCGGTGACGATGACGTTCATCATCGCGTTGAGCATCGCCACGTCGGTGTCGGGCTTGAACTGCAGGAAGCGGTGCGCCAGGCGCGACAGGTCGGAGCGGCGCGGGTCGCAGACGATCAGCTGGGTGCCGTTCTTGACCGCGTTCTTGATCCAGCTCGCCGCCACCGGGTGGTTCACCGCCGGGTTGGCGCCGATCAGGATCACGACCTCGGCCCGGGTCACGTCCATCACCGGGTTGCTGACCGCGCCCGAGCCGATGCCTTCGAGCAGCGCGACCACCGACGACGCATGGCACAGCCGCGTGCAGTGGTCGACGTTGTTGCTGCCGAAGCCGGTGCGCACCAGCTTCTGGAACAGGTAGGCCTCTTCGTTGCTGCCCTTGGCCGAGCCGAAGCCGGCCAGCGACTTCTTGCCGTGCCGGTCGCGGATCGCCTTCAGCCCGCCGCCGGCGAAGGCCAGCGCCTCGTCCCAGCTGGCCTCGCGGAACACGTCGAGCACGCGGTCCGGGTCCATCACGAAGTCGCCGCGCTTGGGCGCATCGGCGCGGCGGATCAACGGGCGGGTGAGCCGGTGCGGGTGGTGCGCGTAGTCGAAGCCGTAGCGGCCCTTCACGCACAGGCGGCCGTGGTTCGACGGGCCGTCGCGGCCTTCGACGAAAAGGATACGGTCGTCCTTGACGTTGTAGGTCAGCTGGCAGCCCACGCCGCAATAGGGGCACACCGACTCGACCTGCTTGTCGGGCAGCGCCAGGGCCGCGTCGCGCGCCGGCATCAGTGCGCCGGTCGGACACGCCTGCACGCATTCGCCACAGGCCACGCAGGTGGAGGCGCCCATCGGGTCGTCCATGTCGAAGACGATCTTCGCGTGCTCGCCCCGAAACGCCAGCCCGATCACGTCGTTGACCTGCTCGTCGCGGCAGGCGCGCAGGCAGCGCGTGCACTGGATGCAGGCGTCGAGATTCACCGCGATGGCCGGGTGCGACAGGTCCTGCGCCGGCTGCACGCGCGCCTCGAAGCGCGGCTTGCCCACCGCGAGTTTGGCCGCCCACTGATCGACCTCGTTGTGCCGCGTGTACGCGGCCTCGGGCAGGTCCGCGAGCAGCAACTCGAGCACCATCGATTGCGACTTGAGCGCGCGCGCGCTGTCGGTGCTGACCTTCATGCCGGCGCTGGGGGCGCGGCAGCACGATGGCGCGAGCACACGCTCACCGTCGATCTCGACCATGCAGGCGCGGCAGTTGCCGACCGGCTCGAGGCCGGGCTTGTAGCACAGGTGCGGGATCTCGATGCCTTCGCGCCGGGCGATCTCGATCAGGTTCTCGGTGGTGCGGCCGCTGACCTCGCGGCCGTTGAGCGTGAAGCTCACGGTCGGGGCGTCGAGCAGCGCGGTTTCGTGGCGGGTGATCGCGTTCATCTGATGTCCTTCAGGCCAGCTCATGCGGGAAGTACTTGACCACGCAGTCGACCGGATTCGGCGCCGCCTGGCCGAGCCCGCAGATCGACGCGTCGCGCATCACCGCCGACAGGTCCGCCAGCAGCGGCAGGTCCCATTGCGCCTTGGCGATCAGCGCCGAGGCCTTGGCGGTGCCGTTGCGACACGGCGTGCACTGGCCGCAGGACTCGTGCTGGAAGAACCGCATCAGGTTGCGCGCCGCGCCGACCGCGCTATCGGCGTCCGACAGCACGATCACCGCGGCCGAGCCGATGAAGCAGCCATGGGGCTGCAGCGTGTCGAAGTCCAGTGCAAGGTCGCCCAGCGCCGCCGGCAGGATGCCGCCCGAGGCGCCTCCGGGCAGGTAGGCATAAAAGCTGTGGCCGTCCTGCATGCCGCCGCAGTATTCGTCGATCAGCTCGCGCGCGGTGATGCCGGCCGGCGCCAGCTTGACGCCGGGGTTGCGCACGCGCCCGGAGACCGAGAACGAACGCAGTCCCTTGCGGCCATGGCGCCCGTGCGAGGCGAACCACGCGCCGCCTTTTTCGAGGATCTCGCGCACCCAGTACAGCGTCTCGAAGTTGTGTTCGAGGGTGGGCCGGCCGAACAGGCCGACCTGCGCGACATACGGCGGGCGCAGCCGCGGCATGCCGCGCTTGCCTTCGATCGATTCGATCATCGCCGACTCTTCGCCGCAGATGTAGGCGCCGGCGCCGCGGCGCAGCTCGATCTCGGGCATGCCGGGGTAGGGCGGGTCGGCGCGCAGCCGGGCGAGTTCGGTTTCGAGCGTCGCGCGGCAGCCGTGGTACTCGTCGCGCAGGTACAGGTAGATGCGCGCGATGCCGACCGCCCAGGCGGCGATCAGCATGCCTTCGAGAAAGCGGTGCGGGTCGCGCTCGAGGTAGACGCGGTCCTTGAAGGTGCCGGGTTCGCCCTCGTCGATGTTGACGGCCATCAGGCGCGGCGCCATCTCGTTGCGCACGATGCGCCACTTGCGCCCGGCCGGAAAACCGGCGCCGCCCAGGCCACGCAGGCCCGAGTCTTCCATCGTCTGGATCACCGAGTCGACGTCGGGTTCGCCGGCGATGCATTGCTTGAGCAGGCGGTAGCCGCCGTGCGCCTTGTACGCCGCCAGGTCGATGTGGCCTTGCGGCTCGGGGGCCGTCTTGCCGGCCTTGACGGCGGCCTCGACCGTCGTGCAGGTGGCCTGCGCCAGCGCATATTGGCCCACCGCCACCGCCGGCGCCTGCTCGCAGCGGCCGATGCAGGGCGCGGCGATCACGCGCACCTGCGTGCCCAGGATCTGCGGCAGGCGCGCGAGCAACTCCTGCGCGCCGGCGATCTCGCACGACAGGCCGTCGCACACGCGCACCGTCAGCGCCGCCGGCACGGCGTCGCCTTCCTTGACGATGTCGAAGTGGTGATAGAAGGTCGCGACCTCGTAGACCTCGGTCTGCGCCAGGTTCATCTCGCGGGCCAGCGCCGCTAGGTGGCGCGCGCTGAGGTGGCCGCAGTGGTCCTGCAGGCGGTGCAGGTGCTCGATCAGGTACTCGGGCGCACGCGAGGCCGCGCCGAGCAGCCGGCGCACATCTTCGAGCGCGGCCGGGTCGACCGTGCGTCCCTTGGGCGCCTCCCGCTTGCGTTGCCGGCTGGCCGGCTGGGCGACGATCGGAATGGTTCTGGAGTTCATCGGGCTTTCCGGTCAGCGTGCTTTGCGGCGATCGGTGTGCGCCGCATCCCTGTGCGGATTCAGATGGCGCCTTCGGCGCGCAACTGGGCGATGTCTGCGGGTGCGAAGCCGAGTTGCGCCAGCACGTCGTCGGTGTGTTCGCCCAGCAGCGGCGAACGCGTGACTTCGGTGGGGCTGTCGGACATCTTGATCGGGTTGCCGACCGACAGGTACTTGCCGCGCGTCGGGTGATCGACCTCGACCACCGTGCCGGTGGCGCGCAGCGCCGGCTCGTTGGCGATTTCCTTCATCGACAGGATCGGCCCGCATGGTATGTCGTACCGGTTCAGGATCTCCATGGCCTCGAACTTGTCCTTGGTCATGGTCCATTGCTCGATGCGCGCAAAGATCGGCTTGAGGTGCAGCAAGCGCGCCTGCGGCGTGGCATAGGCCTCGTCGTCGATCCAGCCGGGCTCGCCGATCACCTGGCACACGGCCGGCCAGACCGCGGCCTGGGTGATGAAGTAGATGTAGGCGTTGGGGTCGGTCTCCCAGCCCTTGCAGCGCAGGATCGAGCCGGGCTGGCCGCCACCGGACGCATTGCCGGCGCGCGGCACGGCGTCACCGAACTTGCCGTCGGGGTACTGCGGGTACTCGTGCATCGTGTGGGTGCGCTCCAGGCGCTGCTGGTCGCGCAGCTTGACGCGGCACAGGTTCAGCACCGCGTCCTGCATCGGCGCCAGCACCTTCTGGCCGCGCCCGCTGTGGGTGCGCTGGTACAGCGCCGCCACGATCCCCAGCGCCAGGTGCACGCCGGTGCCGCTGTCGCCGATCTGCGCGCCGGTGACCATCGGCGGGCCATCGTCGAAGCCGGTCGTCGATGCCGATCCGCCGGCGCACTGGGCGACGTTCTCGTAGACCTTGCAGGACTCGTACGGCCCCGGCCCGAAGCCCTTGACCGAGGCCACGACCATGCGCGGGTTGATCGCCTGGATATGCTCCCAGGTCAGCCCCATGCGGTCGAGCGCGCCGGGTGCGAAGTTCTCGACCATCACGTCGCAGGCCGCGATCAGCCGGTCCAGCACCGCCAGTCCCTTCGGGCTCTTGGAGTTGACCGTGATCGAGCGCTTGTTGTGGTTGAGCATCGTGAAGTACAGGCTGTCGACACCGGGGATGTCGCGCAGCTGGGCGCGCGTGGCGTCGCCTTCGCCGGGCCGCTCGACCTTGATCACGTCGGCCCCCAGCCACGCCAGCAACTGCGTGCAGGTCGGCCCCGACTGCACGTGCGTGAAGTCGAGGATGCGAACCCCTTCCAATGCCTTGCTCATCAACTGATCTCCTGTGGCGGCTTCGGCCCGGCGACCGGGCGCGCCGCGCCAACGACACCGCCAGCCTACGGCGCCGCGGCGACCCGCGCTTCGAGTTCGGCCAAACGCTTGCGCAGCGCACGGTCTTCATTGAAGCGGCTGGTCTCGTCGCGGATCACCGCAACGATGGACGTGACCTGGTGCTCGGGCGAGAACAGCATGGCCACGGTGAACGCGATCGACATCGCGCGCCCCTGCTTGTCGACCGCCGGCACGCGCAGCACGTCGTGGCCGTAGCGGGTGATGCCGGTCGCCATCGTCTTGTGGTAGCCGTCCCAGTGGCGCTGGCGCAGGCGCTGCGGAATGATCAGGTCGAGCGACTGGCCGAGCGCCTCGGC
>JAGWTP010000018.1 GCA_028868895.1 Burkholderiales bacterium
GATCTGGTTCTCGACGATGCGCGGCGCCTGCCCCGGGTAGGTGGTGCGGATGATCACCTGCACGTCCGACAGGTCGGGCAGCGCGTCGAGCGGCGTGCGCAGCAGCGAGAACACGCCCCAGGCGGTCAGCATCACGGTGGCCAGCAGCACGAGGAACCGGTTCGCGATCGACCAACGGATCAGCCGCGCGATCATCGCGCGCCCCCCGCGCTGGCGGCGCTCGCGGCCGGCGGCGCGGCCGGCTGCGCGGCGGTCTGCGCTGTAGCCGGCGTGACCGAGGTCAGCTGCGGCAGGTCGTCCTTGCCGATCACGAACTCGAACCGCACGCGGTCGCCGACACGCAGCCCGCGCGGCGCGCCGCTCGCCGGCAGCTTGAAGTCCATCGTCATCGCGCCCCATTTCATCGACGCGATCGGCCCGTGCGACAGCGTCAGCGCGTCGGTGCCGATGTTGTCCACCCGGCCCTCGCCGACATGCAGCGGCGCGCTCGCGGTGGCCGCGGCTGGCGCGGCTGGCGCGACGGAGCCAGCGAAGCCGGCGGCGGCGGTTGCGTTGGCCGCAGCCGCTGCGACCGATGCGCTCGCGGCCGGGCCGGCGCCTTCCATGCGCGCCTCGACGCCGCGCAGGCTGGCCTCGGAGTCGATCAGGAACTGGCCCGACGCGACCACCTTCTGGCCGGCCTGCAGGCCGTGCAGGATCTCGGTGCGCCCGCCGCTCTCCAGGCCGGTCTGCACATCCACGGGGCGGAAGCCGCCGTGGTCGTCGGCGAGCATCACGACCGCACGCCGGCCGGTCTGGATGACGGCTTCGCTGGGCACCAGCAGCGTCCTGGCGGCGCGCGTGTCGGCGCGCGTGTCGGTCAATTGCATCTGCACGAACATGCCCGGCAACAGCCGGTGGCCGGGGTTGGCCAGCTCCATGCGCGCCGTCAGCGTGCGCGTGGCCGTGTTGACGTCGGGCAGGATCGCCTGCACCGTGCCGCTGAACGTGGTGCCCGGCAGCGACGGGCTCGTCGCTTGCACCCTGGCGCCCGGCCGCAGCAGCGCCGACTGGCTCTCCGGCACCTGCGCGTTGGCCCACACGCTGGCCAGGCCGTTGATGCGGAACAGCGTCGCGCCGGGCATCACCGTCATGCCCTGGCGCGCCAGCAGTTCGACCACCACGCCGCCGATCGGCGCCACCAGCGTGAGGCGCGGCTGGGTCTTGCCGGTGGTCTCGACCAAACGGATCTGCGCCTCGCTCATGCCGGCCTGGCGCATGCGCTGGCGCGCGCCGTCGACCAGCACCGCGAGGTCGGGGCCCTGCATGCGCCGCACCGCCAGGAACTCTTCCTGTGCGGCGATCCAGTCGGGCACGTACAGGTCGACCAGCGGCTGGCCGGCGGCCACCGGGTCGAGCGTGGCGCGCACATAGAGGTGTTCGACATAGCCGGTGGCGCGCGCCTGCACGATCGCCTGGTCGCGCTCGTCGAAGGCGATCGCGCCGACCGCCGAGACCTGCGGCGCAAGCTCGCCCTCGGTCACCAGCGCGGTGCGCACGCCCAGGCTCTGCTGCATGCGCGGGCTCACGCCGACCTGGTTCGTGTCGGCGGCGTTGTCGGCATAGACCGGCACCAGCATCATGTCCATGAACGGCGACTTGCCGGGCTTGTCGAACCGGGTCGCGGGCACCATCGGGTCGTGGTAGTACAGGATCTTCTTGCCGTTGGCCGGGTCGATGTCGCCGGCGCGCAAGCCGGCCGGGGCCGGGCCGGCGCCGGAAGGCGCTGCCGGCGCGGTCGCGCGACCGCCGGCGGCGGGCGCGCCGGCCAGCGCCTTGCCACGCTGCAGGCCGGTGGCATACAGGCCATAGCCGGCCGCGCCGACGAGGGCGACGGCGACCGCGCCGATCAGAAGGTGCTTGAGGTTCATGGTCAGTGCTCCGTGGCGTCAGCCGGGCGAGCCGGCGCGGTGGCGGCGGGCTCGGTTGGGATCAGCGTGTTCAGGCGGGCCCACAGGCCGGCGGCTTCGAGCTCGAGCCGCAGCCGGTCGAGCCGGGTGTCGATCTCGCTGCGGCGCGCTTCCAGCACCGCGCCGAGCGGGCCGCCGCCACCGCGGTAGGCGGCGATCGCGGCGCGCGTGCGCTCGCCGGCGAGCGGGATCAGCGTGCGGTCGAAGTGGGCGAGCCGATCGCGGTCGCTGTGCCACTCCTGCAGCCAGCCGCGGGCCTGCGCGACGCGATCGCGCAAGGCCTCGTCGCGCTCGGCACGCAGTTGTTCGACCCGCGCGAGCCGGGCCGCGACGTCGCGGTCCTGCCGGTTCTTCGGATCCAGTTGCAGCGGGATCGAGACATTCAGCGAGACCATGTTCGAGTAGGCCGGGCCACGCTGGTTGTACATCAGCTCGACGCTCCAGTCGGGGTGCTTGTCGCTGCGCGCGACGTCGGCCTCGGCGCGGGCGACCGCCTGCTGGCCGGCCATCAGCGCGATCTGCGGATTGCGTTGCAGCTCGGTGTCCAGGTGGGCCGCGTCGAGCGCCACGGTGTCCAGCGGCGGAGGCGGTGCCAGTGGCTCGTCGGCCTGCACGCCGACCCAGCGCGCGAGCCGGGTCCGGGCGGCGGCGATCTGGCCGTCGGCCTGGCGGATGCGGTCATCGATCTGCGCCACCGCCGAGCGCGCCGCGAACACGTCGGCCTGCGAGCCGCGCCCGCCGCGGTAGGCAGCTTCGGCGGCCTCGACCTGCAATCCGGCCTCGGTACGCTGCGCCTGCAGCACCGCGCGCATCCGTTCCTGGTAGCAGCGTTCGAGCCAGGCCATCGCGGTGTCGCGCCGCAAGTCGGCGAGCGCCACCGCGCGTCCGGCCTGCGCGACCTCGGCCTCGCGCTCGAAGCGCACCGAGCGCGCCCGGCGCTTGTCGGCGCGCGTGAACTCCTGCATCACGCCGATCGAGCGCATCGTCATGAAGTCGTTCGTCAGGCTGTAGCGGTCGGGCCCGTCGATCGGCAGGTTGTTGACGCCGGCCTTCAGCGTCGGATCGGGCAGCTGCTCGGCCGCCGCGGCCATCTCGCGCGCCGCGCTGGCCGCGGCGTCCTGGGCCACCAGCTGGTGCGACCGAGCCTGCGCCAGACGCAGCGCCTGGTCGAGGCTCAGCGTCGGCTGCGCCTGAGCCTGCATCTGCATCTGACCCTGAGCCTGAGCCTGAGCCTGAGCCTGAGCCTGAGCCTGAGCCTGAGCCGGCGCGCCGATGGCCGCGGCGCTCAGCGCCAGCGCCAGCGCCAGCGTCCGGCGGCGTGACGCGTGTCGCGCACGCGGCGACCAAGGCAACGAAACGTTGAACATGAAATCTCCAGACTGCGAACCGTGGGTGTCGTGGCCCGATCGACCGCCGCGAAGGCGGCTCGTGGTGGCGCACGGGCATGGCGTCGGCGCCGGCTGGACCGTCACGGTCGTCGGCGCAGCGTCGTCTGGCGGATCAGATTCGGTAGACGCAGTGCAGCGTGGTGTGCGGCGGTGAGGCCGCCACGAGTGCACTTGCCAGACCCGCCGCGCGGCGCGCTGGCAGGGCCGTGTGCGGCACCCACGGAGTGGCGTACAGGGCGGTCAGCAGCACCGCCGGCACGGCGGGCGTGGACACCAGGTCGCTTTGCTGGCCGTACTTGCAGTGCTCGGCGCACAGATTGGGCGCCGCCGGGTCGGTCGCGCCGGTCATGCCGGTCATGCCGTCGCAGCCGGCTGACGCGACCGCGGTCTTGTCGGTGGTGGCGTCGACCGGGTCGGCGCTGGCGGCATCGTTCGCCATCGCCATGCTCGCCGTCGATGCCGCCGTGAGCGCCGGGCAAGCGTAGGCAAGGACCGCAAACTGCGCCAGCAGCAGGATGCCGATCAGGCCACGGGCCACCGCCCTGCGCAGGCCGCGCGTCATGAGCGTCGCTCCGGCGCCTGCGTCACCCCGGCGCCGCCATGGGCGGGGGGCTCGGGCAGGCGGCGATCGATCGTGGAAGCGGCCATCGATGGTGCAGGTGGGTGGGGCGAGGCGGGTTGCGAAGATCGCCGTCGGCCGGATTCTAGGGGCTTCGATCGATGCCCGATGCCCGATGCGCGCCGGGCCGGCGTCGACCGTGCCCATCGGCCGCATCGGCCCCAGCGCAGCATGCAAGGCTGCGCCCGCGATGCGACCGCGCGCACGGGCGGATTTGAGCGGCGGCGCCAATTGGCGAGAATCGACGCCTGCAACGACTCGTGCGGCCCGGCGCCGAACTGGCTCTCTCATGAACAAAGCGGTGATGGGTTGGGGGGCCGCGGCCGTGATCGTCGCGGCGGGCTGCGGCAACGAGGCGGCCCAACCCGCCGCGGCTGCGCGTGCGGTGGCGGGCGCGGGGCCGGCGTCCGCTGCGGCGTCACCCACCGGCGGGCCGGTGAGCGTGACCACGGTGGCGGCGCTGCAGCGCGATGTGCCGGTCACACTCGAAGCCACCGGCACGGTCAGCTCGCTGAACAGCGTCGACATCCGCCCGCAGGTCGCCAGCGTGATCACCCGGGTCCACATCCGCGAGGGTCAGTTCGTGAAGGCCGGGCAGTTGCTGTTCACGCTCGACGCGCGCGTCGATGAAGTCAACCTGGCCAAGGCCCGCGCCCAGCTCGCGAGGGACACCGCCACGCTCGCCGACGCACAGCGCCAGCTGGCGCGCAACCGCGACCTGCTGGCGCAGAAGTTCGTCTCGCAGGGTTCGGTGGACACCAGCCAGACGCTGGTCGAGACCCAGCAGGCGGTGGTCACCACCGACCGCGCGGCGGTCGACGCGGCGCTGGTGGCGCTTTCGTTCGATCGCATCAGCGCGCCGACGGCCGGGCGCGCCGGTGCGATCAACGTCTATGCCGGCAGCACCGTGCAGCCGGGTGGTACCGCGCTCGTCACCATCACCCAGCTCGACCCGATCGCGGTGAGCTTCAACCTGCCGCAGCGCGACCTGGGCGCCGCGCTGCAGACCTTGCGCGAAGGGGGCGGCAAGGTCGTCGCGGTGTTGCCGGACGGGCGCGGCGAGCTCGTCGGCACGCTGCGGTTCGTCGACAACGTCGTCGATGCGAGTTCCGGCACGGTGCGCGCGAAGGCGCAGTTCGACAACGCCGGCCAGGCGCTGTGGCCGGGGGCGTTCGTCAAGGTGCGGCTGGTCGTGCGCACGCTCAAGGGCGCGATCGTGGTGCCGCAGGCGGCGGTGATCCAGGCGCCGCGCGGCGCCATCGTCTACACCGTCGGGCCCGACCACAAGGCGCTCGCGCGGCGCGTGGACTTGCTCTATGCGAGCGGGCCCGATGCGGTGGCCAGCGGCGTGGCGGCGGGCGAGCGCGTGGTCGTCGACGGCCGGCAGAACCTGCGCACCGGCAGCTCCGTCGTCGAGCGCGCGCCGACCGGCAATGCCGCGGTGCTCGCGCCATGAACCTGTCGGAGCCGTTCATCCGCCGTCCGGTGCTGACGGTGCTGCTCAATGCGGCGATCGTCGCGGCCGGTGTGATCGCGTACGGCCGCATCCCGGTCGCGGCCTTGCCGAGCTACGACACGCCGGTCATCAGCGTCTCGGCGGACCTGCCCGGTGCGAGCCCCGAGACGATGGCGGCGTCGGTGGCGTTGCCGCTCGAGAAGCAGTTCGAGACGATCTCCGGGCTGAGCGTGATCAGCTCCAGCAGCACGCTGGGCTCGACCTCGCTGACGCTCGAGTTCGACCCCGGCCGCAACATCGACGCCGCCTCGGTGGATGTGCAGGCCGCGCTGCTGCGCGCGCAGCGTGCGCTGCCGCTGGAGATGACGGCGCCGCCGTCGTATCGCAAGGTCAACCCGGCCGATGCGCCGGTGCTGTTCATGGCGCTGACCTCGCCGTCGCTGAACCTGTCGGATCTCAACGACTACGCCGAGCACCTGATCTCGCCCACGCTGTCCACGCTCGACGGCGTGGCCCAGGTCAACATCTTCGGCCAAAAGCGCTACGCGGTGCGGGTGCGCGTGCACCCGCAAGCGCTGGCGCAGCGCGACATCGGCCTGGACGAACTCGGCGCGGTGCTGACCGCGGCCAACGCCAACACGCCCGTGGGTACGCTCGAGGGCGCGCAACAGACGCTGACGCTGCAGGCCAACCGCCAGCTCCGCAACGCCGCCGAGTTCGCCGACCTGATCGTCAGCACCCGTGGCGGCAACCCGGTCCGGCTGCGCGACGTGGCGTCGGTCGAAGACAGCTACGAATCGGTCAGGACCTACGCCAGCTTCAACGGCGAGCGCTCGATCTCGCTGGCGGTGTACCGCCAGCCGGGCGCCAACACCGTGAAGGTGGTCGATGCGGTGCGCGCGGCGCTGCCGGAATTCCGCGCGCAGCTGCCGCACTCGGTGACGGTGTCGCTGGTCAACGATCGATCGGTGTCGGTGCGCGCCGCGTTGCACGACGTGACGCTGACGCTGCTCGGCACGATCGTGCTCGTGGTGCTGGTGATGTTCCTGTTCCTGCGCCGCTTTGTCGCCACGGCGATCCCGACGCTGTCGCTGCCGGTGTCGCTGGTCGGTGCGATCTCGCTGTTGTGGGCCTTCGGCTACTCGCTGGACAACGTCTCGCTGCTGGGCATCACGCTGGCGGTCGGCCTGGTGGTCGACGACGCGATCGTGATGCTCGAGAACATCATCCGCCACGTGGAGGGCGGCATGCCGCCGTTCCAGGCGGCGCTGCGCGGCTCGCGCGAAGTGGGATTCACGATCGTGTCGATCTCGAGTTCGCTGATCGCGGTGTTCATCCCGATCTTCTTCATGCCGGGCGTGATCGGGCTGCTGTTTCACGAGTTCGCGGTGGTCGTGACGCTGGCGATCGTGGCGTCGGCCTTCGTCTCGCTGACGCTGGTGCCGATGCTGGCAAGCCGCTTCCTCTCCGACGAAGCCCACAAGAAACCGCCCGGCCGGCTGGTGCGGTCGTTCGAGCGCGGCTTCGAGGCACTGCTGCGCGGCTACACGCGCTCGCTCGATGCGGCGCTGCGCCACCGCGCGCTGGTCGGCCTGGTCGCGTTGGCGACGCTGGTGGCAACGGCCTGGCTGTTCATCGCGATCCCGAAGGGCTTCTTCCCGCAAGAGGACATCGGCCAGATTCAGGTCAGCACCGAGGCCGCCGAAGACACCTCGTTCCCGGCGATGGTGCAGTTGCAGACGCGCGTGGCCACGGTGTTCCGCGAGGACCCGAACGTGGCGACGGTGAATTCGTTCAATGGCGGCGGTGGCGCGCAGAACGTCGGGCGGCTGTTCATCAACCTCAAGCCCCGCGGCGAGCGCGCGCCGATGAAGCAGGTGGTCGAGGGGCTGCGTCGCAAGTTGCGCGAGGTGCCGGGCATCGCCGTGTTCATGCGGCCGATCCAGAACCTGCAGCTCGGTGGGCGGCCGAGCAAGGCGCAGTACCAGTACGTGCTCCAAAGCGTGCAGTCCGGCGAGCTCGCCAGCTGGGCGGAGCGGCTGCAGGATCCGATGCGCGCCGACCCGCTGTTTCGCGACGTCACCAGCGACGCGCAGCTGCGCGGCCTGCAGGCGTCGCTGAAGATCGACCGTGACCACGCCGACACGTTGGGCGTGTCGATCGGTGCGGTGCGCAGCGCGCTGTACAGCGCGTTCGGCGAGCGCCAGGTGTCGACGATCTACACCAGCGTCGACAGCTACAAGGTCATCATGGAGATGGCGCCCGATGCGAAGCAGGACGAACGCGCGTTCGACGGCGTCTTCGTGCGCTCGCGCAGCGGCGCGCTCGTGCCGTTGTCGAGCTTCGCGACGGTCGAACGCACGATCGGGCCAACCGCGATCAACCACGTCGGCCAGTTGCAGGCGGTGACGGTGTCGTTCAACCTCGCCCCGGGCGCCGCGCTCGGCGACGCGACCGCGAAGATCGAAAAGTACCGCGAGCAGATTCGCATGCCGTCGACGGTGATCACCCGCTACGGCGGCGATGCGGCGGTGTTCAAGAGTTCGCAGGGCAGCCAGGCAATCCTGATCATCGGTGCGCTGCTGGTGATCTATGTGCTGCTCGGCGTGCTGTACGAGAGCTACATCCACCCGTTGACGATCCTGGCCGGGCTGCCTTCGGCCGCGGTCGGCGCGCTGCTGATGCTCGAGCTGTTCGGCCAGGACCTGACGCTCATCGCCACCATCGGCATCCTGCTGCTGATCGGCATCGTCAAGAAGAACGCGATCATGATGATCGACTTCGCACTCGACGCGCAGCGTCACCGCGGCATGGCGCCGACGGCTGCAATCCGCGAGGCCTGCGTGCTGCGCTTTCGGCCGATCATGATGACCACGCTGGCAGCGCTGGCGGGGGCGCTGCCCATCGCGCTCGGCCTCGGCGCGGGCGCCGAATTGCGCCAGCCGCTGGGCCTGGCGGTGGTCGGCGGGCTGGTGTTCTCGCAGGCGATCACGCTCTACATCACGCCGGTGATCTACCTCGCGCTCGACCGCTACAGCGGCACGGGGCCGGTGACGATTTCGGCGGCGCCGCCGGCCACGGCCGAAGACGGGGCTTGAGCGTGCGACGGTCCGCCGCGTGCGGATCAGTGCAGCCGCGTGCCGCTCGGCGCCGTGTGCATCACCGTGAACACCGGCTCGCCGACGCTGGCGGCCTCGACCTCGGCGGCGGTGGCCGCGCGCACGTCGCGCACCACCAGGTCCAGGCGCAACGCGATACCGGCGAGCGGGTGGTTGCCGTCGAGCACGACGTGGCCAGGGTAGACCTCGGTGACGGTGTAGATCGCGTCGGCCGGCATGCCGGGGGTGGCGGCGCCCGGAGGCACGCCATCGAACTGCATGCCGACCTCGACGGCGTCGGGAAACACCGAACGCGCCTCGAAGAAGACCAGCGCCGGGTCGTAGTCGCCGAACGCGTGCTCGGGCTCGAGGTGCAGCACGGTGGCGTAACCGGCCGCCTGATCGGCCAGGGCTTCCTCGACCTTGGCGAGCAGGTCGTTGCCGCCGAAGAAGAACTCGACCGGGTCGGGCAATTCGTCGATCAGGTTGCCCTGGGCATCCTGCAACTTCCAGGTCAGGCTGACGACGCACGGGGGAGTGATGAGCATCGGTCGATGATCGCACAATCACCCATGGACATCACCCGCGAGACCGCGTTGCTGGGCGGCATGTCGGCGCAGACTTTCATGCGCCGGCACTGGCAGAAGAAGCCGCTGCTGGTGCGCCAGGCCGTGCCTGGCGGGGTGGCCCTGCTGAGCCGCGCACGGCTCTTTGAACTGGCGGGGTCGGACGAGGTCGAGGCGCGCCTGGTCGTGCGCGAGCGGGGCCGCTGGTCGCTGCGACACGGGCCGCTCAAGCGCGCCGCGATCCCGCTGTTGAAGCGGCCGCACTGGACGCTGCTGGTGCAGGGGTTGGACCTGCACCTGCCGGCGGCGCGCGCGCTGCTGGAGCGGTTCCGCTTCGTGCCCGATGCGCGCCTTGACGACCTGATGCTGTCGTACGCCACCGATGGCGGCGGCGTCGGGCCGCATCTGGATTCGTACGATGTCTTCCTGCTGCAGGCGCAGGGGCGGCGGCGCTGGCGCATCGGCCGGATCGCGCATCCGCGACTTGTGCCTGACGTGCCGCTGAAGATCCTCGCGAACTTCGAGGCCGAACACGAATGGCTGCTGGAAGCCGGCGACATGCTCTACCTGCCGCCCGGCTGGGCGCACGACGGCGTGGCCGAAGGCGAGTGCCTGACGGCGTCGATCGGTTTCCGGGCGAGCGGGCGCGACGAGATCGGCCGCGAGGTGCTGCAGCGCATGCTCGATGGTGCCGAGGCCGCGCAGCTTGGTGCGCTGTACCGCGATCCACGCCAGGGCGCCACCGGCGAGCCCGGCCGCATCCCGGTGGCGCTGCAGGCCTTCGCTGCCGATGCGGTGGCGCGCTGGCTGGCCGATCCGGCGGCGATCGCCTGCGCGCTGGGCGAAGTCCTCAGCGAGCCCAAGCGCGGCGTCTGGTTCGAAGCGCCGGAGCCGGCCCCTGCAGGGTCCCCGGGCGCCGTGACGCTGGATCAGCGCACGCGCATGTTGTACGACCTGCGGCACGTCTTCATCAACGGTGAGTCGTTTCGCGGCGCCGGCCGCGATGCGAAACTGATGCGCCGCCTGGCCGACCGGCGTCGGCTCGAAGCGCGCGAGGTCGAAGCCTTGAGCCGCGAGGCCAGCGAGCTGCTCCGCGAGTGGCTTGCCGCCGGATGGCTGCGTGCCGTTGATGCAACGCAAGACGGAGGCGCGCCATGAACGCCCGCGACAGCACAGTGATACAAACCCGCGGCGAGTTCCACGCCGCATTGAAGCTCGCCTTCGCCGAAGCCGCCGAGCGCGGCAGCCGCGAGATCTGGCTGTGCGACGAAGACTACGCCGACTGGCCTCTCGGCGAACGCGCGGTAGTCGAGCAGTTGAGTTTGTGGGCGACATCGAGCCGCCGGCTCACGCTGCTGGCGCGCAGCTTCGACGAAGTGGCGCGGCGCCATGCGCGCTGGGTTGCCTGGCGGCGGCACTGGTCTCACATCGTGCACTGCCGCACCAACAATGACCTCGAAACCGGCGAAATGCCGACCCTGTTGCTGGCGTCGGGCACAACAAGCGTGCGGCTTTCCGACCCGGTGCACCACCGTGGGCTGGTCTCGCATGACATGGCCGACGAGATCCGATGCAAAGAGGCGATTGACGCGGTTTTGCAACGTTCGGTCGAGGCGTTTCCGGCGACGACAACCGGTCTCTAGGGAATCTCCCTAGAGCTGGTTATAATTTAAGGCTAGGTTTTGGAGAAGCTCGAGCTTCCCTCTGCCTTTGAACGTTGGGGCTCTGCGAATGTAAGGGTTCCCACAATTACCGGTAATTGTTCGACCCTAATGATTTTGAGGACACACACATGAACAAGTCACTTTTGCTCGCTTCGATCGTCGCTGCCGTTGCTCTGTCCGCTTGCGGCAAGAAAGAAGAAGCCCCCGCAGCCGCAGCTTCGGAAGCCGCAGCCCCGATGGTCGCCGCCGCCGCATCGGCCGCCGCCAGCGCAGTTGACGCTGCCGCCTCCGCCGCCGCCGACGCTGCCAGCGCAGTGACGGATGCTGCCTCCGCAGGTGGTGCTGCCGCTGCCGACGCGGTGAAGGACGCCGCCGGCAAGGCCGCCGACGCCGCCAAGGACGCCGCCGGCAAGGCCGCCGACGCTGCCAAGGACGCCGCCGGCAAGGCTGCCGACGCGATGAAGAAGTAATCGGTTCATTCCGAAGCTGAAAAGGCCGCCCTCGGGCGGCTTTTTTGCGCCTGCGGGGTTTTACTACGCAAATGGCCCAACGAAACCCGCAGCGCTAGCACTGGCGCGGGTTATCCGGGATTAGAGTCGCGCCACCAGACCATTTTTGAGCCTGTTCCGGCATCCGAAATATGCGTGAGCGACTAACGCTAAACTCACGGCATGGGACGTCCAGCCAGCTCCTTACCCGTCGACGAGCTTGAACCGGCGCTTGCGTACCTCCAGCGCGCGGTGGACCGCGGCGCCGACTTCTTCACCGGCGGCAGCAAAGAGACGCGTAGGTCCTTGTCCAAGCTGTGCCAGCAGGGGCTCACCCTTCGACGTACGGACTTTGCCGCCGAGGCGAACGCTTGGCTCACCGCCCACGTCACTGCCCAGGGTCGTAGGTGCATGCTCGTAGCGTTGCGACAGCGCCGAGCCGCCGAACGAGAAAACGGCCCTCGTCACGCAGTACGACTCACGGCAGCGGCCCATGCGGCCGTGACCGCACTGGCGGAGCGTTTGGCAGTACCTGCTGGCACTGCTGTGGCGCTCTTGGCGCGGGCAGCCCTGGCCGACCCAGACCTGGTGGCTCGCCTGGCTTCCGCACGAATTTGAGGCGCCCGGCTGCTCTCGCTATACTGGGTTGAAAGCCACCTCGCTGGCTTGCCCGCCCACAAGGCGAAGCCGTTCGCGGCAGCGTGAGACCTAGAGTCCTGGTTCGTCCTTCAATGGTCGCCGTGGCTCGATGTGTGGGCGCATCGCGTCAAGGGGACCTTGGGATTTGAACCATGGCTACTTCTTCCCTCACTCCCGCTCGTATCGAGCAGCTCAAGCGCGCCGCGAAACGCCTGGCCCGCGAGCAATCCATCCCGCTTTACGAAGCGCAACAGCAGCTAGCCGAGGCCAACGGCTACAAGAACTGGTCGCTGCTGCAGAAGCACGCTCGACACGATGTCGTAGCTGAACCTACGTTGGCCGGCCCTGCGGCGCCGTTGCGGGCCGTAGGTTCACCGGACCGCTACTACCTCCACGGGGACCAACACGTCGACCATCCGACGCAGTTCTACTGCCGTTCCTGCGATGAGTTCGTAGGCGCTGAGCACTTCTTCGAGAAGCACGACCGGCACGAGACGCTGCAGCGCGCACACGATGCAACCAACCGATGGGCCACCCGCGACCCCGAGCAACTGGCTCGAAGGCCGCTCGGTGCAGCCAACATGCTCGAGGCTCCGGCGCGCGCTCAAGCCGATGCCCACGAAGCGTCCCGCAGCCCGTTCTATCGCTGGCTGGAACGGCAGAAGGCGAAGGACACCCCGACCGGTGACATTGCGCGCGACATCCTCAGCGACAAGAAGTTTCCGGTGACTGTGGACACGTACAAGGCTGCAGAAGCCTACCTGCACTCGTGCTTCGCATCGGATGCTGCCGTCGAGGCGCTGAAGGGTGCGTGGCGCTCGTTTCAGGCGGCGCAGAGGCGGACGAGGGCCAAACCGGCGGTGGGCGACGCTGACCAGCGCTGGCTCGAGGAAAGCCGGGAAGCTCTTGAGAGCGCTAACCGGTTCGCTGCACAAGGTCTTCCGCTTGAGCAGCATCGGAAGTTCTGACGAAGGCCGGCGGCTACGGCCGGCATTGCCGGCCAGCCGTTAGCCGCTGGTTCTTGGTAGTTGCCCCCCCTTTCTTTCTCATCAGCCGTCGTTCCAAGGTGCGGGCTCGCCGTAGGAAAAGTACCTCCACGTGTTGGCAACGACGCCCATGCTGCGGAGGACCGTCATCACTTCTGCAGGACTGCCCTTGGCCTTCAAGAAAGCGGTCTGCGCTTCCTTCAATGGGGGAGGGGCGTCCAGGCTTAGAAGCCATCCAACGAACCAATCGGCAACAAACCCACCGCCCGAGTTACTCGCCTCCGTAGCCCACAGTCGCAGCCGTTCGTCGTCGGGCCAGGTGTCGCGCCATTGAATGCTCGGTGCGGAGGGCTCGGGCGGCGGTGGCGACGCAGGCGGTTGCTGCGTGGGAGCCTCAAGCTGGTTGTGGGCGACGTACAAGTCGACGCCCTGCAGGCGAAGGAAGCCACAGGCTCTCAAGTAGTTCAAGTAGGAGCGCGCCGCCGGGCGGGCAGCATCCTCTCCGCCTTTCACGCCGTAGCGCTGCGCCAACCAGGCGCTCAGCACACCGTCGTTTGGCATGCGCTTGCCGAGCCTGTCCTCGTTGCCCGCTCCGAGAACGAACTGCACAAACACCGCTCCTTGCCACAAGTCTTTGTCGGCCAGCACGGCGTCCCCGCCTTCTCTCAGCGCGACTCGGAGATAGCTCGGAAAATCCTTCCGTCGGACGCCGAGCTGGCGCTCCAGTCGTTCCCACTTTTCCTTGGGCGCCAAAGCCCGGTACTTCTCGTTGGCTGCCTGATACACGTCCGTTGGGATGGGCCGCGGAGCAGGAGGTCGAATCGAGCGCTCCTTGAGTCGAGCTAGGTCCGCCAGGCGGGCCCGACGCCAATCTTCAAAGCCAGCCAACAGTTGGGCCTCCCACGCAGCCTGGTGCGGGTGGAGCAGCCAACGCTTGTTCTCAACGGAGGTGATGACCGCCGCCTCCAAGGCGTCAAAGGTGACCACCTTGCCGACCAGCGCGGCAAGGTCAACCTCGATGCTTGGCAGCATCAAGCGAGCCAAGTACGCCTGCTTGTCCGCATCAACCTCATGGGTCACACGAATTTCTACGCCATGGCCGGCATCGCCGATGTAGCCAATCGCATCGGGCCGCACCTCGCCGACAGCGACTTCCAAGACGACACGGTCGAACTGCCAAGTCTCGTTGCGGCCGAAGAACCTGCGCGCCTCAAAGAGTCCGCATTCAGGGTCGGTGCGCGTCACCCGAACTTCGAGGGAAGGCAGCACAAGCCAGCCCTTGTCAGCAACGAGTTGCTTCGCGGCCAAGTGAAGGGCCGTCTCAGCGCCAGTGGCGCAGTCGGAACCCGAAAGATGCGAGAAGTGCTGAACGTTCACTTCCCCTTTCTTCGCAAGAAGCCGTTCGCCGCAGGCGGGGCAGTGGCAGTCGCAGGCGAGCCCGCGCTCAACCTGGCTGACCTCCACAAGTCGGCCGTCGGAACGCTGACCGAAAGGAATTTGCAGGACAGTGGCCATCAGTGCAGGACTTCTACGGGAACGAGTCTCAACGACCGAGCAGCTTGCGGGCTTCTGCCAGGACGAGCCCTCGCCAGCCGGGGGCGTTGGGGTCGACGTCGAACTTCTGGCGCACGATGGCCTTGCCCTGGGCCTCTACGCTGGCAATCTCCGCCGGCGTGGACGGGCGGCGTCGCTCGGCCTCGGCCCGCAGGCGCTCCGCGCGCTCACGTGCAGTCTGTTCCACCTCCGCCTGCTGCTCTCGGCGCAGGCGGGCTTGCTCGAGCAGCGCCTGGTGCTCGGTCTCGAACTGGGCGATGAGTCGCTCGGTGTTGTCAGCGAGCATGTGCCGCTCTTCAGCTGTCAGCTCGCGGCCGTCGCCACTGCCATACCGCGGGGTACTCTCCACGAGTTGCCCGAACAGCCGGTCGAAGCAATCCGAGCCGTACACGCCGAGAGACCCGTCGTCGTGCCGAACGACATGGATGCGCCGGTAAACGCCATGGCCGCAGCCTGCGGCCTGACAGACGACCCGGTCCGCTTTCTCGACGCCAACGACAGCCAGGAGCTGGCCACTCACTCGGAAATCTCCGGCGCGCACAGAACTTCGATGAAGAAGCCGTTCAGGCAACGTTCGACGCCGAGGTCTTCTGCTGCTTCGTACTTTGCCTTGTCGCAGTACCACTCCTGGCCGTTCACGGTGACTCGCAACACGGCGTCGCCATCACCGATTCGGCGAAGGCCCAGGACTCGCTCTTCAAGCCAAACCTCGCCGTCCGGCTGCATTCCGCGAACCATCTGACGAGACCTAGCTGGTGTGATTGCGTCCCACTTCCTGCGCTCGGGGAACCACTCGAACACAACCTCCGCCGGTTCACCCTCGTCGGGCGGTTCGAGCTTTTCTTGCATCAGCCGCATCGCGTAGTGCTGATGCGGGCCACCGTCATCGGTCAGTTCGAAGCCCATGCGTTGCCAGAACGGGATGGATGTGCTCGGCTTGCACTGGATGCACAGGATGTGCTCTCTCGCCTGCCTGGCCAGAGCGAGGCAATGCTCGACCAGCACCTGCCCGATGCCACGGCCGCGCGTGTCGTTGCGGACCTCTAGGATGCCGGGCACCACCAAACCACCCCATTGGTACGCCACCGCGGTCTGACTCACTGGGTCGATGTAGACAAGGAGCCGTCCTTCGTCGTGGGACTTCTTGGTCAGCCGCCAGTTGCAGTTGAAGGTGCCGTGCACGCCGGCCACATCCTGCTCTTGAAGCCATTCGTGGATGGCCGCGACATCCGCATCGGTGGACTGGCGGACGTGAGGGCTGAGGTGCGGTTCAGGAAGGCTCACTGCGGTTTGCTCCGGTTGGCGGGTCTTCAGTCGGTAGGCGCGTTGCTCGGATAGGCTGCTGATGAAATATAAAAGCGGTAGCTATACCAATCAGGCTGCGGCGTAGCCGCAGCCTGACAGCCACCCGTGTTACTGGACCAGCTTAGACGCGGGCGCGGGCTCGAGTTGGGACGGCGTCAGGAGCTTGTACATCACCCTAGATTTCTCGAAGGCGTGACAGCTCTCCATGAGCGCAATTACAGCGTCGACGTCCTCGTAGTCGAAGTCCGCGGTCCAGGCGTGAATCTTCTGCATCGCGTCGAGGAAGGGCTTTGGGTCACCATTCCGCGTCAGCACCCGCAGACAGTCCAGATACTCCTCCCGGAACAGCGTGGGCACGATGATGCGGCAGCCGTTGACCACCGAGAGCTCTGCGTTCATCGTCAGGCGGGCAAGGCGACCATTGCCGTCCGTGAACGGGTGAACCTCCGAGACCAGGAACATGGCGAGTAGAGCCCTTGCCGTTCCCGCCGGCACCGAGGGCAAGAGCCTTGACCCTTCAACCAGCGTTCCCCGAACAAGTCGTGGCGCCACGAACTCGGTGTTGCCAGCGCGATTGGCCAGTGCCTTGAACTCGCCCGGGCCGACTTCCGGGCGCTCCTTCATCTGGTCGGCGTGACGTGCTCGCAGCTGGTTCAGTACTGCCTCCCCGGGTGTTAGGGTCTGATTCGCCCAGCCAGGGTTGAGGGCCTGTCGAAACACTCCGATGATGTCGTGCGAGTCTTTGGGGCGCTCGGTGATGGGTTTGCCATCCAGCACGAAGCCCTTGGCTTCCCGGACGTCGAACTCAGTCCCTTCGATGAAATTGCTGAAGTACGACTCGAGGAACGCGAAGTTGACGCGAGCCCGTTCTGTCTTGACGACGGATTTCGGTTGCTTGAGTGGGGTCGCGCGAAGCCCTGTTGCCAGCTTCTCGAACAAGGCTAGCCGATTGGCGTCGTAAGGGATGTCGGCCACCATCGCCTTGCCCGCGACGGTCGACATCGGAGCCTTGCGGGTGCAGAGCACTCCGCCGACCAGTCCATCCAGCACCAGAAGCTCGCGGTCGAGCTTTAGCGTTGGCGCCAATGCCCGCGCCTCTTCACGCAGGCTGACCAATGCCTCTTCACCTCGCGCTTCGCAGATGGCGATGAGACGCTCCTCGACTTTCGCTGGTCCCACCGACTTGTGCAGCTTTCCTCGGCTGACAGTCAGGTTCTCAAGCAGCATTCGAGCGTTGGACGGGTAGTAGAGGTCGCGGCCCATCATTGGGGCATCTCCAGGGCACTGGCCCGGCCCCAGCAGCAAATTGACCTCCAGCCCCGGCAACGACACCTTTCGAGGGTAGGAGTAGGAGAGGTAGAGGACGCCCTCCGGCGAGAGCCTCCCGCCATCAAACGCACTCCGATAGCCCATGACCGCGCCAGGGAACATGGCGGCGAGAACGCGGATACGCTCGCGCACAACCAGGTCGGGCCACTCTTCCGTTGGCCGGCTTGTGACAACCCCAGGCGCAATCCGCTTGAGCTCGCCGGCTCTCAAGCGTCGCTGGATGGACCGCACTGCCCCCTCGTCAAGCTCGGGGTACAAGAGCAGGGTGTCGTCTGTTGTCGTTTTTCTCATAGGTTTGTAGGTTTGCGGAGGGCCGCTTGTCGCAAAATTTAGTGCTTAGGCGGAAATTTTGTCGCTTTGTTCAAGTTAAGCTACCGGACCCCTCTTGGCTGCAGGCGCGCACGTTTGTCGGAAATCTCAGGGCTTAGAGGGACGGCGCGACCAGCTTTGTCGTAAAACCTATGGCTTATAGAACTTGTTTGTCGTCTTTTTCTACTTTAAGTGTAACATGACCGACTGCGCAAGTCAAGGTCGAAGAGGGGGTTGACGCTTTTCCGGAGTATCTGTAGATTCCATCGAAAGAACATTCGATGACCCGGACATGGCCGACGACAAGCACCTGGCGACCCTGCGCGACTACTACAAGCGGGTCGGCGCCTTCCCCTCGATACCTCGGCTGTGCGAGGTCGTGGGCCTGTCCTCGACCTCCAGCGTCTTCGCGCTCATCGGGCGCCTGAGCTCCGCCGGCTACGTCGAGCGCATCGACGGTCGGGTGGTGCCGACCAAGAAGTTCTTCGCTCGGCCCCTCCTGGGCTCCGTGCGTGCGGGCCTGCCGCAGCCGGCTGACCAGTCCGAGCCGGAGGTCCTGACCCTGGACGACTTCCTCATCGACGCTCCAAACCGGACGTCACTGCACAAGGTGCGCGGCGACAGCATGCGAGATGTCGGCATCCTCGACGGAGACCTGGTCGCGGTCGAGCACAACGCGCCGTCGGCCCCGGGCGACATCGTCGTGGCGGTCGTGGACGGCGAGCTCACCGTGAAGACGCTTCGGCGCGACGCCGACGAGAAGTTCTACCTGGAAGCCGCCAACCCGGCGTACGAGCCCATCCGGCCCAAGACCAGCCTGGAAATCCTGGGCGTGGTCGTGAGCGTCTGTCGACGTGTACGGAGGTGAGCACCTGAACACCTCCCGCCAGTCGAGCTAGCAGTCCTCCCGTTCCCGCGTCGCGAGCCCAACGGGCCCGCCGGGCACCGCTTTGCCTATCGGGCCGTGGCTCGAAGCCGGGCGGGCGCCTTGGTGACCTCCAGCTTCGGGGTTCCGAACGCCTCCAGGAGCAGGGTGAGGAAACCCGCATCGAAGCCGCCGCGGTTGATGCGGTTGGCCAGTACCCGGTCGTCGATGTCCACGCCCAGCCTGGCCAACCGCGCAGCGAGTTCCTTGTACGACAGGCCCTGCGCGTCGCGCAGCTCCTTGACGAGGTCGCGGACACGGGCCTGAGCTTCGGCTTCAGCGTCCACGGCTCGGTCAGGCTTTCATCGAAGGTGATGTATCACTTTAGCTGGCGGGACAAGGCATAAACAGTTGCTCATCACTTTCGATGAATTGCATAAAGGAAGGTCGGAAGGAGTCCTAGACGTCGAACAGGTCACCGAGAAAGTCTATGAAGGTCGAAGTCCAACCCATCTACGAAAAGGGCAAATCCGCCCGAGCCCGCGAGCGCGTCGCCATGGCCAAGTACCGCGGCATATTGCGCGTGCGCGAGGAGCGAGTGCACGAGCTCGGCCGCATCGCCACGGTCGCGGCACTTCTGTCGGCGGTCGAGGGCACGGAGACGCCCGTGCTCCCCGAGCTTCACGACGCATGCCTGGTCTACGTCAACGGCGCCCAGCTGCGCATTCGCGGCTTCGAACGCGTTGGTGACGCCAACTACGGCCAGACCTGGGACGTGAAGGCCGTCTGATGCTCAAGCTCACCCTTCACACCTGCGCTCCGCGCAATGTCTGCGCGCAGAACCGCATCGGCAGCCTCGATGTCGCCTACGAGAAGTTGGCCGCGCGCGCCGACTACAAGGCCGTCATGTGGACGGCTGGCCTGGGCGAACAGACGCCGGTGAAGCTGGAGAACTACCCGCGCTGGTCCGCCAGCATCTGGGACCTGATAGTGCGCGTCATCTGCTTGTGCATGAACCGCAAGGAAGCCATTTGGCCCGTGGACATTCCTAACCGGCGCGCCGGCGCTTACGCCCAGCACTTGACCGCAATCGTCGAACACTGGCCCGACGGCTTCGACACGCGCCGCGCCGTTGTTGGGACCGCTCACGTCCAGATGTGTGCGACCAAGCGCAATTACCGCGCAACCTTCCAGGACGACATCCTCGGCGAGCAGACCACCGACGTCTTTCGTCACACGCCCGAGGTGCTGAACGCCTGGGACTTGCTGTCTCGCGCGTACGGATGCGCTGCGACGGGCTTGCCGGAACTCCCCATTCGACCAGAGCTGTATAAGCCCATTCCCGTGGCGATGGGCGCCGGCTCCTACGTCAACCTCGACACGGTCAGCGAACCCGCACGCACCGGGTGCTACCGCTGGTTGGACAAGGAAGGCGTCGAGACCGTCGAGGTGCCCGACATCGAAGGCCCCTGCGTCACCGAACAGCAGTTTGTGACCTTCCTGCAGAAGGCGATTTGACATGGCCGCAGCCAGCGCACCCACCGAGGTCAAGAGACACTTGCCGAAGCGGAACTCGATTCATCGGCCGAGTTCGGACGCCAGCCGCTTCCACATGTCGAAGGCTGCCGTTGACCGCAGCGTCGAAGACGTAGCCAAGTGGACGGACCTGCAATGTGTGAAGCACCTGGCGAACGTCCGCTGGGGTAGCTTCAAGGTGATTGGCTGCCCGCATTGCAACGCCCACGACGAGCACTACTGGAGCTCGAAGGAGCTGCGTTGGAAGTGCCGTGGTTGTGGCAAGCGGTTCAGTGTGACCTCGAACACCGTGTTTGCGTATCGCAAGCTGCCCTTGCAAAAGCTACTCGCCGCGCTCCACCTGTGGGCCTCCGGCGCTGCCGGCCAGCCTGCGCTCGAGCTGCGTCGCATGCTCAACCTCGGCGGCTACAACACGGCGTTCACCTTGGTGTCGAAGCTGCGCGAGGGCCTGCTGCGCGGCTTCCACACGGGCCTGGTCAGCGGTGTCGTCGAGATGGACGGAGCGCACGCATCGGGTCGCCGTGCCAGCGAGAAACGCGGCCGGCCGCTGACGTTCAAGGTGAACGACCCGGAAGAAGCGCAGAAGGATGCGCTGCTGACGTCGTCGGCGCGCAGCAAGAAGCGCCGGGAGGAAAAGGTCGCTGCCCTCGCTGCTGGGGGCAACGTCCACCCGGAGCACGGCACCGTGTTCCCAGCGTCTCGCCGTATCGCCTTCACTCTGCGCCGGCGTTCAGGGGCCAAGGGGAAGGGAGCGGTGGTGACACGGGTCGGCATAGGCCTGGCCGAAACGCCCGACGTGGCCCAGGCGCTCGTGGACGCCTACGTGGCCAAGCCCGAGTCCATCCTCGCGACCGACACCGGCACCGCGTTCAAGGCCGTGGGCAAGGAGTTCCAGCTGCACTTGGCCGTGAACCACAGCGACACGCTGGTCGGTCCGAACGGCGAGCACGTCAACAACTCCGAGGGGTTTACCGCGCGGCAGGACCGCTCGGAGAAGGGCGTGTACCTGAACATCGAGCCGAAGTATCTGATGGACTACGTGGTGGAGACGGCGTTCCGAGAGGACCACCGGCGTGTAGCGCCTGGGCGGCAGGCTGACCGGGCGCTGCACTTCGCCTTGAACATCGGCCGGTCGCAATACTGGACCAACTTCACGCACGGGCGTCACCGCGACTTCGAAATCCTGCGACCCGAGAACCGGCCGGCGAAGGCCAGCGGGCCGGCGAAGGGCCGGTCGCCGGTGGCGGCTCAGAACGGCCGAGCGCCGCGATAGGGGGAATGGGCATGTCGACTGCGTTGAACGTCATCTACCTGGGCATATCGGGTGTCTTGCATCCGAGCCGCTCGCTCTACGAGCTTATCGAAGGACACTCGCCGGAGAGCGACGGTCATCGCCTGTACGAAGCCGTGCCCGTGTTGGATAACCTGTTGAGCGGCTGGCCAGACGCGCGCATCGTCTTGACGTCGACGCAGCCCTGGGCGAAGGGACTCCCCGCCGTGCTGAATGAGCTCGGGCCTGGGCTTGCCTCTCGAGTCATCGGATTCACCTACGAGGACCTCACTACCAAGCTGCGGCGCGGCCGCCGGCAACTGCCGCTGAGCGACGAGGACTACTGGCGCCTGTTGAAGTCAGAAATCGTGCGGCTGCACGTCGAGTGGTTGCGGCCGGCGGCATAGATTGCGGTCGATGACGAGACCATCCTGTGGACGGAGCACGAGCGGCTGCAGCACCTGGTCGCGGTGGATGGCTGCAAGGGGCTGTTGGACTCCGCGGCGCAGGACCGGCTGTTGACGGTGCTGGCGGGGAACTTTGGGGCGCCCTAGTTCGTGCGCGGTGGATTGCCGGCACCCGTGCTTACCGGGGGAGTACCTCGACCACCTCAGGTTCATCTTGATTGACGTTGCCCCAGTACGTATGCGCGCAAACCTCTCGGCCGGTAGCAGTGTGGATTGCCAGTGCCAGTCGGCTGGACCTCTTCCAGAATCTGACCCGGCCCGGCATTCCGTTCCACCAGCGCAGCGTGAGTTCAACAATTTCGCCGGGCTTCCAAACTATCCCGTCGACTGGACCTGACCGGCCGCTTGTGGGAGCCATGCCAAAGTAGACTTCAACGGACTCTCCCGGTGCCAAGACCAAACCCACGTCCTTGGTGGTAAACATGAGCCCGCGCACGCTTGCCCACTGCGCTAGCGGCCGGATTCGAAGTTTTTCGGCAAGCCAGCGGAGCCCCACGTAGGGGGGCGACTGCGTTTGCGCCCACCATTCGGTCATATGACTTTCGCGCGACCGATTTCGCTGGAGCACATCCCAGGGCACGGAGAGCTGCAAGCCATATGCCGCTTCCTTGCCGGCGTTTTGAATGTGGAGGTTGAAACCCCACACCACACCTGTGCCAGTGCCATGCACCACCAGTCGGGGAATAAGCCCGGCGCTGTCGCCGGATGACAGCTTCGCCAGGAGGTCACCGCTCAGCTTCACGACTGCGCCAGAAATCGGTTCGGGCCCCATTAGCATCCTCCGTGTTGTACCGAAGGGTTTAGGCGCCGGCGTTTAGCCTTGATGGGGGGATTAGAGGTCCGCTAACGTCGCCACAGCAGCAGATTGCTTCCAGCACCACCTCCCAAACTCCACCGTCCACGCGCTCGGGTCCTGCTCCCTCTCCACGAGCCCCTGGCCGAGCATGTGCCGCAACCGGCGAGCGACGACGTTCTTCCGCCACCGGCTGAGCTCTTGGGGCGTCTCGAACTTGAGGCCGAACTCTGCGCACAGCAGCACGAGCAGCAGCTCCGTCGACACGTAGTGCGGCGCCTGAGCCTTCAGGATGCGCGCGATGGCCGCTGTGAGCCCACCGCGTTGCCCGTAGTTCGGTCGGTGTCCGTTGACCGGCTGAACGTCCGCCGGCCAGATGGTTGGGTCGTAGATGGTCATCGTGCGGTCCAGGGCCGCCAGCTCCTCCCGCAGCTTGTCGGTCCGAGCGCGCAGTGCCACCTGCACGCGCTCGCTCTCCGCCAGGTGGTGCGCCACCCGCGCCCGGGTCTCGGCCAACCATTTGAGAGCAGAGGGCGTCGGCTTCATGTCGCCGGCGCCACGGGGGCGGCTACAGGTCGGCGAGACTGGTGGCCTCCGGCTGCCTCAGGCGCCAGTAGCCATGCTTGCCGGTGCGTTCGTTCGCGTCGTGGCGTCGTTCGGCAGTACCGTCGTTGGCGAGTCGTTGAAGCGCCTTGCGGAAGGAAAACCGATGCCACTGCGTCCGGTGTGCGGCGGACTCGAAGTCGAGGCCAACCTTGGCAATGAGCGCTCGCTCGATGTTCTCGCTGGAGACCCAATCGGCGCCAGCGTGGGTTTGGAGAACATCCATCAGCGCCTGGCGCAGCGCTCCGCGTTTGCCACACTTGCCTGGCCAACCCGCCACCGGCGCGATGCGCGTTGGGTCGAGCCTGTCGTCGTAGACCTTGATGGTCTCGTCCAGTGCCGCAAGCTGGCTCTGGAGCTTCTGATGCCGCTCGGTCAGTTCCGCGACCATACGGCCGGTTTGAAGAGCGTCGTTTGCAAGTCGGGCTCGCTTCTCGGCGAGCCACTTCAGGGCTGAGGGGGTTCCGTTCACTTCGAGGTCTCATGCAAGCCAGGGTAGACCTGTGAAGAGACCCCCTCGAAGGCCGGCGCCCGGAAAAGGCGCGGCTATATTGCCTTTCCGGGCTCTGTTACATCACTTGGGCCATCTGCGTAGTAAGACCCCGCCTGCGCCGCCCGCCCGCCCGGCCTGACTACGCCAGGCTCAGCCATCCGAACCCGCGCAACGGGTCGGCCACGACGATGTCCTCGGGCGCGCCTCCGTGCACCTGCGCGAGGGCTGCGCGCGCGAGGTGGGGCGTGTTGTTGCGTTCGCTGAGGTGGGCCGCGACCAGGTGCTTCAAGCCGCCGTGCAGGCATGCCGCGAGGATCTGCGCCGCGGTGTCGTTCGACAGGTGTCCCAGGCGCCCGCCGATGCGCGCCTTCAATGCGGCGGGGTAGCTCGAGCCCGCCAGCAGCGCCGCATCGTGGTTGCACTCCAGCAGCAGCGCGTCGCAGCCCTGCAGGTGGGCCAGCAGGTGCGGCGTGATCGTGCCCGCGTCGGTCAGCACCCCGAGGTGGCGGTCACCGTCGGAGCAACGCAGCTGCAGCGGTTCGTGGGCGTCGTGAACCACCGTGTAGGGCATCAAGCGCAGACCACCGACATCGATCGCCTGACCGTCGCGCGCGAACTGCAACAGCCCCGGCAACGCCGGTTCGCCGATCGCCCGCCAGGTGCCTCGGCTCATCCACAGTGGCAGGCCGTGGCGCCGCGCCAGCGCCAGCGCGCAGCCGACATGGTCGCCATGCTCGTGGGTGACGAACACCGCGTCGAGGTCGTCGCTTACCAAGCCGACGCGAGCCAGGCGCGATTCGAACTCGCGCAGAGAAAACCCGCAATCGATCAGCAGCCGGCTGGTGGTGCCGCTGCGCGCCTCGACGAGGGTGGCGTTGCCGCCGCTGCCGCTGCCGAGGCTGCAAAAGCGCATCGAGCGCGCCGGTGCCGTGCTGCCGACTACTTCAGGTCTTCGAGCAGCAGCGTGGTGATGCGCTTGGCCACGTCGCCGCTCTCGGGTGCGCCCTCGGCGCTCTGGACCGAAATCGTGCTGCGCTCGCCGGCGCCCTTGACGACCACGCGGTACTGGATCGGTGCGCCGCTGTCCTTCTTCTTGCCGAAGCTGAACAGCTTGGCGAAGAAGTTGGGCTCCTCCTTGCCCGCGAAGGCTGGGTCGATGTAGCGCACGAAATACACGCCCTGGGCTCGGTCACGATCTTCGACCGTGAAGCCGCTGCGATCGAGCGCCACGCCGACGCGCCGCCAGGCACGGTCGAAACCGTCGTCGACCTGCAGCGTGGGTACGGTCTGGTCGGCCAGCAGGCGGGCCCGCGCGGGCGCGGCCGGGCCTGCCCCGGGAGTCACGAGTGCGGTCTTGGCGACGGCCTCGGGGGCGCCGAGCTTGAGCATCAGGCGCGACAGCATTTCGCCTTCGAGCTGGGGGTCGGCATGGCGCGGCTCCCAGATCGTGCTGTCCTTGCGCTCGGTGTTGTAGACCTCGATCATGCCGCGGTGGGTGACGTAGACGTCGGTGCCGTTGGCGGTGCGTTCGACCCGGGTGCGGAAGCGGTCGAGTTCGCCGGTGGAATACGCACCGTCGAAGACCTTGCCGATCGAGGCGCGGATGAAGTCCATCGGCAGCTTGCCGCGGTTCTCGGCCCAGTCGGTTTCCATGACGCCAGCCGCCGGCTTGTCTTCTGTCAGGACGAAACCGCGCTCTTTCCAGAAGGCCTGCAGTTGCGGCCAGAGTTGCTCGGGCGTGAGGCTGGTGTGCAACCAGCGATCGTTGCCCAGGCGCTCGATGCGCATGTCGCCGATGGCCTGCGGTGCGATGGTTTCAGACGTTGCTGCCGCAGCCACGGTGGCTGCGGGCGCACTGGCCTGGAACGCGGCGGCGCTGACGGCGCCGCCCTGGGTTTGCTGGTAGCGCGAGTCGCGCGTCAGTTGGGTCAGGTCCGGCGGCACCTCGAGCCCCGCCGTTTTTGTGCCGCCACTGCGGTAGTCGATCTTGTCACCGGACAGCGCGCTGTCGAGGGTGGAGCAAGCGCCGAGGGACAGTGCGGTGGCCACTGCCAGCGCGGAATAGCCAAGAGGACGGGTCACGAATTGCATCTCCAAAGGGGCTTGACGCGCAGCAACAGGCTGCGGTGATCGGGAAGGGAACAGCCGCTGACGCGCGCTGGCTTCAAAGCAGGCCCGAGTCGCGCAAGGCCTGCTCCACCAGCCGCTGGCCCGCGGGGGTCAGCGGCGTGATCGGCAGGCGCAGCGCGGCGCTGCCCAGCCCCAGCTTGGCCATTGCCCACTTGGTGGGTGCGGGGCTGGGTTCGACGAAGAGGTACTTGTGCAGCGGCAGCAGCTTCAGGTGGAGCGCGGCGGCGCGCTTCGCGTCGCCCGCCATCGCCGCGACGCACAGTTCGTGCATCGCGCGCGGCGCCACGTTGGCGGTCACGCTGACGTTGCCGTGGCCACCCAGCAGCATCAACGCGACTGCGGTGCCGTCGTCACCCGAATAGACCGAGAAGCCTTCCGGGGCCTGCTTGATCAGCCACGAAGCGCGGTCGATCTCGCCGGTGGCTTCCTTGATGCCGACGATGCCGGGCACCTGCGCCAGGCGCAGCGCGGTCTCGACCTGCATGTCGGCCACGGTGCGGCCGGGCACGTTGTACAGCACCATCGGTATGTCGACCGCCTCGGCGATGGCCTTGAAGTGCCGGTAGATGCCTTCCTGCGACGGCTTGTTGTAGTACGGCACGACCGACAACGTGCAGTCGGCGCCGACGCCCAGCGCGTAGCGCGAGAGTTCGATCGCTTCGGCGGTCGAGTTGCCGCCGGTGCCGGCCATGATGGGCACGCGGCCTTTGGCGTGCTCGACCGCCACGCGGATGATTTCGCAATGCTCTTCGACCGAGACGGTCGGCGATTCGCCGGTCGTGCCGACCACGCCGATGCAGTCGGTGCCTTCGGCGACGTGCCAGTCGACCAGGCGGCGCAGTGCGCCGTAGTCGATGCTGCCGTCTTCGTGCATCGGCGTGACCAGCGCAACGATGCTGCCTACGATGGGTTTCATGCGCAATCCTCTGAATCCGTCAAGTTTACCTGCCCGGGCGCGCCGGCCGCGACGTGCAACGGATAGCGCGCCGGGGCGGCGGCGCAAACCTCGCGCACCGCGACGATGCGCTGCACGAAGCGCGGCGGGGTGCTCTCGCAACCGTCCTCGAACGCCACCACCCGCAGACCCCGGGTCGCCTGCAGAAGTTCACCAGGGCGCAGCAGGAACAGCGGGTTCGACGGCCTGCCGATGGTTTCGTGGCCGACGCTGAAGGTCTCGTAGATCAGCACGCCGCCTTCGGCCACGCTGGCGACGATGTCCGGCAGCCGTTCGCGCCACAGGTAGTTCGTGACCACCACCGCGTCGAAGCGCCGCGCCACCCACGGCCACGGGCCGCGCTCGATGTCGGCCACCACCAGCTCGGCGATCCCGGCCAGCGGCTGCATCGCCGGCGCGTCGCGGTCCAGGCCGGTCACGCGGCAGCCGCGTTGCGCGAACCAGCGCACATGCCGGCCCGAGCCGCAGGCCACGTCGAGCACGGTCGCGCCGGCGGGCACGAGGTGGGTCCAACGCCGTACCCAATTCGAGGCCGCGAGGGCGGCGTGAGCGTCCATGGGCTGCTCCGTTGAAGCCGAGTCGGCGGATTTTCGCAGGTCGCCCGAGTGCGCCGCGGCGGCTCCTAGAATCCGCCGCCATGGCCACCTCACCCCCCCACAACTACGGCGAAGCGTCGATCCGCGTGCTCAAGGGCCTGGAGCCCGTCAAGCAACGTCCGGGCATGTACACGCGCACCGACAACCCGCTGCACATCATCCAGGAGGTGATCGACAACGCCGCCGACGAAGCGCTCGCCGGCCACGGCCAGCGGATCGACGTGACCGTGCACCCTGACGGCTCGGTCAGCGTCGAAGACGATGGCCGCGGCATCCCGTTCGGCCTGCATCCCGAAGAGCGCGTGCCGGTGGTCGAGATCGTGTTCACACGGCTGCACGCCGGCGGCAAGTTCGACAAGGGCGCCGGCGGCGCGTACAGCTTTTCCGGCGGCCTGCACGGCGTCGGCGTGAGCGTGACCAATGCCCTTTCGAAGCGGCTCGAGGTGAGCGTATGGCGCGATGGCCAGGTCGCCCGGCTGGCCTTCTCGGGGGGCGACGTGATCGAGCCGCTCGCATTGCGCAAATGCGCTGCGGGGGATCGCAAGAGCGGCACCACCGCACGCGCCTGGCCCGATGCCCGGTACTTCGAAAGCGCCGAACTGCCCCGGGCTCAGTTGACCCACCTGTTGCGCAGCAAGGCGGTGCTGATGCCGGGCGTGAGCGTCACGCTGACGATCGAAAAGGCCGGCCGCGACGAACCCGATCGGCAGACCTGGCTTTACAAGGGCGGCCTGCGCGACTACCTGATGCAGACGCTCGCCGCCGACCCGGTGATCCCGCTGTTCGAGGGGGCGCATTACGCCGATGGCGGCGAGACCGAGAACTTCGCCGAAGGCGAGGGCGCGGCCTGGTGTGTGGCCTTCACCGAAGACGGCGCGCCGGTGCGCGAGAGCTATGTGAACCTGATCCCCACGGTGGCCGGCGGCACCCACGAGTCGGGCTTGAAAGACGGCCTGTTCGGTGCCGTCAAGGGCTTCATCGACATGCACGGCCTGAGCCCCAAGGGCGTGAAGCTGATGCCCGAAGACGTGTTCTCGCGCGCCAGCTTCGTGCTCAGCGCCAAGGTGCTCGACCCGCAGTTCCAGGGCCAGATCAAGGAGCGGCTGAACTCGCGCGATGCGTTGCGGCTGGTCTCGACCTACGTCAAACCGTCGCTCGAGTTGTGGCTGAGCCAGAACGTCGACCACGGCAAACGCCTGGCCGACCTGGTGATCCGCCAGGCGCAGACGCGCCAGCGCGCCTCGCAGAAGGTCGAGAAGCGCAAGGGCTCGGGCGTGGCCGTGCTGCCCGGCAAGCTCACCGATTGCGAGAGCCGCGACCTGAACCTGAACGAGCTGTTCCTGGTCGAGGGCGACTCGGCGGGCGGCAGCGCGAAGATGGGCCGCAACAAGGAGACGCAGGCGATCCTGCCGCTGCGCGGCAAGGTGCTCAACGCCTGGGAGGTCGAGCGCGACCGCCTGTTCGCGAACAACGAGATTCACGACATCGCGGTGGCCATCGGCGTCGATCCGCACGGCCCGGCCGATGCGCCCGACCTGAGCGGCCTGCGCTACGGCAAGATCTGCATCCTCAGCGACGCCGACGTGGACGGCTCGCACATCCAGGTGCTGCTGCTGACGCTGTTCTTCCGGCACTTCCCGAAGCTCATCGAGACCGGCCGCATCTACATCGCCAAGCCGCCGCTGTTTCGCATCGACGCGCCGGCGCGCGGCAAGAAGCCCGCCGCCAAGATCTACGCGCTCGACGAAGGCGAACTGAACGCCACGCTCGACAAGCTGCGCAAGGAAGGCGCGCGCGAAGGCTCGTGGAGCATCAGCCGCTTCAAGGGCCTGGGCGAAATGAACGCCGAGCAGTTGTGGGACACCACGCTGAACCCCGACACCCGCCGCCTGTTGCAGACCGAGTACGCGATGTTCGGGTTCGACCAGACCGTGCTGTCGCTGACCAAGCTGATGGGCAAGGGCGAAGCGCAGGCGCGCCGCGACCTGATGGAACTGCACGGCGACGCGGTCGAGGTGGACGTGTGAGCGCCCCCCGAGCGGGATGAGCAAAGTGGCCACGCAATATTTGCCCATGAGTCGCGGTACCGCCCCGGCCGCGACGGCGCCCGCTCGGCGGGAGTGCGCCAGGCGCAAGGCCGGCACATGAACAGCCCGGCGGTGCGCCTGCGCCCGACCATGAGCTCCGACCTGGACTTCGTGATCTCGGTCGAACAAGACCGCGCGAACCGCCCGTTCATCACGCCCTGGGATCGCACCCAGCACGAGGGCGCGATCCGCTTCCCGGACTTTCGCCACTTCATCGTCGAGGCCGGCGTTGGCTACCCGTCGGTGGGGTTCGCGATCCTGCAGGGCTGCCGCAACCCGCACCGCTCGATCGAGCTCAAGCGGATCGTGCTGCTGCCGGCGGTGCACGGCCAGGGCATTGGCCGCTCGTGCATCCGCTGGCTGGCGCAGATGGCGTTTCGCGACCTGCACGCGCACCGCTTCTGGCTCGACGTGAAGGCCCGCAACGTGCGCGCGCAGGCGCTCTACCGCAGCGAAGGCTTCGTCGAAGAAGGGCGATTGCGCGAGAGCGTGCGCACCGACGACGGCTACGACTCGCTGATCGTGATGGCGATGCTCGAGCCCGAACATGCCGCAGCGCTCGCGGCGCGTCGCGCCGGCGCGCGCGCGGATTGAGCGAACTCCACGGGGGATGACCATGCAAGCCACGATGATGAATGTGCCGTTGTCGCTCAACCATCTGCTGGAGCGCGCCGGGCAGCTGTTCGCCGCCAACACGATCGTCTCGCGGCGGCCCGACAAGTCGCTCGTGACCCACACCTACGGCGAGTTCCACCGCCGCACGCGCGCGCTCGCGTCGGCGCTGCAACGGCTCGGTCTGAGCAAGGGCGAGCGCGTCGCCACGCTCTGCTGGAACCACCACGCGCATCTCGAGTGCTACTTCGGCATACCGGCCGCGGGCGGCGTGATGCACACGCTGAACCTGCGCCTGGCGCCCGACGAACTCGGCTGGATCGCCGCCGACGCGCAAGACCGCTTCCTGGTCGTCGACGACGTGCTGCTGCCGCTGTACCGCCAGTTCGCGCACCTGCACGCGTTCGAGCGCGTGATCGTGGTGCCGTTCTCCGGCGCCGCCGTGCCGCGAGAGTTCACCGACTACGAGTCGCTGCTCGCCGGTGCCGACCCGGACGGCTTCAGCTATGCGGTGCACACCGAGGACGACCCGGTCGCGATGTGCTACACGTCGGGCACCACCGGGCGCCCGAAGGGTGTGGTCTATTCACACCGCTCGACCGTGCTGCACACACTGGTCGGTTGCCTGCCCGACCACTGGGGCCTGGCCAGCACCGACGTGGTGTTGCCGGTCACGCCGATGTTCCACGCCAACTGCTGGGGCGTGCCGTACGCCGCGGTGATGCTGGGCGTGAAGCTGGTCTTCCCCGGCCCGCACCTGCACCCCGACGACCTGCTCGACCTGATGCAGTTGCAGCCGCCTTCGCTGGCGCTGGGCGTGCCCACCATCTGGATGGGCCTGATCCAGCGCTACGACCAGGCCGCCACCGCCGAGCCCGGCCGCTGGACGCTGCCCAAGGGCCTGCGTTCGCTGGTCGGCGGCGCCGCGGTACCCGAGGCGCTGATCCGTGCCTTCGCGAAGCACGGCGTGTGGCTGCTGCAAGGCTGGGGCATGACCGAGACCTCGCCGCTGGCCACCGTCTCGTACCTGCGCAACGAGTTGAAAGACGCGGGTGACGAAGTGCGCTACCAACGCGCCGCGATGGCCGGCGTGCCGGTGCCGCTGGTCGACGTGCGCATCCGCACCGACGACGGCACCGACGCGCCCTGGGACGGCAAGACGATGGGCGAGATCCAGGTGCGCGGCCCGTTCATCACCGGCTCGTACCATGAGGTGCCCGTCAGCGCCGACAAGTTCACCGTCGACGGCTGGCTGCGCACCGGTGACGTGGCGACGATGGACGCGCTCGGCTTCGTGCGCATCACCGACCGCACCAAGGACCTGATCAAGTCCGGCGGCGAGTGGATCAGTTCGGTCGATCTCGAGAACGCGTTGATGGCCCACCCGCTGATCAATGAGGCCGCGGTGATCGCGATTCCCGACGACAAGTGGAGCGAGCGGCCGCTCGCCTGCGTCGTCGTCAAGCCCGGTCAGCAGGCGCCGCTTGCCGGCCTGGCCGAGGTGCTCGGCGCGCACCTGTTGCAGCACGGCTTCGCGAAGTGGCAGTTGCCCGACCGCTACGAGGTGATCGACGCGGTGCCGCGCACCTCCACCGGCAAATTCTGGAAGCTCAAGCTGCGCGAGCGGTTTCCGCGCTGACACGTCGTTGCGCTACACTCGACCTGACCAACGTTGGTCAGGTTTGGGAACGCCATGCAGGTCAATATCTATGAAGCCAAGACGCGGCTGTCGGAGTTGGTGGATCAGGCCAGCCGGGGCGAAACCGTGATCATCGCCAAGGCGGGCACGCCGATGGCCAAGTTGACGCCGCTGGCCAGCGGGCCCAAGCGCAAGCTGGTTTTCGGGCTGATGAAGGGCAAGATCGAGATCGCCGACGACTTCGACGCGCCATTGCCCGACGACGTGCTGGCGGCGTTCGAAGGGGCCGGCAAGCGCGCGAAGCGCCGATGAACCTGCTGCTCGATACCCACCTGATGCTGTGGGCGATGCAAGGCCGCGCCACATTGCCCAAGGCGGCCCTGCCTTGGCTGGACCGCGCGGATGCGGTGTACGTCAGCGCCGCGTCGCTGTGGGAAGCCACCATCAAGGCCGCGCTCGGCAAGCTCAAGGTCGACGTCGCGTCGCTCGAAGAACGACTGGACGACGCCGGCTTTGTGCAATTGCCGGTGCGCTGGACACATGCGGCCCGGGTCGCCTCGTTGCCGCAAGCGGCGCATCGTGATCCGTTCGACCGCCTGCTCGTCGCCCAGGCCCTCAGCGAGCCGATGCACTTGCTCACCTGTGACGCTGGATTGCGTGCCTACACCGACCTGGTGATCGTTGTTCCCGCGTGAACTGCGCTCACCGATGCTGCGGCGCGGCGCTCGCAGCACCGATTCCGATCGATCTCTTTGCCATTGACGCATGACCCCCGAACCCGACCTCTTCACCTCACCCCCCGACGACGGTGGCAGTGCCATCGGCCTGGCGCAGTACGCCGAACGCGCCTATCTGGAATACGCTCTGAGCGTCGTCAAAGGCCGCGCGCTGCCCGATGTGTGCGATGGGCAAAAGCCGGTGCAGCGGCGCATCCTGTTTTCGATGGAGCGCATGGGCCTGGCGTTCACGACCGCGGCCGGGCCGAAGGCGGTGAAGAGCGCGCGCGTGGTCGGTGATGTGCTCGGCAAGTACCACCCGCACGGCGACACCGCGGCCTATGACGCGATGGTGCGCATGGCGCAGGACTTCTCGCAACGCTACCCGCTGATCGACGGCCAGGGCAACTTCGGCTCGCGCGACGGCGACGGCGCGGCGGCGATGCGCTACACCGAGGCGCGGCTGGCGCCGATCACGCGGCTGCTGCTCGACGAGATCGACGAAGGCACGGTCGACTTCATTCCCAACTACGACGGCGAGTTCCAGGAGCCGCGGCAGTTGCCGGCGCGGCTGCCGTTCGTGCTGCTGAACGGCGCGAGCGGCATCGCGGTGGGCCTGGCCACCGAAGTGCCGAGCCACAACCTGCGCGAGGTCGCGGCCGCGGCCGTCGCGCTGATCCGCAACGAGAACTTGAGCGACGACGAGTTCGCCGCGCTGATCCCCGGCCCCGACTACCCCGGCGGCGGCCAGATCATCAGCAGCGCCGACGACATCCGCGCCGCCTACACCGGTGGCCGAGGCAGCCTGAAGGTGCGCGCGCGCTGGAAGATCGAGGAACTGGCGCGCGGCCAGTGGCAGCTCGTCGTCACCGAGTTGCCGCCGGGCACGAGCGCGCAGAAGGTGCTCGAGGAAATCGAGGAACTCACCAACCCGAAGATCAAGGCCGGCAAGAAGGCGCTTTCCACCGAGCAGGTGCAGCTCAAGGCCGCCGTGCTCGCGGTGCTCGACGCGGTGCGCGACGAATCGGGCAAGGAGGCCAAGGTGCGTCTGGTGTTCGAGCCGAAGACGCGCACCGTCGAGCAGCAGGAGCTGATCACCACGCTGCTCGCCCAGACCTCGCTCGAAAGCTCGGCGCCGATCAACCTGACGATGATCGGCGCCGACGGCCGGCCGACGCAAAAGAGCCTGCGCCAGATCCTGGCCGAGTGGATCGCGTTCCGCGCCACCACGGTGCAGCGGCGCACGCAGCATCGCCTGGCCAAGGTCCTCGATCGCATCCACGTGCTCGAAGGCCGCCAGCTCGTGCTGCTCAACATCGACGAGGTGATCCGCATCATTCGCGCCGCCGAAGATCCGAAGGCGGCGTTGATCGAACGCTTTGCGCTGAGCGAGGTTCAGGCCAACGACATCCTCGACATCCGGCTGCGCCAGCTCGCCCGGCTCGAAGCCCTGAAGATCGAACAGGAGCTGAAGGACCTGCGCGTCGAGCAGGGCCGGCTCGAAGACATCCTGAACAGCCCCGCTTCGCTCAGGCGCACGCTGATCAAGGAGATCGAGCTCGACGCCAAGACCCACGGCGACGAGCGCCGCACGCTGATCCAGGCCGAGAAGAAGGCGGTTGCCGAGCTCAGGGTCATCGACGAGCCGGTCACGGTGGTCGTCAGCCTGAAGGGCTGGGTGCGCGGGCTCAAGGGCCATGAGATCGACGCGGCCACGCTCACCTTCAAGGCCGGCGACGCGCTCTACGGCACGTTCCCGTGCCGCAGCGTCGACGCGCTGCTGGTGTTCGGCAGCAACGGCCGGGTCTATTCGACCGCCGTGAGCCAGTTGCCCGGCGGTCGTGGCGACGGCCAGCCGATCACGTCGCTGATCGATCTCGAAACCGGCACGCAACCGGCGCACTACCACGCCGGCGCGGCGCAGAACACGCTGCTGCTGGCCGGTACCGGCGGCTTCGGGCTGCTGGCGCGGGTCGGCGACCTGGTTGCGCGCCAACGCGGCGGCAAGGGCTTCCTGAGCCTGGAAGGCGATGAGAAGCCGTTGCCGCCGAGCGTGGTCGACGGGCAGAGCCAGGTCGCCTGCCTGTCGCTGGCCGGGCGCCTGCTGGTGTTCGGCCTGGACGAGCTGAAGCTCCAACCCAACGGCGGGCGCGGCCTGACGCTGATCGACCTGGAGCCGAAGGATGCGCTCGTCAGCGTGGCCGCATTCGGCGCGGCGCTGCGGGTGCAAGGCACCGGCCGCGGCGGCAAGGCGCGCGACGAGGTGCTCAAGGGTGCGGCGCTCGAGCCCTACGTGGCCAGGCGAGCGCGCAAGGGCAAGACGCTCGGCGTGGCGATGAAGGCAACGCGCGTCGGCGCCGCCTGAAGCACACCCGTCGTCAGCGGCGACCGGCGGTGCTCAGCACCCGCCACAGCGCCAGCGCCATCAGCACGAACAGCGCCAGGCTCCAGACGTCGTAGGGCACGCCGAGCAGGTTCACCGCCGCATCGGCACAGCTCGCGCGGGCCTCGAACACGCTGGGCAGCGCGGTGTCGAGGTGCAGCCAGCGGCTGACGATCTTGTCGGCCAGCGTCAGGTTGCACGACGCCGAGGCCGCGGCCACGAAGTGCTGCCACAGCGCCGCGGCCGCGCCGCCCAGCGCGAGCAGCAGGCCCAGGCCGGCACCGATGCGCCGGCCCCATGTGCTGCGCCAGACCAGGCCGAGCAAGCAGGCCAGTGCGATGGCCACGTAGATGACACGCTGCAGCACGCACCACGGGCACGGCTGGATGTCGAACCGGTACTGCGAGACGAGCGCGGCCGCCACCGCGGCGAGGCCGGCGAACGCGACGCCGGCGAGCCACTGCGCGGCCTTCATGCGACCTGCACGATCATCTCGATCTCGACGCACGCGCCGAGCGGAATCTGCGCCACCCCGAAAGCGCTGCGCGCGTGCGCGCCCTTGTCGCCGAAGACCTCGGCGAGCAGCTCGGAGCAGCCGTTGGTCACGAGGTGCTGCTCGGTGTAATCGGGCGTGCTGTTGACCAGGCTCATGAGCTTGACGATGCGCTCGACCTTGTCGAGGTCGCCGACCGCCGCCTGCAGCGTGCCGAGCAGGTCGATCGCGATCGCGCGGGCGGCGTGCTTGCCGGTGGCGGTGACCATGTCGCGGCCGAGCTGGCCGACCCAGGCCTTGCCGTCGCGTCGGGCGATGTGGCCCGAGATGAAGACCAGGTTGCCGCTGCGCACGAACGGCACATAGGCCGCGGCCGGCGTGGCCACCGGCGGCAGCGCGATGCCGAGCTGGGTGAGTCGGTCGTAAACGGAGCCGGCGGGTGCTGCGGTGGCCATGGGTAAGTCGCGGGTCGGGTGGGGGTGGGCAAATCCTACACTGCGCCGATGCGTGCAGCGGTCGACATCGGGTGGCGCCTGGCGGGCCTGGCGCTGGCCTGGATCGCCGGCGTGGCCGTGCAATTGCAGCAGCGCACGCTGGCACCGGTGGACGCCTACCTCGTGGCCGTCGCCCTCGGTGCGCTGGGTGCGATCCTGGCGTGGCGCTGGCGCCGCGCGTTCCTTGCCGGCTTGCTCGGCGCCGCGTTGCTGGCCTTTGGCGCCGCCGGCTGGCGCGCCTGCGAGCGCCTGGCCGATGCGTTGCCTCTGAAGCTCGAAGGCCAGGACCTGGCCGTCACCGGCGTGATCGCGAGCCTGCCGCAACGCAGCGCCGCCGGCCTGCGCTTTCGGTTCGAGGTCGAAGCGGCGCGGCTGCGCGGCCAGCCGGTGCGGGTGCCGGCGCTGCTGTCGATCGGCTGGTACAAGGGCCAGCATGAAGACGCCGCACTCAGCCAGCCGCAGAGCGAGCTGCGTGCCGGCCAGCGCTGGCGCTTCACGCTGCGGCTGCGCCAGCCGCACGGCAACCTGAACCCGCACGGCTTCGACTACGAGTTGCTGCTGTTCGAGCAGGGCGTGGGTGCGACCGGCTCGGTGCGCGACGGCGCATCGGCGCGCCCCGCGAGCCTGCGCAACACGCCGCCGCCCGAGCTGCTGGACCGCGCCGCCGGCCACCCCGTCGAGCGCCTGCGCCAGCGCGTGCGCGATGCCATCGAGGCGAGCGTGCCCGACCGGCGCGCCGCCGGCGTGCTGGCGGCGCTGGCGGTCGGCGATCAGGGCGCGATCGAGCGCGAAGACTGGGACCTGTACCGCAACACCGGCATCGCCCACCTCGTCTCGATCAGCGGGTTGCACATCACGATGTTCGCTTGGCTCGCCGGCGGCGCCGTGGCCGCGCTGTGGCGGCGCAGTGCACGCGCCCCGCTGTGGCTGCCCGCACCGCTGGCGGGGCGCTGGGGCGGCCTGGCGTGCGCGGCGGCCTACGCGCTGTTCTCCGGCTGGGGCGTGCCGTCGCAGCGCACGGTCTGGATGCTGGGCGTCGTCACGCTCACGCAAGCCTTCGGGCTGCGCTGGCCGTGGACGCTGGTGCTGCTGCTCGCCGCGGTGGTGGTCACCGCGATCGATCCGTGGGCGCTGCTGCAGGCCGGCTTCTGGCTGTCATTCGTCGCGGTCGGCTTGCTGATGGCGTCGTCGGTGTCGAATGCCGACGCTGCCGATGCGGCCGACGTTGCGCGAGCACCGGGCTGGCGCGGCTGGCCGCGGCGGCTGTGGGCGCTCGCGCGCGCCGACCTGCGCACCCAGGTCGTCGCCACCATCGGCCTGACGCCGTTGACGCTGGTGTTCTTCCAGCAGGTTTCGCTCGTCGGCTTCGCGGCGAATCTGGTGGCCATTCCGCTGATCACGCTGGTGATCACGCCGCTGGCGCTGCTCGGCGTGGTGCTGGTGCCGCTGTGGGCGCTGGGCGCCTGGTTCGTGCGCTTGCTCGACGCCGTGCTTGCGTGGCTCGCGGCGCTGCCCGGCGCGGTCTGGCTGGTGCCGGTGGCGCCGGCGTGGGCGCAGCTCGCCGGGCTGGTCGGCGCGGTGCTGCTGGTGCTGCCGCTGCCCTGGCGCGCGCGCGCGCTGGCGCTGCCGCTGCTGGTGCCGCTGCTGCTGCCCCCGCGCGACCTGCCGCCGCCCGGTGAGTTCGACCTGCTCGCGCTCGACGTCGGGCAGGGCACGGCGGTGCTCGTGCGCACCCGCTCGCACCTGCTGCTGTTCGACGCCGGCCCGCAGTACGCGCGCGAAAGCGACGCCGGCCAGCGCGTGCTGCTGCCGCTGTTGCGCTCGCGCGGCGAGGCGCGCATCGACACCCTGGTGCTCAGCCACCGCGACCTCGACCACGTCGGCGGCGCCGTCTCGGTGCTGAAGGCGCTGCCGGTCGACGACGTGCTCAGCTCGCTCGAACCCGCGCATCCGGTGCTGGCCCTGGCGGCCCGCACCACGCGTTGCAGCGCCGGCCAGTCGTGGTGGTGGGACGGCGTGCGCTTCGAGGTGCTGCGCCCGGCCGAGGCCGACTACGCGCGCAGCCTCAAGTCGAACGCGATGTCGTGCGTGCTGCGCGTCGAAGGCGCCGGCCGCAGCGCCTTGCTCACCGGAGACATCGAACGCGAGCAGGAAACGGCGCTGCTCGCCGGACAGGAGACGGCGCTGCTCGCCCGACAGGAGACGGCGCTGCTCGCCGGGGCAGCTCCGCGGCTGCGCAGCGACGTGCTGATCGTGCCCCACCACGGCAGCCGAACGTCGTCGTCCGCGGCCTTTCTCGACACCGTGCAGCCGCGCGCGGCGGTGATCCAGGCCGGCTACCGCAACCGCTTCCACCACCCCGCGCCCGACGTGCTGGAGCGTTACCGGGCGCGCGGCATCTCGGTCGTCGCCACGCCTTCCTGCGGCGCGTGGCACTGGAACACGCGGGCGGCACCCGCCGGCGTGTGCCAGCGCGATGCGGGCCGTCGCTACTGGCACCATCGACCGCTCGATCCGGCGTAGCCGCGGCGTTCGTTGGCCTGAATTTTGCTAATCTGCGTTGCAGGAGACGTACCCATGAGACCCAGCTTCGACGAAATGCGTGCCGACGCCGGCACCGTGCGCGAGCACTACCGCGGCTACGACCGCTGGCTGGCGCAGCAACCCACCGACGTGATGCAGTCGCGCCGCGAAGAGGCCGAAGTGATCTTTCGGCGCGTGGGCATCACCTTCGCGGTGTACGGCACCAAGGACGACGATGCGAACTCGCCAGACGCGCATAACGCCGGCACCGAGCGCCTGATCCCGTTCGACCTGATCCCGCGCGTGATCCCGGCGCACGAGTGGGCCGAGTTGGAGCGCGGCCTGGCGCAGCGGGTGCGTGCCCTGAACCGCTTCATTCACGACGTCTACCACGGCCAGGAGATCATCAAGGCCGGCCTCGTGCCGGCCGAGCAGATCCTGGGCAACGCACAGTTCCGCCCCGAGATGATGGGCGTGGACGTGCCGGGCGGCATCTACTCGCACATCTCGGGCATCGACATCGTCCGCGCCGCCAACGCCGACGGCAGCGGCAGCTACCACGTGCTCGAAGACAACCTGCGCGTGCCCAGCGGCGTGAGCTACATGCTCGAAGACCGCAAGATGATGATGCGGCTGTTTCCCGAACTGTTCAGCCAGCACCGCGTCGCGCCGGTCGCCCACTACCCCGACCTGCTGCTCGAAACGCTGCGCTCGGTGGCGCCGCCTTCGGTGAACGAGCCGACCGTGGTCGTGCTCACGCCGGGCATGCACAACAGCGCGTACTTCGAGCACGCATTCCTGGCGCAGCAGATGGGCATCGAGCTGGTCGAGGGTCAGGACCTGTTCGTCAAGGACAATTTCGTCTACATGCGCACCACGCAAGGCCCGAAACGGGTCGACGTGATCTACCGCCGCGTCGACGACGACTTTCTCGACCCCGACGCCTTCCGCAAGGATTCGACGCTGGGCTGCGCCGGGTTGCTCAAGGCTTACCGTGCCGGCAACGTGACGCTGTCCAACGCGATCGGCACCGGCGTGGCCGACGACAAGTCGATCTACCCGTACGTGCCGAAGATGATCGAGTTCTACCTCGGCGAGACCCCGATCCTGCACAACGTGCCGACCTACCTGTGCCGCCAGCCCGCCGACCTGAGCCACGTGCTCGCCCACCTCGACGAACTCGTCGTCAAGGAGGTGCACGGCGCGGGCGGCTACGGCATGCTGATCGGGCCCGCGGCCACCCGCGCCGAGATCGACGACTTCCGCCGCGCGCTGCTGGCCAACCCGGCCGGCTACATCGCCCAGCCCACGCTTGCGCTGTCGACCTGCCCGACCTACGTCGACAGCGGCATCGCGCCGCGCCACATCGACCTGCGCCCGTTCGTGCTCAGCGGCAAGGCGGTGCAGATGGTGCCCGGCGGCCTGACGCGCGTGGCACTCAAGGAAGGCTCGCTGGTCGTCAACTCGTCGCAGGGCGGCGGGACCAAGGACACCTGGGTGCTGGAAGCCTGAACGGGAGACATCGAAATGCTGTCACGCACTGCCGATCACCTGTTCTGGATGGCGCGCTACATGGAGCGGGCCGGTCAAGCGAGAAGCGCTTGGGGCGCAGCCCAAAACACTGCTTCGCGCGCCAGCGCGTGCGGGGTTTTCGGCCAACCGGAGTCGCACGATGCTGTCTAGGACTGCTGACCACCTCTTCTGGATGGCGCGCTACATGGAGCGGGCCGAAAACACCGCGCGCATGCTGGATGTGAACTACCAGGCTTCGCTGATGCCGCAGTCCGCGGCCGAGGCCGAGAAGGGCTGGAAGGGGCTGCTCGGCATCAGCGAGCTGAGCGGCGACTTCGCGAAGCGCCACGGTGCGGTCTCGCCCGACAGCGTGATGCGCTACATGGTCAGCGACGAGGCCAACGGGTCGAGCATCCGCAACTGCCTGCGGGCCGCGCGCGAGAACGCCCGGGCGGTGCGCGGCACCTTGACCACCGAGGTCTGGGAAACGCAGAACCAGACCTGGCTCGAATTCCAGCGCATGGTCGCGACCGAATCGTACCTGCGCGACCCGAGCAACCTGTTCGAGTGGGTCAAGTTCCGATCGCACCTGTCGCGCGGCGTCACGGTGGGCACGATGCTGCAGGACGAGGCCTTCCACTTCCTGCGCATCGGCAGCTTCCTGGAGCGCGCCGACAACACCGCGCGGCTGCTCGACGTGAAGTTCCACGCGGTCGAGAGCGAGTACCACGGCGCCAACGGCGGCATCGCCGGCGGCGCGTCGGGTCGCGACATCGAGATCGACTTCTATCACTGGTCGGGCATCCTGCGGTCGGTGTCGGGCTTCGAGGTCTATCGCAAGGCCTACCGCAACGTGATCCGTCCCGAGAAGGTTGCCGAGCTGCTGATCCTGCGCGCCGACATGCCGCGCTCGCTGGCCGCCTGCATGCACGAGGTGGTTGCCAACCTGAAGATGGTCGCCAACGAGCAGTCGGCCGAAACGCTGCGCCACGCCGGCCGCTTGCGCGCCGATCTGCAATACGGTCGCATCGACGAGATCCTGGCGACCGGCCTGCACGCTTACCTGACGCAGTTTCTCGAACGCGTCGGCACGCTCGGCCTGGGCATCAGCCGCGATTTCCTCGTCCCGGTGGCGGCCTGATATTCGGCGCAGTGGAGGACTGATGGACTCCTTTTGCCACAAAGACGCCAAGACACCAAGAAGTCGAGAGCGGCAAGCCAGGACGGCGCGCGCGTCCTCTCTGAATTGCCTGCTTTCTCTTCCTTGGTGCCTTCGCGTCTTTGTGGCAAAGATCGCTGCACAGTCCCCCACGTCCCATCGCACAACGACAGGCTAGACCCCTTCCAAGGCAACCATGTCCATCCATGTCGCACTGAATCACGTCACTCACTACCAGTACGACCGGCCGATCAACCTGGGGCCGCAGATCGTGCGGCTGCGCCCCGCGCCGCACTCGCGCACGCGCATCCTGAGCTACTCGATGCGGGTCGAGCCGGCCGCGCACTTCATCAACTGGCAGCAGGACCCGCAGTCGAACTACCTCGCGCGGCTGGTGTTCCCCGACAAGACCACGAGCTTTCGGATCGAGGTCGACCTCGTTGCCGAAATGGCGGTGCTCAATCCGTTCGATTTCTTCCTCGAGCCTTCGGCCGAGCACTTCCCGTTCGGCTACGAGGCCGAGCTGGCGGTCGAGCTTGCGCCTTACATGATCAAGGCACCCGGCCTGGCCACCGCGCCGGCGTTCGAGGCCTACCTGGCCGGCATCTCTCGCGACAAGACGCCGACCAACGACTTTCTCGTCGCGCTCAACCAGAAGCTGCAGCGCGACATCGGCTACCTGGTGCGCCTGGAGCCCGGCGTGCAGACGCCCGAGGAGACGCTGGTCAAGGCCAGCGGCTCGTGCCGCGACACCGGCTGGCTGCTGGTGCAACTGCTGCGCCACCTCGGCCTGGCCGCGCGCTTCGTCTCGGGCTACCTGATCCAGCTCAAGAGCGACGTGAAGTCGCTCGACGGCCCGAGCGGCACCGAGATCGACTTCACCGACCTGCACGCCTGGTGCGAGGTCTACCTGCCCGGCGCCGGCTGGATCGGCCTGGACCCGACATCGGGGCTGCTCGCCGGCGAGGGCCACATCCCGCTCGCGTGCTCGCCCGAACCGTCGTCGGCGGCGCCGGTGAGCGGCGCGATCGACGACTGCGAGACCACCTTCGAGCACTCGATGTCGGTCACCCGCGTGTGGGAAGCGCCGCGCGTCACGCTGCCCTACACCGAAGCGCAATGGAGCGCCATCGACCGGCTCGGCCACCAGGTCGACGCCGACCTGCGCCGCCACGACGTGCGCCTCACGCAAGGCGGCGAGCCGACCTTCGTGTCGGTCGACGACCGCGAAGGCGCCGAGTGGAACACCGAGGCGATGGGCCCGACCAAGCGCATCCTCAGCGCCGACCTGATGGACAAGCTGCGCGCGCGCTACGGCGAGGGCGGCCTGCTGCACTACGGGCAGGGCAAGTGGTACCCCGGCGAGCAGTTGCCGCGCTGGTCGCTGAACCTGTTCTGGCGCAAGGACAAGGAGCCGGTCTGGACCCACCCCGAGATGTTCGCGAGCGAGCACACCGACTACGGCGCGACCGAGGTTCATGCACACCGCTTCCTGGCCGGCGTGGCCAAGCGGCTCGGCCTCGACCCGAAGCACGTGTTCCCCGCCTACGAAGACACCTGGTACTACCTGTGGCGCGAGCGCAAGCTGCCGACCAACGTCGACCCGTTCGACGCACGCCTGGCCGACCCACTCGAGCGCGACCGCATCCGCAAGATCTTCACGCAGGGCCTGGACAAGGTCGTCGGCCACGTGCTGCCGGTGGCGCGCAACCCGTCGCCCGCGTCGTCGATGCCGCGCTGGCAGTCGGGCTCGTGGTTCCTGCGCGCCGAGCGCTGCTACCTGATCCCCGGCGACTCGGCGATGGGCTACCGCCTGCCGCTGGACTCGCAGCCGTGGGCCAAAGAGACTGACCTGCCGTGGGTCTACCCGCCCGACCAGACCCAGGCCTACGCGCCGCTGCCGCCGTATCGGCGCCTGCGCTACGCCAACGCCAGCCACGAGACCGGTGCCGGTGCCGGCGCGGGCGCCAACGTGGGGACGGGGGCAACTCCCGACGGCCTTGCCGGTCGATCGCGCGCGGTGTTGAGCGGCGAGCGCTCGCCGACCTTCGGTGTCCCGGCGGCGGCGCGCGCACCGCAGCGCTTCGAGTCGGCCGCGTTCGTCACGCGCACCGCGATGAGCGCCGAGCCGCGCCACGGTCGGCTGTACATCTTCATGCCGCCGGCAACCGCGCTCGAGGACTACCTGGAGCTCGTCTGCGCCATCGAAGACACCGCGCTCGAGATGAAGCTGCCGGTCATCCTCGAGGGCTACGAGCCGCCGAAAGACCCACGCCTGGCGCTGCTGCGCGTCACCCCCGACCCCGGCGTGATCGAGGTCAACATCCACCCCGCGCACAGCTGGGGCGAGCTGGTCGAACAGGCCACCCACTTGTACCAGTCGGCCCACGAGACGCGGTTGTCGACCGAGAAGTTCATGCTCGACGGCCGCCACACCGGCACCGGCGGCGGCAACCACTTCGTGCTCGGTGGCGCCACCGTCGCCGACTCGCCGTTCCTGCGCCGCCCCGATCTGCTCGCCAGCATGGTCGCGTACTGGCACAACCACCCGGCGCTGAGCTACCTGTTCTCGGGCCTGTTCGTCGGGCCCACGAGCCAGGCGCCGCGCGTCGACGAGGCGCGCAACGACTCGGTCTACGAAATCGAGATCGCGTTCGCGGAGCTCAAGCGCCTTACCGCCGAGAACGGCCACGTTCCGCCATGGCTGATCGACCGGCTGATGCGCAACCTGCTGATCGACGTGACCGGCAACACCCACCGCGCCGAGTTCTGCATCGACAAGCTCTACTCGCCCGACGGGCCCACCGGGCGCCTCGGCCTGCTCGAGATGCGCGCCTTCGAGATGCCGCCGCACGCGCGCATGAGCCTGACCCAGCAGTTGCTGATGCGCGCGCTGGTCTCGCGCTTCTGGCAAACGCCGTACCGGCCCGAGCGGCTCAAGCGCTGGGGCACCGAACTGCATGACCGATTCATGCTGCCGCACTTCATCTGGCAGGACCTCTCCGACGTGGTCGAAGAGCTCGACGCCGCGGGCTACCCGGTCGAACTCGACTGGTTCGCGCCGCACCTGAACTTCCGCTTTCCGCGCCTGGGCGACTTCGCCGCGATGGGGGTCGAGGTCGAGCTGCGCCTGGCGCTCGAGCCCTGGCACGTGATGGGCGAGGAGGGTGCGGTCGGCGGCACCGCGCGCTTCGTCGACTCATCGGTCGAGCGCGTGCAGTTGTACGTGACCGGCCTGGTGAGCGACCGCCACGTGCTCACCTGCAATGGCCGCGCGATCCCGCTGCAACCCACCGGGCGGGTGGGCGAGTTCGTCGGCGCGGTACGCTTTCGGGCCTGGAACCCGCCATCGGCGCTGCACCCCAGCATCGACGTGCACGCGCCGCTCGTGTTCGACCTGGTCGACACCTGGATGGGCCGCTCGATGGGCGGCTGCCAGTACCACGTCGCCCACCCGGGCGGACGCAGCTACGACACCTTCCCGGTCAACGCCTACGAGGCCGAGGCGCGGCGCCTGGCGCGCTTCTTCCGCACCGGCCACACGCCGGGCGCGATGCAGGTGCCCAAGCAAGAGCGCAATCCGAACTTCCCGTTCACGCTCGATCTGCGCCGCGCGATGGGTTGACCCGCACACGCGTCGGGCATCGGCAAGGCGACAATTCCGCTCGCCATGAGCAACGCCGCCCTCCCATGCTGAAAGCCCTGCTCGACGCCTACGCCGTCCCGCCGAGCCGCTTCGACGAGATGCTGGCGGCCGGCGGCACGCCGCGCCCGCACTGGGATGCGTTCCTGCGCGCGCTCGCGGCGCGTGCCGGTGCCGAGGTCGGCGACACGCTGTCGCTGATGGAGCGCGAGATCCGCGAGAACGGCATCACCTACAACGTCTACGCCGACCCGAAGGGCGCCGACCGGCCGTGGGAGGTCGATCCGCTGCCGCTGCTGCTCTCGGCCGCCGAATGGGAGGGCATCGAAGCCGGTATCGTGCAGCGCGCCGAACTGCTCAACCGCGTGCTCGGCGACATCTACGGTGCGCAGACCCTGCTGCGCAGCGGCGCGATTCCCGCGCCGGTGATCTTCGGCCACAGCGGCTACCAGCGTGCGGCGCACGGCATCCGGCCGGCCGGCGGCGTGCACTTGTTCCAGTACGCGGCCGACCTGGCACGCTCGCCCGACGGCCGTTGGTGGGTGGTGGCCGACCGCACGCAGGCGCCGTCGGGTGCGGGCTATGCGCTGGAGAACCGGCTGGTCGTGTCGCGCGTGTTCCCGCAGATGTTCGCCGACCTGAACGTGCAGCACCTCGCGTCGTTCTTCGCCGGCCTGCGCGACTCGCTGCTGCACTGGGCGCCGAAGCCGGCCGCGGGCGACGGCGCGCCGCGGGTCGTGCTGCTCACTCCGGGCCCGTACAACGAGACCTACTTCGAGCACGCGCTGATCGCACGCTACCTCGGCTTTGCACTCGTCGAGGGCAGCGACCTGACGGTACGCGATGGCTGCGTCTGGATGAAGACGGTCGAGGGTCTGCAGCGCGTGCACGCGATCCTGCGCCGCCAGGACGACGACTACTGCGACCCGCTCGAGCTGCGCTCCGACTCGGCGCTGGGCGTGGCCGGCCTGACCGACTGCGCCCGGCGCGGCACGGTGTTCATCGGCAACGCGCTCGGCTCGGGCGTGATCGAATCCGGCGCGCTGCTCGGCTACCTGCCGCAACTGTGCGAGCAACTGCTCGGTGAGCCGCTCAGGTTGCCGTCGATCGCGACCTGGTGGCTCGGCGAGCCGGCCGCGTTCGACGACGCCTGGAAGCGCCTGGACAAGCTGCTCATCAAGCCGCTGGAACGCTCCGCGCGCGAGCCGGCGCTGTTCGGTGCCGATCTGTCGACCGACGAACGCACCGTGTTGCGCGCCCACGTGGCGGCGCGGCCGCAGCGCTTCGTCGCGCAGGAGTGGGTGCATCTGTCGCAGGCGCCGGTGCTCGAGCGCCGCGACGGCAGGCCCGCGCCGGGCGGCGAGGTGCTCGCGCCGCGTGCGGTCGGGCTGCGCGTGTTCGCGGTGGCCACGCCCGACGGCTATCGGGTGATGCCGGGAGGCCTGACGCGGGTGGCCGGGGCCGGCGAGTCGCGCGCGATCGCGATGCAGCGCGGCGGCCGATCCAAGGACACCTGGGTGCTGTCGAGCGCGCCGGTGAACGCTTCGTTCTCGTTGCTCTCGACGACGGTGCGCGCCGAAGACCTAGTGGCCTCGCGCGCCAACCTGCCGTCGCGCGCGGCCGAGAACCTGTTCTGGTACGGACGCTACAGCGAGCGCTGCGACTGCGCGGCGCGCGCGCTGCGCGTCGCGATCGCCGGCGTGCTCGACCCGGTGGCCGGGCACACCGACGGTCTCGCCCCGGCGATCGTGCTGGCCCACCGCCTCGCGCTGATCGACAGCACCGACGATGCCGACGCGGCACTGCTGCGCGCCGCCACGCACCCCGAGGCGGCGCTGGCGCAGCGGCTGCGCCAGCTCTCCCGCGCGGCGTTCAACCTGCGCGACCGCATGTCGGCCGACAACTGGCGCACGCTGAACCGCCTCGCTGCCGACCCGGTCTTCAGGCGTGGCGCTTCGGCGTCGGTGCGCCTGCCGGTGGCACTGAGCTGGCTCGACCGCGCCGTCACCGCGATGATGACGCTCTCCGGCTTCGCGCTCGACGGCATGACCCGCAACGCCGGCTGGCGTTTCCTGTCGATCGGGCGGCGCATCGAACGCCTGGCCAACCTGAGCATGACGCTGCAGGTCGCCACCACCGAAGGCCGTGTGCACGGCATCGACTGGCTGCTCGAACTGACCGACTCGATCGGCACCTACCGTTCGCGCTACCTGGTCGCACCCGAATGGCTGCCGGTGCTCGACCTGCTGCTGCGCGACGAGACCAACCCGCGCTCGGTGGCGTTCCAGCTCAAGGGCCTGGCCGAATACATCGACCGGCTCGAACTCGGCCACGGTCGCTTCGCCAGCGATGTGCTGGCGCCGGCGCACGCCGCGCTGCGCGACCTGAACGCGCTCGACCTGGACCCCGAGAGCCCGGCCCTGGCCCAGCTGCTGGAGCAGTTGCGGCGCTGCGCGAGCGCGGTCTCGGACGAGCTGAGCCTGAAGTTCTTTTCGCACGCCCAGTCGCGCAGCGTGCTGTCGCTGGTGGCCTGACGTACCGCGCCATGGTGACCCGCCCGAAGCGCTACGGCGTCGCGCACGAGACCCGCTACGCCTACACCGCGCCGGTATCGCAGTCGTGGCAGCTCGCGCGCCTCACGCCGCGCACGCTGCCGTGGCAAACGCTGTTGTCGCATGCGCTGCAGATCGACCCCCCGCCCGACGAACGCCGCGATGAGCTCGACAGCTTCGGCAACCGCGTCACGCACTTCGCGGCGCACGGCGCGCAC
>JAGWTP010000114.1 GCA_028868895.1 Burkholderiales bacterium
CATGGACTTCGACTTCAGCGACGACCAGGAAATGCTGCGCGACACGGTGCGCAAATGGGTCGACAAGGGCTACACCTTCGAGCGCCGCCGCAGCATCGTCAAGCAGGGCGGCTACTCGAAAGACGCCTGGCAGGAACTGGCCGGTCTCGGCCTGCTCGGCCTGTACGTGCCCGAGGCGCACGGCGGCATGGGGTTCGGCCCGGTCGACGCGATGGTGGTGATGGAAGAACTCGGCCGCGGCATCGTGCTCGAGCCGTACGCGGCGGTGGCGCTGGTGGCCACCAGCCTGCTCAACGCCGGCCACTCGCCGTCGGCGTCGCTGTGGTTGCAGGGCATCGCCGAGGGCAAGGAGCTCGTCGTGCTCGCGCACCAGGAACGCGCCGCGCGCTACCGCCTCGCGCACGTGGAAACGACCGCGAAGAACGTCGGCGGCACCTGGCAACTCACTGGCGCGAAGAGCCTGGTTCCGGCCGGCGCACATGCGGGCGCGTTCATCGTGCCGGCGCGCGTCGGCGGTGCCGTGGACGACCCGGCGGGCGTCGCGCTGTTCCTGCTGTCGCGGGGCCAGCAAGGCGTGAGCGTGCGCGGCTACCCGACGCAAGACGGCGCCTGCGCCGCCGACCTGACGCTGGCCAGCGCCGACGCGATCGAGCTGCTGCCCGCCGGCCCGGCGTACGCGGCGCTCGAACACGCGATCGACGTCGGCATCGCCGCGCTGTGCGCCGAAGCGGTGGGGGCGATGGACAAGCTGGTGGCCGTCACGGTCGAGTACATGAACACGCGCAAGCAGTTCGGCGTGACGATCGGCACCTTCCAGGCGCTGCGCCACCGCATCGCCGACGTGAAGATGCAGCTCGAACTCGCCCGCTCGATGAGCTACTACGCCAGCCTCAAGCTCAACGAACCCGCGCCGGCACGCCGCCGCGCGCTCGCGCAGGCCAAGCTGCAGCTCGGCCAGTCGATGCGCTTCGTGGGCCAGCAGTGCATCCAGCTGCACGGCGGCATCGGCGTGACCGACGAATACGTCGCCAGCCACTACTTCAAGCGCCTGACGGTGATGGAGATGAGCTACGGCGACACGATGCACCAGCTCGGCGAGGTGTCGGCGCGGATGCAGGACACGGCGGGGGTGTTTGCCTGACAGGCAGCGCCGCGGTCGCGTCTTGCTGGGCGCCAGCGGTTACCGACGCGCACGCAAACGGCCGAGACGTTCGGACGCGACCGTGGCCACGTTGAACACGGACGTGTCGTCGATCACTTGCGCGTATGCATACTATATGCATAATGACGCATGTCCATCGAGTTCGACCCGGTCAAAGCCAAGACAAACTTGCGCAAGCACGGTATCAGCTTCGCTCATGCCGAGCAGGCGCTTCGTGACCCGATGGCTTACACCATCGAAGATCCGGACTCCCGAGGCGAGCAACGGTTCGTGACGTTGGGTGTCGATGCATTGGGCCGCGTACTCGTGGTCATCCACGCCCAGCGCGAAGAGCGGACGCGCTTGATTTCCGCTCGCAAGGCCAGTCGCGGCGAGGCAGACCGATACCATGCGTGACGAATACGATTTCAGCAAAGCCAAACGCGGGGCGGTCATTTCGTCCCCTGGCAAGACCCGCATCACCATCATGCTCGACGATGACGTCATCGAACACTTCCGCGCCCAGGCGGAGGCGCAGGGGGTCGGCTATCAGACGCTGATCAACGCGCTGTTGCGCAAGGCGGCGGTCGGCACCGGCAAGGCGAAGGCCGAAGCGAAGCCTTTGACGGTGGCAATGCTGCGCCGGGTACTGCGGGAAGAGCTGCACACATCCTGAGTCTCTTCACCGGGGGCCAGGTGGCCGACCATTGCGGGGATGCCGGCGGCATGCCGCTTGCGTCAAACTACAAGGGCCGATCCGAATCGCGGCGCGTCTCACGTGGCACGCGCCTCGACCCGAGTTTCCGTCCACTGGAGAAACCCATGAACGAGCAACTGACTCCTGACAAGATCCTGCAGACAGGGCTGGCCTTCTGGGCCTCGAAGACGCTTCTGAGCGCCATCGAGATGGGCCTGTTCACCGAGCTGTCGCACGGCCCGGAGAACCTGGATGCCATTGGCGGGCGGCTCGGGCTGCATCCTCGCTCGGCGCGCGACTTTCTGGACGCGCTGGTGGCGCTGGGCTTCCTGAATCGCACCGGCGAACGCTACGCGAACACGCCGGAGACCGACCTGTTCCTTGACCGTAAGAAGCCTTCCTATGTGGGGGGGATCCTCGAGATGGCGAACCACCGCCTGTACCCGTTCTGGGGCCACCTCACGCAGGCGCTGCGCACCGGGGCACCGCAGAACGAAACCCGCAACGGCGGGCCGGGAATCTTTGAAGCGCTCTATGCCGACCCAGCACGCCTGAGGGAGTTCCTCGCCGCCATGACCGGCATCAGCCACGGCGCCAACATGACGATCGCCCGGGCTTTTCCCTGGAAGGACCACCGCACGTTCGTCGACGTGGGCACCGCACAAGGTGACCTCGCCGCGCAGATCGCGCTGGCCAACCCGCAACTGCAGGGTTTCGGCTTCGACCTGCCGGAGGTGGCGCCGGTGTTCGAGGACTACGTGGCAGCCATCGGCGTCGCCGACCGGCTGCGCTTCGTGCCGGGCGACTTCTTCAAGCAAGACTTCCCCCAGGCCGACGTGGTGTTGATGGGGCACATCCTGCACGATTGGGATCTGCCGACGAAGAAGATGCTCATCAAGAAGGCGTTCGATGCGGTTCCGGCCGGTGGCGCGCTCATCGTCTACGAGGCCATCATCGACGATGATCGTTCGAAGAACGCCTTCGGCTTGATGATGAGCCTGAACATGCTGATCGAAACGCCGGGGGGTTTCGACTACACCGGCGCCGACTGCGCGGGCTGGATGAAGGAGGCGGGGTTCTCGTCGACGCGCGTCGAGCCGCTGGTGGGACCGGACTCGATGGTGATCGGAATCAAGTGAAGCCCTGCGCGCCGGTCACGGCCACCACGGGCCCGATGGACAAGGACACGGCGGCAAGACCTGCCCTTCGCGCAGGCCGGCGTGCCTGCGCCGCGCCGTTTGACTCCAGCGACCGGCGCAGCATCGATCCATGACCCGCGCCGGCTCGCTCACCGACGTGCCCGGCATCCGTGTCGGCCACTGCACCGACACGCGCCGCCCGACCGGCTGCACCGTGATCCTGACGCCCGAGGGCGCGGTGGCCGGCGTCGATGTGCGCGGCGCGGCGCCCGGTACGCGCGAGACCGAGTTGCTGTCGCCGCTGAACGCGGTCGAGAAGGTGCACGCGGTGGTGCTCGCCGGCGGTAGCGCGTTCGGGCTGGACGCCGCAGGTGGCGTGATGCGCTGGCTCGACGAGCGCGGCCACGGCGTGCCGGTGGGCGCGGCGCCGGCGCCGGGCGTGGCCGACACGCGCATCCGCGTGCCGATCGTGCCGGCGGCGATCCTGTTCGACCTGTGGGTCGGCGACGCCGCGATCCGCCCGGACGCGGCCTGCGGCTACGCGGCCTGCGAGGCGGCGAGCCCGCAGCCGGTGCCCGAGGGCAATGTCGGCGCCGGTGCCGGCGCGACGGTAGGCAAGCTGTTCGGCCCGCAGCGCGCGATGCGCGGCGGCATCGGCAGTGCGTCGGTCACGGTGGGCGGCATCACGGTGGCGGCACTGGTGGCGGTGAACGCGGTCGGCGACGTGATCGACCCGGCCAGCGGCCGCGTCGTCGCTGGCGCGCGCACGCCCGACGGCACCGCCTTGCTGGGCACGATGCGCGCGCTGCGGCACGGCGAGTGGCATGCGCCGCCGCAGATCGGCGCAGCCACCACGCTCGGCGTGGTCGCGACCGACGCGGTGCTGACCAAGGCGCAAGCCAACAAGATCGCGCAGATGGCCCACGACGGCCTGGCGCGCACCATCGACCCGGTGCACACGATGAGCGACGGCGACACGATCTTCGCGCTCGGCACCGGTGCCAGCGGCCGCCGTGCCGAGACCACGCTGCTCGGTGCGCTCGGCGCCGAGGTGATGGCCACGGCCGTGCTGCGCGCGGTGCGCGCCGCCACACGCCTCACCGGCCCGGGCCTGCCCGAGCTGCCCGCGGCCGGCGACCTGCACGCAGCGCCCGACCGCACCACCCACGAAACCGGCGCACCCCCACCATGCCCCCAACCCTGACCCGCCGCACCGTGCTGATCGGCGCCGCCACCTCCACCCTGCTCGCCGCCTGCGCCACCCCCGGGCGCGCCGACCCGCTGCCGCCGATCGTGTTCGTGCACGGCAACGGCGACACCGCCGCGCTGTGGATCACGACGCTGTGGCGCTTCGAGTCGAACGGCTGGCCGCGCGAACGGCTGCACGCCGTCGACATGCCCTACCCGAGCGCGCGCGACGACGACACCAAACCGCAGGAAGGCCGCAGCTCCACCGCCGAGTGCATGCGCTTTCTCTCGGCCGAGGTCGATCGCGTGCTCGCCGCCACCGGCGCGCGCCAGGTCGTGCTGATCGCGAATTCGCGCGGCGGCTACGCGGTGCGCAACTACATCGCCCACGGCGGCGGTGCGGCCAAGGTGTCGCACGCGATCCTTTGCGGCACGCCGAACCACGGCGTGTGGGCCGACATCAAGCGCGCGCCGGGCAGCGAGTTCAACGGCGCGGGAGCGTTCCTCACCGGCCTGAATGCGCCCAAGGGTGCGAACGGCGACGAGGTCACGCCCGGCGTGCAGTGGCTGACGATCCGCTCCGACCACAACGACAAGTACGCGCAGCCCGACGGCGCGTGGATCGGCACCCCCGGCACGCCGACCCATGTGGGCTACGACGGCCCGGCGCTGAAGGGTGCCGAGAACGTGGTCATCGCCGGCATCGACCACCGTGAGACCGCGTTCAGCGCCGCCGCGTTCGAGGCGATGCTGCGCTTCCTCACCGGTCGCACACCCGCCTCGCCCGCGATCGCGCCCGAGGCCCGCGTGGTGCTCGACGGCAAGGTCAGCGGCTACGGCGTCGACAACCTGCGCGGCACCGCGCCGAGCAACCTGCCGCTGGCCGGTGCAACGGTCGAGGTCTACGCGACGAGCCCCACCACCGGCGAGCGCATCGGCGCGGCCGTGCACCGCAAAGCCGTGAATGCCGACGGCCGCTGGGGCCCGTTCGTCGGCGACGGCCAGGCCCGCTACGAGTTCGTGATTGCCGCGCCCGGCTACGCCGCGACCCACCTCTACCGCTCGCCGTTCCCGCGCGGCTCGAACATCGTCAACCTGCGCGCCGAGCGGCTCGTGGCGGCCGACCGGGGCGCCACCGCGGTCGTCACGCTGACGCGCCCGCGCGGCTACTTCGGCGTGCCGCGCGACCACATCGACCTGGACGGCCGCAGCCCGCCGCCGGGCGTGCCCACCGGGGTGCCCGGCGTGTCGAGCGCGACGCTGAGGCTCGATGAACAGATCACCGGCGACGGCGCCGGCCGCGCGGTGGCCGGCGAGTTCAACGGCGAGCGCATCGTCGGCCGGGCCTGGCCGGTGGCGGGCAATGCGCTGGTGTTCCTCGAACTGACCTACTGACCGTGACAGGTGCTGACGCGGGGCCACCGCTCATGGCCCGGCGCATCGTCTTCGTCTGCACCGGCAACATCTGCCGCAGCCCCACCGCGCAAGGCGTGCTGCACAAGTTGGCCACCGCGCACGGCCTTGCCGGCCGTGTCGAGGTGGCATCGGCGGGGCTGCAGGACTGGCATGCCGGCGCGCCACCCGATGCGCGCAGCACCGAACACGCGCTGCGCCGCGGCTACGACATTGCGGGGCAGCGAGCACGGCACTTCACGCCACTCGACTTCGAGCACTTCGACCAGGTGATCGCGATGGACGCAGGCCACCACGACCAGTTGCGCCGCCTGTGCCCGCCACGGCACGCCCACAAGCTGCGCCGTGCCGCTGACTTCAGCGACCGCGTCCCGGCGGGCGGCGTGCCGGACCCGTACTACGGCGATGCAAACGAGTTCGAGGCGGTGCTCGACCTGATCGAGGCCATTTGCCAAGGGGTGCTGGCAGAGGTCGGCCCACCTCGTGAACCGCCTCCGGCGGCTGGGCGAATTGCCGGGCGCAAGTGACCGTCTCGACGCCGGTTCGATGCTTCAACCGATCGATCCGATAGCTACCGGACAACTCACTTCCTCGAGCTTGCCGGTGTCCACGTCGTCGATGAACCCACGCACCGTGACCGCGTCCGTCGCACTGCTCGGAATCCAGCGGTGGCTCAGGATCACCGAGATGGCGCGCCGCACATCCCACTCGAGGCGTTCCGTCTGCTTGGCGCTGCGCGCAGCGTCGAGCGGTTCGGTCGGCACGCGGCTCGACCGTCGTCGGGCCTGCGCAGGCTATCGCGCAAGCGGGCGTGGTGCGCGCGGCAGCCACGCGAACGCCACCGCACCGACCGCGAGCAGCGCCGCAATGGTCAACAGCACCGCGCCGTAAATGTCGGCGCCGTGCGCCTTGGCCATCGAGGCGACCAGGCCGGTGAACCATTGCATCACCGCGACACCGAGGAACATCGACATCGTGAACAGCGCCAGCGCGCGGCCGACGATCGGTGCCGGGTAGGCCGAACGCACCTCGAAATACTGCAGGATCATGTAGCCCGACAGCATCCCGACCGCCAGCATCATCGCCACGTCGAACGTGGCGTTGTGCACCAGCGCCAGTGACACGAACATCGCCGCCGTCAACAGCGTCCAGCCGATGAGCCAGCGGCGCCGCGTGCCGTCTGCCGGGCTGAAGCGACCGAACAGCGCCGGGCTGATCAGCGACACCGCCGACACCGCCAGGGCCACGTTGCCGCTTTGCACCAGCGTATAGCCGTACCGGTCGATCAGCATCGGCCCCAGCCACAGGCCGCGCAGCGAGATGAAGGCGGCATAGCAGACGAAGGACAGCGCCACGATGCCCGGCGTGTACGGCAGCCGCAACAGCGACACGAAGGTCAGCGCGGCGCGCCCCGGCGACTCGCGCGGCAGAACCGGCGCCGGCGCGCGCGATCGAGGTTCGTGAACCTTCGATGCGATCAGCCCCCACGCGGCAGCCGAGCAGCCCGCTAGCACCCAGAAGCCCATGCGCCACGAGGTCGCCTGGACCAGCCAGGCCAGCGGCGTGCCGGTGGCCAGCAGCCCGACACCGCCGATGCTGAGGACGGCGCCTGACATCGCCGCAAATCGATCCGCAGCGAAGTGCCGCGCGATGAACACCGTGCACACCAGAAACGCCGGGGCACAGCCCACGCCGATCAGCACCTGACCCAGCACCAGCGTGCCGAAGCCGGGCGCGACGGCCGACAGCACGGCACCGGCGATGGCCAGCGGAAAGCCGGTCAGCACCGTGCGCCGCACCCCGTGCAGGTCGATGCCGATGCCGACGAACAATTGCATGGCACCAAATGCGAAATGAAAGGAGCCGGCGAAGGTGCCGAGCTGCTGCGGCGACAGATGGAATTCGGCCTGCAACGGTGCCGCCAACATGGCCGCGACGCTGCGGAAGGCCTGGCTCATCGCGAACGCGGCCGCGAGCGCGAGCAGCATGACCCAGGACCCGGCCTGTGCGGGTCGGGAGTTCTCGGCGTGCATCATGCTGCGAGGGTAACCGCATCGCCGTTGCGCTTTTGGCCTGGCGGCTCGGTGAACTGCAGGTGCCGATGCCGCGCACCGCCGGCGCGCCCGGACAACCGGCGTCGCCCAGGCCTACCGCACGTCGAACGGACCCAGCTTCCTTCGCGGGCGTTCCGCTGAACGATGACGGATCACATGGACCAGCGAAGTGGCTCGCGACGGCCCCGAAACCACCCCGCGCCGGACCCAAGGCGGTAAGCTTGCACGTCGACGAGAAGGCCCGGCCGCGCACGGCGGCCCGCCTCAGCGCGCGACACAGCGCCAGGAGACTCCACCATGCAATTGCGGCAGAGCAACCACATCCGCGCGGTGATGCAGGTGGCCGGTGAAGGGCGGATTCCGGCCTCCGAGTCGGACCGCGACGCTGTCATCCGCGAGTCCTGGTCACGGTGCGTGCACCAGCACCACCTCGACCCCACGCGCATGTGCGAGCCGTTGATCCTGCCCAGTCACCAGGTGCGCGAACACCAGCAGCGCATCGAGGACCTGCTGCACATTGCCCGACACGGCCTGGAGACGCTGTACCAGCAGGTGGCGGGCATGGGCTACTGCCTGCTGCTGACCGACGCACGTGGCGTCACGGTGGACTTCATCGGTGACATCGCGCTGGACACGAGCCTGCGCCGTGCCGGCCTGTACCTGGGGGCCGACTGGAGCGAGGAGCGCGCCGGCACCTGCGGCGTCGGCACCGCCATCGCCACCGGCGAGGCGCTGACGGTGCACCTCGACGATCACTTCGACGCCACCCACATCCCGCTGACCTGCACCACGTCACCGGTGTTCGACCCGCAGGGCCAGCTGACCGCGGTGCTGGACATCTCGGCGCTGAGTTCGCCGCAGAACAAGGACAGCCAGCACCTCGCACTGCAGTTGGTGAAGATGTACGCCAGCCTGATCGAGAACGCCAACTTCGTTCAGCGCTACCGGCGCGACTGGATCTTGCGGCTGAACGAGTCGCCCGAGTTCGTCGACGTCAATCCGCGCTACTTGCTCGCATTGGACGCAGCGGGCCGGGTGATCGGGCACAACCGCGCCGCGCAGCGGCTGCTGCAGGCCGAGGCCCGTGCGGTGCCGGTGCTGGGCCAGACCTTCGAGCGGCTGTTCGACGCACGGCTGGATGAACTGGGCCGCTTCGTGCCGTTCCGTTCGTCCGACCAGCGCGCGCTCACCGTGGCCGGCAGCGGCCGGCTGTTGTTCATGCAGGCCACACCCCCGGCGCCGTCGGGCTCGGCCAAGGAGCAGCAGGCTGCCCAGGCCGGCCGCCCCCTGCCCGCGCCGCTGGCGGCGCTGTCCGGCGGTGACCCGGCACTCGACCGCCAGATCGAGCGCGCGGCGCGGCTGGTCAACGCGTCGGTGGGCATCCTGCTGTGCGGCGAGACCGGCAGTGGCAAGGAAATGTTCGCCAAGGCGCTGCACGAAGGCAGCGGCCGCCGCGGCCGGCGTTTCGTTGCCGTCAACTGTGCCGCGATTCCCGAGTCGCTGATCGAGAGCGAACTCTTCGGACACCTGCCCGGCAGCTTTTCCGGCGCCGGCAGCAAGGGTAAGCGCGGACTGGTCCAGGAAGCCGACGGCGGCACGCTGTTTCTCGACGAGATCGGAGACATGCCGCGCGACATGCAGACGCGCTTGCTGCGGGTGCTGGCAGAGCGCGAGGTGCTGCCGATCGGCGCCACCCGACCGGTGCCGGTGAACCTGCGCGTGATCGCGGCCACGCACCACGACCTGCAGGCGTTGGTGCGCCAGGGCGCCTTCCGCGACGACCTGTACTACCGCCTCAACGGCGCCCAGATCAACTTGCCGCCGCTGCGCGAGCGGCGCGACATCGACTGGGTGATTCAGCGGCTGCTCGACGCCGGAGCGCGCGCCGATGGCCAGGCCGCGACGCCGCAACTGTCGGCGGCGGCACGCGCGCGCTTGCACGCCCATCACTGGCCCGGCAACCTGCGCGAAATGCGCAACGTGCTCGACTTTGCCCGCGCCGTGTGCAGCGGCGGCTGCATCGACCTGGAAGACCTGCCCGACAACCTGATGGCCAGCGCGCAAGCGGCCCCCGCGCCCGTCAACCGGCCGGCGTCGGTCTGGCAGTCGGCCGGCGAGCACCCGCCCGAGGCGGTGCTGCTGCTGCAGTACCTGCGTGCGGCGCAGTGGAACGTCACCGCGGTCGCACGTCAGCTCGGCCTGTCACGCATGACGCTGTACCGCCGCATGCACCGCTTCGGCATCGTGTCGCCGAACCAGCAGCAGGACGCCGGCGCCGCGCCGTGAACGGGCGATACAGGTGTCACAGCGTGGGTGCAAGCTGAGACGCCTGTCACGTGCCGATGAACGACGAAACCGCGCACTGAGCCGGCGCCCGCACGGCGCGCGCGCTCGATGAACCCAACCAGGGCCTGCCAAGCCGCGGCGGCCTGATCGCAAACCCTGGCTTTGGCGCGTTCGAGTCGCGTCCGGCACGGCTGATGCAATACGGCGTGCATGTCCACCATCGGCCTGATCGCCAACCCCGTCTCGGCGCGCGACATCCGCCGCATCGTCGCCAACGCCAGCAACCTGCAGATTGCCGATCGCGTCAACATCGTCATGCGCGTGCTGACGGCGGCGCACAGCCTGGGCGTCGAACGCGTGCTGGTGATGCCCGACAACGGCGGCATCCGCGCGCTGCTGCAGCGCCACCTGTCGCGCGGGCACAGCCAGCACCAGCGATGGCCCGTGGTCGAGTACCTCGACATGGTGCCCACCTCGACGGTCGAAGACACCTTCCAGGCCGCGCGCCTGATGCGCGCTGCCGGCGTCGCGGCCATCGTGGTGCTGGGCGGCGACGGCACGCACCGCGCGGTGGTGCGTGAGTGCCGTGACATCCCGATCGCCGGCCTGTCCACCGGCACCAACAACGCCTTCCCGGAAATGCGCGAATCCACCATCACCGGCATGGCGGTGGCGTTGTACGCGACCGGGCGGCTGAGCGCCGCGCAGGCGTTGGCCCCCAACAAGCTGCTCGAGGTGAGCATCAACGAGGGCGCGCAGCGCGACATCGCGCTGGTCGACGCGGTGATCTCGACCGACCGCTACATCGGGGCGCGCGCGCTGTGGAAGCCCGAGGCGCTGAGCGCGGCCTACCTGACCTTCGCCGACCCGCAGGCGATCGGCCTGTCGGCCATCGGCGGTCTGCTGCACCCGGTGGGCCGGCGCGACCCGGGCGGCCTGGCGGTGTACTTGGGCAACGCCCCGCATCCGGCGGCACTGCGGCTGCTGGCCCCGATCGCGCCGGGCATGGTGCGCCCCGTGTCCATCGCGCGCTGGCAGGCCATGCCGGCCGAACAAGCCTTCACCGTCCAACAGCAAGGCGGTGTGGTGGCGCTCGACGGCGAGCGCGAGCTGGCGTTCGACGCCGGCGACCGCGTGCAGATCACGCTGCGCGAGAACGCTTTCCCCACGGTGGACGTGGCCCGCTGCATGCACATCGCGGCCTGCGACGGACTGCTCCGCCTTCCTTCGACCCCTTGACCCCGCACCTCAGGAGACAAGCACCATGGCTGGCAACCCCTTCCCACTGGACAAACCCGCACTGCTCGAGGCCTACCGCAAGATGCGCACGATCCGCGAGTTCGAGGAGCGACTGCACGTCGATTTCAGTCGCGGCGACATCCCCGGCTTCGTGCACCTGTACGCCGGTGAAGAGGCTGCCGGGGTGGGCATCATCGGCCA
>JAGWTP010000019.1 GCA_028868895.1 Burkholderiales bacterium
CGCAGGCTTGCGCGCCGGACCCAGAAAAACAATGTGCCCCCGATGAGCACCGGCTTGTGGCCGGGTCACCGCGGAGCAGCGGCGGATTGTACGGCTCCGTTTGGGGTGGAGGTCAGCCGGGTGCGGCGTGCTCGTGCACGTGATCGTGCCGGTGGTCGCGCTGGCCGCCATCGGCATGCCGGTGGTCCCAGCCGATCAGCACGTCGCGCTGCTGCACCAGCAGCGTCACGCGCGCGCCCACCGGCATCGTCACCTTGGTGGGCACGTGGCCGAACGGCAGGCCGGTGAGGATCGGGGTGCGCGTGACCGAGCGCAGGTGCTGCACCACCGTCTTGAGCGTATAGCCTCGATCGAGCGGCGACTTGCGCCAGGCGCTGAATTCGCCGAGCGCGATCGCCTTCTGCGCGTCGAGCACGCCGGCCTGGTGGAGCTGCAGCAGGTTGCGTTCGATGCGGTACGGGTGCTCGTTCACGTCTTCGAGGAACAGCACGCCGCCCTTGATGCGCGGCAGGTGCTTCGTGCCGAGCAGCGAGTTGACCATGCACAGGTTGCCGCCCCACAGCGTGCCGCGCACCTCGAGCCCGTCGAAGCCGGCCTCGGTGCGAAAGCCCACCGCTTCGAGCGCGCCGCTCATCGCCTCGAGAAAGCAGTCGCGCGTGACCTCGTCGACGCCGCCGGCGTCAATGCTGCGGCCGAAGTCCTCGCAGGCGAGCGGGCCGGCCCAGGTGATGGCCCCGGCGCCGAGCCCGGCTTGCGCCAGCAGGCCGAGTTGCAGGGCCGTGAGATCGCTCTGCCCGACCCAGTGCGTGCCGCGCTCGATACTGCGCGCGATCAGCTTCCAGTCGATGCGGTCGAGCAGCCGCGTCAGGCCGTAGCCGCCGCGCGCGGCCAGTGCAATGCCCGGTGCCTGGGTGGCCACGCGGTGCAGTGCGGCCAGGCGCGTGTCGTCGTCGCCGGCGAAGCGCTGGTGGCGCGCCAGCGCGGCCGCGTCGATCTGCACCTCGAAGCCGAGCGCCGTCAGGCGCCTGGCGGCCAGCTTCAAAGGCGCCGCCTTGGCAAGCACACCGGCGGGTGAGTACAGGGTCAGTGAAGTCATCGGTGGGTTCAGTTTGGCGGCAGGGCTCCGCCGATCTCGGTGGCTTCGCCGGTGGGGATGTCGAGATCGTCAACGGCCGCGGCGCCGTCGACGGCCTGGCGCCGCTGGCGGTACCGCTCGCGCCGCTCGGCGAAGAACTCGCGCAGCACGGCACCGCACTCGTGCGCAAGCACACCGCCTTCGAGCTCGGTGTGGTGGTTCAACTGCGCCTGCTCGAACAGGTTGACGACCGAGCCCGCCGCGCCGGTCTTCGGGTCGCGGGCGCCGAACACGACGCGCTTGAACCGGGCGTGCATCAGCGCCATCGCGCACATCGCGCAGGGCTCGAGCGTGACGTACAACTCGCACTCGGGCAGCCGGTAGTTGCCGAGCAGCTGCGCCGCGTGGCGCAGCGCCACGATTTCGGCGTGGGCGGTCGGGTCGTGTTCGGTGATCGGGCGGTTGTAGCCGGTGGCGATCACCTGCATGCCGTCGGCGCCGCGGCGCACGATCACCGCACCCACCGGCACCTCGCCGACCAGCCAGGCGTTGTGCGCCTGATCGAGCGCGATGCGCATCGCGTACTCATCGTCGGCGGGGCGCGGCTCGCTCATCGAATCACTTGTCGGCGGCTGCGTCGCGCGCCGCGCCCTGCGCCAGCGCCTTGGCGACGTCGGCGGCGACCTTGCTTTCGAGTTGCCTGGCCTGTTCGCCCACCGTGCCGCTGCCCGACATCGCGGGTGCGTCAGGCAAGCCGGCCTGAGCCGTGGCGCCCGCGCCGACGTGGCCGACCGCCTTCATCTGCCTGACCGCCATCAGCCCGACGATCGCCAGCGCGACCAGCAGCGACACCGCACCGAGTAATGCTTTCATGGTCGGGGACTCCCACAAGACCGAATCCTGCGCCGGCCCGCAACCGTGCGGGTGGCTCGGCTGCCGATATTACGCGGCCGCTCACGCCGATCGAGCGCAGATGGCCGGCCGATCAAGCGCCGTCGCGTGACGCCTTCTTGCGCTCGTGTTCCTTCAGGTGGCGCTTGCGGATGCGGATCGACTTCGGCGTGATCTCGACGAGTTCGTCGTCGGCGATGAACTCGACCGCGTACTCGAGCGTCAGGATGATCGGCGGCGTGATCTTGATTGCGTCCTCCTTGCCGGAGACGCGGAAGTTGGTGAGCTGCTTGCCGCGCACCGCGTTGACGACGAGGTCGTTGTCGCGGCTGTGAATGCCGATGATCATGCCCTCGTACAACGGATCACCGGCCTTCACGAACATGCGGCCGCGGTCGTCGAGCTTGCCCAGCGAATACGTCACCGCCTCGCCGTCGTCCTGGCTGATCAGCACGCCCTGCTTGCGGCCCCCGATATCGCCCTTGAAGGGCTCGTAGCCGTCGAAGATGTTGCTGATCAGGCCGGTGCCGCGCGTCAGGTTCAAAAATTCGTTCTGGAAGCCGATCAGGCCGCGCGCCGGGATCTTGTATTCGAGGCGCACCCGGCCCATGCCGTCGGGCTCCATGTTGACGAGTTCGGCCTTGCGTTCGCCCAGCGCCTGCATCACGGCGCCCTGGTGCTGGTCTTCGACGTCGGCGGTGACCTGCTCGATCGGCTCCAGGCGCTGGCCGTTCTCTTCGCGAAACACGACGCGCGGCTTGGAAACGGCCAACTCGTAACCCTCGCGGCGCATGGTCTCGAGCAGGATCGTCAGGTGCAGTTCGCCGCGGCCCGAGACTTCGAAGATGCCGTCTTCGTCGGTGTCGCGCACCGCGAGCGCCACGTTGGACTGCAATTCGCGGTCGAGCCGCTCGCGAATCTGCCGGCTCGTCACGAACTTGCCTTCGCGGCCCGCCAGCGGCGAGTTGTTGACGCAGAAGTTCATCGTCAGCGTCGGCTCGTCGACGATCAGCATCGGCAGCGGCTGCGGCCGCTCGATGTCGGTCAGCGTCACGCCGATGCCGATGCCCTCGATGCCGTTGATCAGCACGATGTCGCCGGGGCCGGCCTCGGTGGCCTGCTTGCGCTCCAGGCCCTCGAACTTCAGCACCTGGTTGACGCGGGCGTTGAAGGGGGTGCTGTCGGGGCCGCTGAAGACGGCCACGTTCTGCATCGGCTTGAGCGTGCCCTGGTTGACGCGCCCGATGCCGATGCGGCCCACGTAGCTCGAGTAGTCGAGCGAGCAGATCTGCAACTGCAGCGGCGCGTCGGGGCTGCCTTCGTGGGCCGGAACGTACTGCAGCATCGCGTCGAACAGGGGCGTCAGGTCAGTGCCGACCTCACCTTGCGTCAGCGTGGCCCAGCCGTTCAGGCCCGAGGCGAAGATGACCGGGAAGTCGAGCTGCGCCTCGGTGGCGTGGAGCTTGTCGAACAGGTCGAAGGTGGCATTGATGACGTAGTCGGGGCGCGCGCCGGGGCGGTCGACCTTGTTGACCACGACGATCGGGTTCAGGCCGAGCGCCAGCGCCTTCTTGGTCACGAAGCGGGTCTGCGGCATCGGGCCCTCGACCGCATCGACCAGCAGCAGCACGCTGTCGACCATCGACAGCACGCGCTCGACCTCGCCGCCGAAGTCGGCGTGGCCCGGTGTGTCAACGATGTTGATGTGGGTGCCCTTCCACTCGACGGCGCAGTTCTTGGCCAGGATCGTGATGCCACGCTCCTTCTCGAGGTCGTTGCTGTCCATCACGCGCTCGGAGACCTTCTCGTTCTCGCGGAAGGTGCCGCTCTGGCGCAGCAGTTGGTCCACGAGCGTGGTCTTGCCGTGGTCGACGTGGGCGATGATGGCGATGTTGCGGATCTGTCGGGTCATGCGTTGCTCTCGGAAGTCGATCTTTGATCTGAAAGAAGGCCTTGCACCTCCACCGGGCTCAGGAGCCTCGTTGAAATGAGTTCGCCGCCCGCGATATGGCCGCTGCCCAGCAACACCCGTGCTTCGGGGCCGCCCGGTGACGCCGGCGGCGCCGGCCCGTAGACGCGCACCTTCGGCGCATCGGCCAGCGGCACGCGGCGGCGCACGCCGCTCAGGAAGCGGCCGGCATCGTCCGTGCCCAGGTGCACCATCGGCCAGTCGGCGATCAGCGCGTCGGTCGGCAGCAGCGCGGCGTCACGCTGCGCTTCGGTCATCGCGGCCAATTGTTCGAGCGTGTGGGCGCCGTCGAGGGTCAGCGTGCCGCTGCCGGTGCGCCGCAGCGCGATCAGGTGGGCGCCGCAGCCCAGCGCGTTGCCGATGTCTTCGGCGAGCGTGCGAATGTAGGTGCCCTTGCTGCAATGCACATCGAGGGTCCAGGTGTCATGGTCACCCTCGATGATGTCAATGCGATGAATCGTCACCGTGCGCGCTTCGCGCTCGACCTCGATGCCGGCGCGCGCATAGGCATACAGCGGCTTGCCGTCGTGCTTCAGTGCCGAGTGCATCGGCGGCACCTGGTGCACCGCACCGACGAAGCGTTCGCAGGCGGCCTGCACCTGTGCGCGGCTGACGCCGACGTCGCGTTGCTGCAGCACCTCGCCCTCTGCGTCGGCGGTGGTCGTGGTCACGCCCAGGCGCAGGGTCGCGCGGTAGGTCTTGTCGGCGTCCAGGCTGATCTGAGAAAACTTGGTCGCTGCGCCGAAGCACAGCGGCAGCAATCCGGTGGCCAGCGGGTCGAGCGTGCCGGTGTGTCCGGCCTTCTCGGCGCGATACAGGCGCTTGGCCTTTTGCAGTGCGTCGTTACTCGACAGGCCGAGCGGCTTGTCGAGCAGCAACACGCCGTGCACGGCGCGGCGCACAACAGCCCCCAAGGCGCCCCTGGGGGCCCGCCCCGCCGAGGGGGAACTGCCCGCCTTGGGCTCGCCAGGCGTCGGGCGATCGTGCACATCGACCATCAGTCGTCCTTGGCCCGCGTCGAATTCGCTTTCGCGATCAGCGCGCTCAGTTCCGAGGCGCGCTCGGTGGTGCGGTCGAACTTGAAGTGCAACGTGGGCACGGTGTGGATCTGCAGACGCTTGAACAGGCCGTTGCGCAGGAACCCTGCCGCCTCGTTGAGCGCGGTCTCGCATTCGGCCGGCTCGCCGATGAGCACCGAGAACAGCACGGTGGCGTGCGCATAGTCGGGTGTGACCTCGACTGCGTTCACCGTCACCATGCCGATGCGCGGGTCCTTCAGGTCGCGGATCAGCTCGGCCACATCGCGCTGGATCTGGTCGGCCACGCGGAAGCCGCGGTTCGGGATGGATCGTTTGTGTCGCATGGTGTTTGCTCTTTCGCCGGGGCCATCAAACACAAGCCCCGCCGTCTTTTGGAGGGCGGGGCTTGGGGGTGTGAGACCCACTCCGCTCTACAGCGTTCGTGCCACTTCCTTGACTTCGAAGAACTCCAGCTGATCGCCTTCCTTGATGTCGTTGTAGTTCTTCAGCTTGATACCGCACTCGAACCCGGCCGCGACTTCACGCACGTCGTCCTTCAGGCGGCGCACCGACTCGATCTCGCCGGTGTAGACGACCACGTTCTCGCGCAACAGGCGGAAGCGCGCGCCGCGGCGCACCAGGCCGGCGGTGACCATCGAGCCGGCCACGGTGCCGATCTTTGAAGCCACGAACACGGTGCGGATCTCGGCCGTGCCGATGACCTCTTCGCGCTGCTCGGGAGCGAGCATGCCGGTCATCGCCAGCTTCACGTCGTCGACCGCGTCGTAGATGATGTTGTAGTAGCGGATATCGACGCCGTTGTTCTCGGCCAGCTTGCGCGAGCCGGCGTCGGCGCGCGTGTTGAAGCCGATGATGACCGCCTTGGAAGCGATCGCCAGGTTGACGTCGGACTCGCTGATGCCGCCGACCGCGGCGTGCACGATCTGCACCTTGACCTCGGCGGTGGACAGCTTGAGCAACGACTGCGCCAGCGCTTCCTGCGAGCCTTGCACGTCGGCCTTGATGATGAGGGCCAGCGTCTGCGCCGCGCCCGTTCCCATCTGGTCCATCATGGTCTCGAGGTTCGCGGCTTGCCGCTTGGCCAGCTTCACGTCGCGATACTTGCCCTGGCGGAACGTGGCGATCTCGCGCGCACGGCGTTCGTCGCCGAGCACCATGAACTCGTCGCCAGCCTGCGGCACTTCGGTCAGGCCCTGGATCTCGACCGGAATCGAAGGGCCGGCTTCGCTGATCGGCTTGCCGTCTTCGTCGAGCATCGCCCGCACGCGGCCGAAGCTGGAGCCGGCCAGTACCACGTCGCCACGCTTGAGCGTGCCGCTTTGAACCAGCACGGTAGCCACCGGGCCGCGGCCCTTGTCGAGTTGCGCCTCGATCACGAGGCCCTTGGCCATCGAGTCCTTCGGCGCCTTGAGCTCGAGCACCTCGGCCTGCAGCAGCACCTGTTCGAGCAGCGTGTCGATGCCCGCGCCGGTGCGCGCCGAGACGCCCACGAACGGCGAGTCGCCGCCGAATTCCTCGGGCACGACCTGCTCGGCCACCAGCTCCGACTTCACCCGCTCGAGGTTGGCCTCGGGCTTGTCGATCTTGTTCATCGCGACCACGATCGGCACGCCCGCCGCGCGGGCGTGGGCGATGGCTTCCTTGGTCTGCGGCATCACGCCGTCGTCGGCCGCAACCACCAGGATCACGATGTCGGTGGCCTTCGCACCGCGCGCCCGCATCGCGGTGAACGCGGCGTGGCCCGGGGTGTCGAGGAAGGTGATCATCCCGCGCGGTGTATCGACGTGGTACGCGCCGATGTGCTGGGTGATGCCGCCGGCCTCGCCGGCGGCCACACGCGAGGTGCGGATGTAGTCGAGCAACGAAGTCTTGCCGTGGTCGACGTGGCCCATCACGGTCACGACCGGTGCGCGCGGCAGCGACTCGTGCTGCGCGTCGGCCTCGGTGTCCTCGAGGAACGCGTCGGGATCGTCGAGCTTGGCGGCCAGTGCCGTGTGGCCCATTTCCTCGACCACGATCATGGCCGTTTCCTGATCGAGCTGCTGGTTGATCGTGACCATCTGGCCCAGCTTCATCAACTGCTTGATGACCTCGGAGGCCTTCACCGACATCTTGTGCGCGAGGTCGGCCACGCTGATGGTCTCGGGCACGTGGACTTCCTGGACCTGGAACTCCTGCGGCGCGACAAAGCTCGGCGCCGCGCCGTCGTTGCGGTCGCCGCGACGGCCCGCGCGCGGCGCGCGCCAGCCCGGACGGTTGCCGCCGGCGGGTGCACGCGCGCCGGGCTTGAGTGCGCTGCGCTTCTTGGCATCGTCGGCCCAACTCGACGAGAGCTTTTCCGACTTGACCGCCTTGTCGCCGGGCTTGGCGAGCGCCGTGGTCCCGGGCGCGCCCGGCACACCCACCTTCTTGTGGATCGTGCCCTTGATCTCGACCGCAGGCTTGGGCTCTTCGGGCTTCTTGGCGACGAGCACCTTCTTCGGTGCGTTCATCATCGCGCGGATTGCCGAGGCTTCTTCCTCGGCCGCCTTGCGGCGCTTGGCCAGATCGGCGGCACGCTGCTTCTCTTCGTCGACGACGTCGGCGGCCTTGATCACGCGCAAGGCCGGCCGCGCCGGCTCGACGGGCGCCGGCACGACCACCGCGGCCGGCACTTCGGTCTTCGCGCTGTCGGCCGGCGAACTCGGCGCGGTGGCAGCGCGCGCGGCGGCTGCGGCCTGCTCGGCGGCCAATTTGGCGGCGGCCTCACGGGCGCTTGCGGCCGCAGCTTCGCGGTCGCGCGCTTCCTGCTCTTCGCGCAGGCGGCGCGTCTCGGCCAGATCGGCCTCTTGACGGCGCAGCAGCTCCGCCTGGGCCTTGGCTTGTTCCTCGCGGCGTTCGAGTTCGCTCTCGTCAATCACCGGCTCGGCCGGTACCTCGACCACAGGCAAGGCGTCGTCGCGCTTGACAAAGGTGCGCTTCTTGCGCACCTCGACCTGGATCGTGCGCGCCTTGCCGCTCGAGTCGGCCTGCTTGATCTCGCTGGTGGACTTGCGCGTCAGCGTGATCTTCTTGCGCTCGGCCCCGGCAACGGTGCCGTGCGCGGTGCGCAGGTGGTCGAGCAGGCGTTCCTTGTCGGACTCGGTCAGCGAATCGTTCGTCGACGCCTTGCTGACGCCAGCCGATTGCAGCTGCTCGAGCAGTACCGCGGCGGAGCGGTTCAGCTCGGCGGCGAGTTGGGCGACGGTGGTCGAAGCCATGGATTGCGTTCCTTGCGTGTTCGGTCTACGGTGTGTCGTTGTGTCGGGCCGGCTCGGGAGGCTGTCGGTCAGGTGGTGAACCAGTGTTCACGGGCCTTCATGATCAAGGCCTTGGCCTGCGCTTCGTCGACCGCGGTCATTTCGGTGAGCTCGTCGACGGCCAGGTCGGCCAGGTCGTCGCGCTTGTGGATGCCGGCGGCGGCGAGCGTGCCGATCAACTCGGGCGTGAGGCCTTCGAGGTCGCGCAGGTCTTGCGAGACATCGCCGACGCCTTCTTCCTTGGCGAGCTCCATCGTCAGCAGCGCGTCCTTGGCGCGGGTGCGCAACTCGTTCACGGTGTCTTCGTCGAAGCTCTGGATCTCGAGCATCTCCTGCATCGGAACGTAGGCCACTTCCTCGAGGCTGGCGAAGCCTTCGTTGATCAGGATGTCGGCGACTTCGGCGTCGACGTCGAGCTTGTCGATGAACAGCTTGCGCACGTGATCCGACTCCGAGGCCTGCTTGGTGGCCGACTCTTCCGCGGTCATGATGTTGATGCGCCAGCCGGTCATCTCCGAGGCCAGGCGCACGTTCTGGCCGCCGCGGCCGATCGCGATGGCCAGGTTCTCCTCGTCGACGACCACGTCCATCGCGTGGCGCTCCTCGTCGACGACGATCGACTGCACGTTGGCCGGCGCGAGCGCGCCGATCACGAACTGCGCCGGGTCTTCCGACCACAGCACGATGTCCACGCGCTCGCCGGCGAGCTCGTTGGTGACCGCGTTGACGCGCGAGCCGCGCACGCCCACGCAGGTGCCGATCGGGTCGACCCGCTTGTCGTGCGAGACCACCGCGATCTTGGCGCGCGAGCCGGCGTCGCGCGCGCACGACTTGATCTCGAGCAGGCCCTGCTCGATCTCGGGCACCTCTTGCGCAAACAGCTCGATCATGAAACCCGGCGCGCTGCGGCTCAACAAGATCTGCGGCCCGCGCAGCGTGGGGTCGACCTCGGCGATATAGGCCCGCACGCGGTCGCCGGCGCGCAGGTTCTCCTTCGGGATCATTTCGCTGCGGCGCAACCGGCCCTCGATGCGGCCCTGTTCGACGATCACATCGCCCTTGTCCAGGCGCTTGACGGTGCCGACGAAGATCTTCTCGCCACGCGAGAGGAAGTCGGTCAACAGTTGTTCGCGCTCGGCATCGCGGATCTTCTGCAGGATCACCTGCTTGGCGGCCTGCGCGCCGATGCGGCCGATCGACACCGATTCGACCGACTCCTCGATGTAGTCGTCGACCTCGATGTCGGGAATCTGCTCTTGCGCCTCGAACAGCAGGATCTCGGAGTCGGGCAGTTGCAGGCCGGCCTCGTTGGGCACCACATGCCAGCGGCGGAAGGTCTCGTACTCGCCGCTTTCGCGGTCGACCGAGACCCGCATGTCGACTTCGCCGCCGTGCAGCTTTTTCGACGCCGAAGCGAGCGCGGCCTCGACGGCGGCAAAAACGACTTCCAGATCCACGCTCTTCTCGCGCGAGATGGCGTCCACCAGCATCAACAATTCGCGGTTCATTGAATACGACCTCCGTCAACCTCGTCATCCGAGTTCACGCCGGCTCCCGGGGCGGCTCGGGGTGCGTCGCCACCGTCGGCGCGACGCCCCTTGAAATCCACCACCGGCACCAACCGCGCCTCGCGTACTTCTTCCAGGGAAAACTCAAGTGCCCGGTCCATGCCGTGGGGCGCTGCGCTGGCCGAGTCGGCCTCAGCGGGCTTGGCCGCGGCGCGCCGGGCGGCGCGCGTGGCCGAGCCCTTGGCGTCCTCGGCACCGAGCAGCAGCCGCCAGCCCGTGCCGGCCTGGCCCGGCTGCGCCTGCAACTCGCCGCGGTACTTCTTGCGGCCCTTGAACGGCAGCTTCAGCGTGAGCTCGATCTGCGCGCCGGCAAAGCGCGCGTAATCGGCAGCCTTCTTCAGCGGCCGGTCCAGGCCGGGCGAGGACACTTCGAGGCGCTCATAAGCGCAGCCTTCGACCTCGAGCACGTGCTGCAACTGGCGCGTGACCTTCTCGCAATCGTCGACGTTGATGAACCGCTCGGCGACCTGTCCGTGGGCAGCGTCCGGCAGGTGGTCGATGAAGACGCGCAGCAACCCGCCGACGCTCTTTTCGGCGTCGACCAGGTCGTAACCCAATCCGGTCACGGTGCGTTGCACGGCACTCTGCCAATTCATCAAGAGTTCATCCAGCCTTGTATGTCGATCCACCTGTCGGCGTTCGGTTCTATGGTGCGGATCACCGGGTAAACGATCCCGCAAAAGCGTTCGAGCAAAAAAAATGGGCTGGAAGAATCCGCCCAAGATTGCTCAAATTCCAGCTATCCAGCAAAACGTGGATTCTACTCCGCAGCGTGGGTACAGGCAAGTCCGGCGACTGTCAAGCCACGCAAGGCACGCTCGCACGCATGCCAAAATCCGCCGCCAAACACACTCGGGTGACCACATGGGATTTCTCGCCGGTAAACGCCTCCTGATCACGGGCGTGCTTTCCAATCGTTCGATCGCCTACGGCATTGCCCGCGCGTGCCACCGCGAGGGCGCCGAACTCGCGTTCAGCTACCAGGGCGAGCGCTTCAAGGAGCGTGTCGGTGGGTTCGCCGCGGAATTCGGCTCGACGCTGGTCTACGACTGCGACGTCGCCGAAGATGCCCAGATCGACGCGCTGTTCAACCAGCTCGGTGCCGTGTGGCCGCAGTTCGACGGGTTCGTTCACTCCATCGGCTATGCGCCGAAGGAGGCCATTTCGGGCGACTTTCTCGACGGTCTGTCGCGCGAATCGTTCCGAATCGCGCACGACATCTCCAGCTACAGCTTCCCGGCGTTGGCCAAGGCTGCCGCGCCGCGCTTGCGCGAAGGTGCCGCGCTGTTGACACTGACTTACCTCGGCGCGCTGCGCAGCATGCCCCACTACAACACGATGGGTCTGGCCAAGGCGTCGCTCGAGGCCAGCGTGCGTTACCTGGCCGCCTCGCTGGGGCCCAGGAACATCCGCGTCAATGGCATCTCGGCCGGCCCGATCAAGACGCTGGCCGCTTCCGGTATCAAGGACTTCTCGAAAATGCTCGAAGCCGGCCGGCGTTCGCCTCTGGGGCGCAACATCACGATCGATGACGTCGGCAACGCCGCTGCTTTTCTGTTGTCCGATCTCGCGTCGGGTATCACCGCTGAAATCACCTACGTCGACGGTGGCTTCAGCCAGTCGGCGCTGGGCGGCATTGCCGAAGACTGACGCCGTCGGGTCGGCGCGCGGGCGCGCGCACCTTGCCCGTCAGTCGGCGCGCACGCAATCGACGAAATAGCGGTGCTTGCCGTCGTCGCTGTCGATCTCGACCAGGCCGTGCACATCGGTGTCGAACCCCGGGAACGCCGCGTTGAACTGGCGGGTGAATTTCAGGTAGTCCACGATCTTGCGGTTGAATCGCTCGCCGGGGATCAACAGCGGAATGCCCGGCGGGTACGGTGTCAGCAATGAGGTCGTGATGCGCCCCTCCAGCGCATCGATCTCGACGCGTTCGGTCTTGCGGTGCGCGATGTACGCATAGGCGTCGCTGGGTTTCATCGCGGGCTGCAGGTCCGACAGGTACATCTCGGTGGTCAGCCGAGCGATGTCGCCCTTGGCGTACATCTCGTGGATGCTCTGCGAAAGATCGTGCAAGCCCATGCGTTCGTAGCGCGGGTGCGCGGCACAGAACTCGGGCAGGATGCGCCACAGCGGCTGGTTGCGTTCGTAGTCGTCCTTGAACTGCTGCAGCGCCGTCAGCAACGTGTTCCAGCGGCCCTTGGTGATGCCGATCGTGAACATGATGAAGAACGAGTACAGGCCCGTCTTCTCGACGATCACACCGTGCTCGGCCAGGAACTTGGTGACGATGGCCGCGGGGATGCCGGTCGTGGCGAATTTGCCCGACATGTCCAGGCCCGGCGTGATGATGGTGCTCTTGATCGGGTCGAGCAGGTTGAAGCCCTCGGCCAGATCGCCGAAGCCGTGCCACTTCTCGCCGGCCTTGAGCACCCAGTCGGCGCTCTTGCCGATGCCTTCGGCGGCGAGCCTGTCGGGGCCCCAGACCTTGAACCACCAGTCCTTCTTGCCGTAGTCCTTCTCGACCTTGCGCATCGCGCGCCGGAAGTCCATCGCCTCGGCAATGCTCTCTTCCACCAGGGCCGGGCCGCCGGGCGCCTCCATCATGGCCGCGGCCACGTCGCAGCTGGCGATGATCGCGTACTGCGGACTGGTCGAGCTGTGCATCAGGTAGGCCTCGTTGAAGAGGTGCCGATCGAGCTTGCGCTCCTGCGAGTCCTGCACCAGCACCTGCGAGGCCTGGCTGATGCCGGCGAGCAGCTTGTGGGTGGACTGCGTCGCGAACACGAGCTGGTCTTTCGGGCGCGGGCGGTTCTTGCCCATCGCATGAAAGCTGCCGTAGAACTTGTGGAAGGCGGCGTGCGGCAGCCAGGCTTCGTCGAAATGCAGCGTGTCGATGTAGCCGTCGAGCGAATGCTTGATCGTCTCGGTGTTGTAGAGCACACCGTCGTAGGTGCTCTGCGTCAGCGTCAGGATGCGCGGCTTCACCGTCTTGGCATCGACGCCGGCGAGCAGCGGGTTGGCGGCGATCTTCTTGCGGATCGCCGCCGGCGCGAACTCACTCTGCGGGATCGGCCCGATGATGCCGTAGTGGTTGCGCGTGGGCCGCAGGAACACCGGCACCGCACCGGTCATGATGATCGCGTGCAGGATCGACTTGTGGCAGTTGCGGTCCACCACGACCACGTCGTCGGATGCCACCGCGTGGTGCCAGACCATCTTGTTGCTGGTGCTGGTGCCATTGGTCACGAAGAAGCAGTGGTCGGCGTTGAAGATGCGCGCCGCATTGCGCTCGCTCTGTGCGATCGGGCCAGTGTGGTCGAGCAACTGGCCGAGCTCGTCGACCGAGTTGCAGACGTCGGCGCGCAGCATGTTCTCGCCGAAGAACTGGTGAAACATCCGCCCGACCGGGCTCTTCAGGAACGCCACGCCGCCGGAATGGCCGGGGCAATGCCACGAGTAGGAGCCGTCTTGCGCATAGTCGACCAGCGCCTTGAAGAACGGCGGCGCCAGGCCGTCCATGTAGCTCTTGGCCTCGCGAATGATGTGGCGGGCCACGAACTCCGGCGTGTCCTCGAACATGTGGATGAAGCCGTGCAGCTCGCGCAGGATGTCGTTGGGAAGGTGCTGCGAAGTGCGTGTCTCGCCGTACAGGTAGATCGGCACCTCGGCGTTCTTGAAGCGCACCTCCTCGATGAACTTGCGCAGGTTCAGCACCGCCGGGTCGAGCTCCGGGCCGGCCGTGAACTCCTCGTCGTCGATCGACAGGATGAACGCGCTGGCGCGGCTTTGCTGCTGCGCGAACTGGCTCAGGTCGCCATAACTCGTGGCGCCCAGCACCTCGAAGCCTTCCTTCTCGATCGCCGCGGCGAGGGCGCGGATGCCCAGGCCCGACGCGTTCTCGGAGCGGAAATCCTCGTCGATGATGACGATCGGAAAGTTGAAACGCAGCATGGGCGGGCCTCTTGGGGCGCGGGGGCGCGAAAAACGAAGCGCGAAGTGTAGGGCCGGCACGATGCAACGCATTGCGTACGGTCACCGCGCAGTTCGATCGGCGCACGCACTTGCAGACGCCAGCGACCTACACTCGCCATCGGCATGTGCCGTAAAGGAACCCGAATGGAACTGTCCAACGCCACGATCTGGTGGGTGGCCGCCGGCGTCGCAGTTGCCGCCGAGCTCGCCACCGGCACGTTCTACCTGCTGATGATCGCGCTCGGACTGGCCGCCGCGGCGGTGGCCGCCCAACTCGGACTGGCCGTCAGCGGTCAGATCGTCGTGGCCGCATTGCTCGGTGGCGGCGCGACCGCCGTCTGGCACTGGCGACGTTTCAGCCAGCCAAGGTCGGCGCCGGCACGCGAAAACCGCGATGTGAATCTTGACATCGGCGTGCATGTCCTGGTGACCGCGTGGTCCGCCGACCGGACCACGCGCGTTCAATACCGCGGTTCGGGCTGGACCGCGCGGCTCGCCCCCGGAGCGCCGGCAGCGCCGGGCGAGCACCGCGTTTGCGCCGTCGAAGGCAACTGGCTGGTGCTCGAACCCGCGCCACCCGACGCCGGCGCGGCGCGTTGAAACTCCAACCCGAAATCAGACTCGAAGGCTCCTCATGCAAATTGCCCTGGTCATCGCGGTCATCGCCGCGCTCTTCGTCATACGCACCATCAAGATCGTGCCGCAGCAGCACGCCTGGGTGGTCGAAAAGCTCGGCAAGTACGACCGCACGCTCACGCCCGGGTTGAAGTTCGTGGTGCCGTTCATTGAGCAGGTGGCCTACAAGCATTCGCTGAAGGAGGTGCCGCTCGACGTGCCCAGCCAGGTCTGCATCACCAAGGACAACACGCAGCTGCAGGTCGACGGCATCATCTACTTCCAGGTCACCGACCCGATGCGCGCAAGCTACGGCTCGAGCAACTACATCCAGGCCATCACCCAACTCGCGCAGACGCTGCTGCGCTCGGTGATCGGCAAGATGGAACTCGACAAGACCTTCGAGGAACGCGACCACATCAACATGTCGGTGGTCGCCGCGCTCGACGAGGCCGCCAGCAACTGGGGCGTGAAGGTGCTGCGCTACGAGATCAAGGACCTGACGCCGCCGGCGGCGATCCTGCATTCGATGCAGGCGCAGATCACCGCCGAGCGCGAGAAGCGCGCGCTGATCGCGGCCAGCGAAGGACGCAAGCAGGAGCAGATCAACATCGCCACCGGCGAGCGCGAGGCCTTCATCGCGCGTTCCGAAGGCCAGCGCCAGGCCGAGATCAACAAGGCCCAGGGCGAGGCCGCGGCGATCGTCGCGGTGGCCGATGCCACCGCCGAAGCGATCCGCAAGATCGCCGAGGCGATCCGCTCGCCGGGCGGCGAACAGGCGGTGCAGCTCAAGGTGGCCGAGCGGGCTGTGGAGGCCTACGCGCAACTCGCGCAGAAGAACAACACGATGATCGTGCCCGGCAACATGACCGAGGTGTCGGCCTTGATCGGCACCGCGATGGCGCTGATGAAGGCCAAGCCCTCCTCTGGCGCGAACTGAACCATGGCCTTCAACGTGCTGGGCACGGCCCTCGTGCCGTGCTCCTACGACCCGCTGACCGGCTTCTTCCGCGACGGCTGTTGCAACACCGCCGACGACGACACCGGCAGCCACGTGATCTGCGTCAAGGTCAGCGCCGAGTTCCTCGCCTACTCCGCCCGGCGCGGCAACGACCTGAGCACGCCCCGCCCAGAATTCCGGTTTCGCGGCCTGAAGCCTGGCGATCGCTGGTGCTTGTGCGCGCTGCGTTGGCGAGAGGCGCTTGACGCCGGGGTGGCTCCGGCCGTGGTGCTCGAATGCACGCACGAGCGCGCGCTCGACTTCGTTACCCTGCCCTCGCTGCAGGCTCACGCGCTGGACCTCGTAGGCTAAACTCGCGCGTTCCGGAGAGATGGATGAGCGGTTTAAGTCGCACGCCTGGAAAGCGTGTGGGGGTTAACAGCCCCCCGCGGGTTCGAATCCCGCTCTCTCCGCCATACATCGAGCATCGCCACGGTCCTTTTCGGCCGGTTTCCCGCGCTCACTCTTCAATTCATCCATCAACGTCTTTGAGACCGGTTGCGTCGGATTGAGCCAAGTTGTCTCGCTTGAACGTCGCCGCGGAGTTGCGGTTGGCAACGGCTTCGATGTACATGACGTCATGAACCGGCGACGTCCATAAGAACGTCAAGCCAAAACAAGTGCATTTACATGGGTACGAACTGGAATCAGGAAAGAGCCGCAACCCGCGTCAGCGCTGGATTACGGCTCGATCAGAGGATCAAAGTTCGGTCTAAGGCGTGGTGAGATGTTGTGAAATCATCTCTTGGCGGAGCCGGAGGGATTCGAACCCTCGATGCAGGTTTTGCCCACATACTCCCTTAGCAGGGGAGCACCTTCGGCCACTCGGTCACAGCTCCGTTACCAGCACAAATTCTACCCCGGCGCGCACCGGGCTCAGACGACGGCCCGCTCCAGGTCGAAGGCCTTGTGCAGTGCGCGCACCGCAAGCTCCATGTACTTCTCGTCGATCACGACGCTGGTCTTGATCTCGCTGGTGGTGATCATCTGGATGTTGATGCCCTCCTCGCTCAACACACTGAACATGCGGCTGGCCACGCCCACGTGCGAGCGCATCCCGATGCCCACGATGCTGACCTTGCAGATCTTGGCGTCGCCGATGACCTCCTTGGCGCCGGTGACTGGCAGCACCTTGGTCCGCAGCAGGTCCATCGTGCGCGCATAGTCGTTGCGGTGCACGGTGAACGAGAAGTCGGTGCGGCCGTCGTGCGAGACGTTCTGGATGATCACGTCGACGTCGATGTTGGCCTCGGCAACCGGGCCGAGGATCATGAACGCGATGCCGGGCTTGTCGGTCACGCCCATCAGGCTGATCTTGGCTTCGTCGCGGTTGAAGGCGATGCCGGAGACAACGGCTTGTTCCATCTTTTCATCTTCCTCAAAGGTGATCAGGGTGCCCGATCGGGATTCCTCGACGATGTCGATGTCCCAGGGCGTGAAGCTCGACAGTACGCGCAGCGGCACGCGGTACTTGCCGGCGAACTCGACCGAGCGGATCTGCAGCACCTTGGAGCCCAGGCTCGCCATCTCGAGCATCTCTTCGAAGCTGATGGTGTTCAGGCGTCGCGCCTCGGCAACGATGCGCGGGTCGGTGGTGTAGACGCCGTCCACGTCGGTGTAGATCAGGCATTCGTCGGCCTTCATCGCCGCCGCCACCGCCACCGCCGAGGTGTCGGAGCCGCCGCGGCCGAGCGTCGTGATGTGCCCGTGCGCATCGACGCCCTGGAACCCGGTGATGACCACGACCTTGCCGGCAGCCAGATCGGCGCGCACGCGGCCGTCGTCGATGCTCACGATGCGCGCCTTGGTGTAGGCCGAGTCGGTGGTGACCGGCACCTGCCAGCCGGCGTAGCTCACCGCCTGCAGCCCTTCGGCCTGCAGCGCAATGGCGAGCAGGCCCACCGAGACCTGCTCGCCGGTGGATGCGATCATGTCGAGTTCGCGCTGCAGTTCGGGCGTGACGGCTTCCGGCGACAGTTCCTTGGCCAGGCCGAGCAGGCGGTTGGTCTCGCCGCTCATCGCCGAAGGCACCACCACCATCTGGTGCCCTGCCCGGGCCCATTTGGCAACGCGCTTGGCGACACTGCGAATACGCTCCGGCGAGCCCATCGAGGTGCCGCCATACTTGTGAACTATGAGTGCCATGGGGAGTGTCGAGTCACGAGCCGAGTCGGGAAATCGCGGCGAACAGAACGCGGAATTCTAGCTGCTGCATCGCAGCATTCCGGGTTCAGGCATGGCTTGGCAACGGCGCCCATCGCAGGCTCACGAGCGGCTGGCCCGGCAGGCCAACCACCCGCGCGTCGATGCCCAGCCCGGGCACGAAGACCAACTGCCCGCCGCTGTAGATCAGCGGCCCGGTGCGGTCCCACATCGGCACGCCGGCGGCCTGATATTGTTTTTTCAGACTGCGTGGCGGGCGACCCATGCCGGCTTGAAACTGCTCGGCGCCGGCACGCGGGCGCAACTCCAGTTGCGCGAGCCACGGCAGCGGCACGCCACCGTCGCGCACGCGCTCCACATGCAACGATCCCGACCAGCCGGGCAGCGCATAGATGCCAGCGCGGCGCAGGCTCAGCTTGGTTTCGCGAGGAACTGCCGAAGGCGCACCACTCAGCGCGGGCCGCAAGCGCAGCACACCGCGATACAGGCGCAATTCGGCAGCGCCCAGCGGCCAGCGCGCCTGAGCCGCCGCCGCAAGCTCGTCGCGCAATCGCTCGATCAAGCTGGCCGGGGCACCGGCCCCGAGTTGCGACTTGAGCCACGCCCGCAGCGCATTGCTGCGCCGCGCTGTCGACAGTTCGAGCCACGCTTGGATCTGCAAGCCCGCGGGCGTGGCGACGTTCGCCAGGTCGAGCGCGGCGAGCTCGCCGAGCGCGGCGCTCGCCTCCTGGGCCCAATCGGCGGTGGTCGCGAGCGCAGCCTCGGCGTGCTCGAACGCGCCGACCAGCGCAGGCCAGACCTGCAGCCGCAAGCGGTTGCGTGCGTAACGAGGATCGGCGTTGCTGTCATCGTCGATGTGCTTGAGACGGTGGCGGCGCCCATACGCTTCGATGGCCGCGGGCGGCGTGTCCAGCCACGGGCGCAACCAAGTGATGCCGTCGCGCTGCACGCTGCCCGGCATGCCCGCCAGGCCGGCGACGCCAGCGCCGCGCAACGCCTGCAGCAGCACCGTCTCGGCCTGGTCTCGCCGGTGGTGCGCCAACAGCACCACCGCGGCCCGATGCGCCAACGCCATCGTGCGCAGGGCACCGTAGCGCGCTTGCCGGGCCCAGGCCTCGACGCTGTCGCCCCGTGGCGGCGAAGCGGTCAATCGATGCGCCACGAACTCGACCGGCCGCCCGGCGCGTGTCCAGCGCCGGCATTGCGCTTCGCAGTGCTTCAGCCAGGCGTCCGCGTTGGGGCTCAAACCGTGATGCACATGCAGCGCCAGCACCTCGATGCCCTGGCGACCTGCTTCTGCGAGCGTGGCATGCAGCAACGCGGTCGAATCGCGCCCGCCGCTGTAAGCCACGGCGACTCGGCGCACGACCACGGTCGCTCCGCTGGACGCTTCAGCGCTCTTTGGTGTCGGTGTAGCGGCCGTAGGATTGCAGCCGCTCGTAGCGGCGTTGCAGCAGTTCTTTCGGCTTGAGGTCGCTGACCTGGCGCAACGCGTCGTTCAGCGCGCGCTTCAGGAACGCGGCCATCTGCTTGATGTCGCGGTGCGCCCCGCCGACCGGCTCGGTAACGATCTTGTCGATCAGGCCCAGGGCCTTGAGCCGGTGCGCGGTGATGCCCAGCGCATCGGCGGCGTCGGACGCGCGCTCGGCGGTCTTCCACAGAATCGACGCACAGCCTTCCGGCGAGATCACCGAATAGATCGAGTACTGCAGCATCAGCAACTGGTCGCCGACGCTGATCGCCAACGCGCCACCCGAGCCGCCTTCGCCGATGATGGTCACGATGATCGGCACTTCGAGTTGCGCCATCTCGAAGATGTTGCGCCCGATCGCTTCGGACTGGCCGCGTTCTTCCGCGCCGATGCCGGGGTAGGCGCCGGGCGTGTCGACGAAGGTGAACACCGGCAGGCCGAACTTCTCGGCCAGCTTCATCAGGCGCAGCGCCTTGCGGTAACCCTCGGGGCGCGACATGCCGAAGTTGCGTGCGGCCCGCTCCTTGGTGTCGCGACCCTTCTGGTGGCCCAGCACCATGCAGGCCTGGCCATTGAAGCGCGCCAGGCCGCCGACGATCGACTGGTCATCGGCGAACGCCCGGTCACCGTGCAACTCCTGGAAGTCGGTGAAGATCTCGTTCACGTAGTCCAGCGTATAGGGCCGCTGCGGGTGACGCGCGATCTGCGTGACCTGCCACGGCGTGAGATGCGCGTAGATGTCCTTGGTGAGTTGCAGGCTTTTCTTGCCGAGCCGGTCGATCTCTTCGGAAATGTCGACCGCCGATTCGTTCTGCACATAGCGCAGTTCTTCGATCTTCGACTCGAGATCCGACACGGGTTGCTCGAACTCGAGGAAGTGGCGTTTGCTCATGAGTGGATGTCCGGATGCATCAACAGCGGGGTTGAAGGAACGCGCCGACGAGGGTGCTCGTGCGGCTGTTCAAGACGATCTAGTAGTCGACCGGCAGAGGGTCGAGGCTGCGCCAAATGTACCATGTGGCCACCGAGCGAAAGGGGGCCCAGGCATCGCCCACTTCGCGCGCTTCGGCCCTGGATACGGGCTCGCCGCTGAAGTAGTTGATGCTGATGCCCTTGAGCAGCCCGAGGTCGTCGAGCGGCAGCACGTTCGGGCGCATCAGGTGGAAGATCAGGAACATCTCGGCGGTCCAGCGACCGATGCCGCGGATGGCCACGAGTTCATCGACGATGGCCTCGTCGTCCATCTGCTGCCACTGATCGAAATGCACCGCGCCCGATTCGAAATGCGCGGCCAGGTCGCACAGGTATTCGACCTTGCGGGCCGACAGCCCGGCACCTCGCATCACCGCTGCATTCAATGCAAGCACCGTGGCAGGTGCAAGTGGTGTCATAGGCTCGCTCATCGTCGCAACGAAACGATCCCATACCGCCTGCGCCGCCTTGACCGAAATCTGCTGGCCGACGATGGAGCGCGCCAACGTCGTGAACGCATCACCGCGGCTTTGCAGCCGGCCTTCGCCGAATCGCGGAATCAGTTTGCGCATCACGCGATCGCGCTTGCCCAGGTGCTTGCAGGCCTCGTCCCAATAGGGGGGTGTGACATGCGGCGTGAGGTGCTGCGCTGCGGCCGGCGCAATCGAGGCACCGGCATCGCTCGCCAAGCTGGTTGTTGCGGTGCGGCCAGGCATCAGGCCTTCATCCAGGTGGTGCCGCCCGGCGAATCCTGCAGCACGATGCCCTGCGCAAGCAACTCCTGGCGGATCTCGTCGGCCAATGCGAAGTCGCGCGCCAGCTTCGCTGCGTTGCGCGCTGCGATGCGGTCGGCAATCCAGGACTCGTCGAGCGTGTTGCCCGACTGCAGATAGGTTCTCGGTGCCTGTTGCAGCACGCCGAGCGTGGCCGCCAGGCCCTTGAGCAGCGCGGCGGTGGCGGCATCGCGAGTGCGGTTGAGTTCGCCGGCCAGTTCGAACAGCACCGCAACGGCCACCGGCGTGTTGAAGTCGTCGTTCATCGCGGCGCGGAACGACGCGGCTGGCGCCAGTGTCCAGTCGATCGCCAAAGCGGGCACGGCGACACCGTCGAGCGCGGTGTACAGGCGGCGCAGCGATGCGCGCGCATCGTCGAGGTTCACGTCACTGAAATTGAACGGGCTGCGGTAATGCGTGCGCAGCATGAAGAAGCGGATGGTCTCCCCGTCATAACGTTCCAGCACGTCGCGGATGGTGAAGAAGTTGCCCAGCGACTTGGACATCTTCACCTGGTCGACATTGAGCAAGCCGTTATGAACCCAGAACTTTGCCGGCGGCCGGCCGGTCGCTCCTTCGCTTTGCGCGATCTCGTTTTCGTGGTGCGGGAATTGCAAGTCGGCGCCGCCACCGTGCAGGTCGAACTGCTCACCCAGCAACGCGCACGCCATCGCCGAGCATTCGATGTGCCAGCCGGGCCGACCGGCACCGTAGCCAGATGCATAGGTCGCGTCGGCCGGCTCCTGCGGCTTGGCGGCCTTCCAGAGCGCGAAGTCGAGCGGGTCCTGCTTGTCTCCCTGCACCGCCACGCGCTCGCCCGCTCGCAACTCGTCGATCGACTTGCCCGAGAGCTTGCCGTAGCCGACAAACTTGCGCACCGCGAAGTTCACGTCGCCGCCGGCCGCCCGATAGGCCAGGCCCTTGCCCTCGAGCGTGCCGATCATCGAAAGCATCTGCGGCACGTATTCGGTGGCGCGCGGCTCATGGGTCGGGCGTTCGACGCCGAGCGCGTCGAGGTCGGCGTGCATCGCGATGATCATCTCGTCGGTGAGTTGGCGGATCGGGATGTTGCGCTCGAGCGCGCGCCGGATGATCTTGTCGTCGATGTCGGTGACGTTGCGCACATACGTGACGCGATACCCGAGCGCTCGCAACCAGCGGTAGATCAAGTCGAACGCGACCATCATGCGCGCGTGACCAACATGGCACAGGTCGTAGATGGTGATGCCGCACACGTACATGCGCACGTGGTTCGGCTCGATCGGCGCAAAGGTCTCCAGTGCCCTGGACAGCGTGTTGTGTATGCGTAGCGTCATGGGCCGAGGGGCGATTTCGGGCCCGCAAAAGCGCTGCGGGGCCGGGGCATGAATCCGGGGTTTCGTGGGTGTCGGGAGGTTGTCGAACGAGGCGCCGGACGGTGCGTTGCCAGCGCCGTCAACGACGGCTCGGCACGAGGGCCTGCACTACAATCGCGGCAGTATAACGGGCCGTCGGCGCGCATCGGCTGCGGTTGCAGGCGACTCCGCGATCCCTACCGACTGCCGCTGCCGATGCCGACATTTCGCCCCACTTTTTCGATGCCTGCGCTGTTGCTGATGGCCTGCCTGGGCTCGACCATTGCAGTGCACGCCGACGAACTGAGCGATGTGCAACGCCTGTACTACGCGGGTCAGCCGGCCGCGGCCATGCGGCGCGCAGACCAGTACCTCGCCGCCCATCCGAAGGACCCGCAAATGCGCTTCGTCAAAGGCGTGATGCTCGCCGATGCCAAGCGCAACGCCGAAGCGATCGCGGTGTTCCAGGGGCTCACCGAGGACTATCCCGATCTGGCGGAGCCCTACAACAACCTTGCGGCGCTGTACGCTGCCGAGGGCGACTACGCCCAGGCCCGCGCCGCGCTCGAGCAGGCGCTGCGGGCCAACCCGTCCTATGCCACCGCCTACGAGAATCTCGGCGACGTGTACGCCGCGCTGGCGGCCCAGTCGTACGGCCGCGCGCTCAGGCTGGACCCGGGCAATGTGACCGTGCCGCCAAAGCTCGCGCTGGTGCGAGACTTGTACAAGCACCCCGTGGGCGGCGCAACGAGCGCGCTGCCCGCGGCCGAGGCACCGGCATCGGCGCCGAACCATTGACCGACCTCCACTTTCACAGGACTCCCATGACACTTCAACTCTCCCGTTGGGCCGGTCGCGCCGCGCTGGCCCTTGCACTGTGCGTGAGCCTGTCGGCCCAGGCGCAGAAGGTCAAGCTTGCCACGTCGGTGGGTGACATCGTGATCCAGCTCGATGCCGCCAAGGCGCCGAAGACCGTCGACAACTTTTTGCAGTACGTGAAGGCGGGCCACTACGACGGCACCATCTTTCACCGTGTGATCGGCAGCTTCATGATCCAGGGTGGCGGCATGACACCCGACATGAAAGAGAAGCCCACTCGCGCGCCGATTCCGCTGGAAAGCCACAACGGCCTGAGCAATGTGCGCGGCACCGTGGCGATGGCGCGCACCTCTGATCCGAACTCGGCGACCGCGCAGTTCTTCATCAACGTCAACGACAACAGGCGCCTCGACGCCGCGAACTCCCCTGACGGCAACGGCTACGCGGTGTTCGGCAAGGTGCTGTCGGGAATGGACGTGGTCGACAAGATCCGCGCCGTGCCCACCGGCAGCAAGGGCCCCTACGACGACGTACCGATCACGCCCATCACGATCAACAAGGCCACTGTGGAGAAATGAACATGAGCACACAAGTCGACATCGAAACCAGCAAGGGCACGATCCGCATCGAGCTGAACGAAGACAAGGCGCCGATCTCGTCGCGCAACTTCCTCGAGTACGTGGACGCCGGCCACTACAACGGCACGGTGTTCCACCGCGTCATTCCCGGCTTCATGATCCAGGGCGGTGGCTTCGAGGCCGGCATGCGCCAGAAGCCGACCAACGCCACGATCACCAACGAAGCCAACAACGGCCTGAAGAACGACCGCTACACGCTGGCAATGGCGCGCACCTCGGCGCCGCATTCGGCCAGCTCGCAGTTCTTCATCAACGCGACCGACAACAACTTCCTGAACTTCACCGCCGAAACCGCCTCGGGCTGGGGTTACGCGGTGTTCGCCAAGGTGGTCTCCGGCCGCGAAGTGGTCGATGCCATCGAGGCCGTGAAGACCGGCAACAAAGGCGGGCACGGCGATGTGCCGCTCGAAGACGTTCTGATCGTGCGCGCCGCGCGCGTCGGCTGAACGTCGCCTCGAATCAACGCGGAGCAGTCGAGTCGGTGAATGCCCTGCCGGGGCGCCTCGCGCCGCTCGAAGTCGTTGCCCCGCCCGAGTGGCGCAGCATCGACTTCATCAGCGACCTGCACCTGGCCGAAGACACGCCGCGCGCATTTGCGGCGTGGCGCGACTACCTCCTGCACACCACCGCCGACGCGATCTTCATCCTCGGCGACCTGTTCGAAGCCTGGGTCGGTGACGACGCCCGCCATGCAGGCTTCGAGGCCAGCGCGGCCGCAGTGCTGACCGCAGCGGCCTCGCGACGCAGCATCGCCTTCATGGTGGGCAATCGCGATTTTCTGGTGGGCAGCGAACTGCTCGACGCCTGCGGCGTGCGCGCCCTCCCCGATCCGACGGTGCTCAGCGCGTTCGGTCAGCGCGCGCTGCTGACGCACGGCGACGCCTGGTGCATCGCCGACCTGGCCTACCAACACTACCGCGCCCAGGTCAGAGCGCCAGACTGGCAGGCGCAGGTGCTGGCCATGCCGCTCGACGATCGACGCGTTCTGGCGCGCCGCATGCGGTCGGAAAGCGAGCGCCAGGCCGCCGTACATCCGGGCGAATGGTTCGACGTGGACAAGCCCACTGCCGTGCACTGGATGACGGCAACCCGCACCCAGACGCTGGTACACGGCCACACGCACCGGCCGGCGACTGAGGCCCTGGCACCTGGGTTCGTTCGCCATGTATTGAGCGACTGGGAGCTCGATCGCGCCACCGTGCCACGGGCGCAGGTGCTGCGCTGGCAGTCCGGCGGCTGGGTCCGGATCGTGCCCGTCGACGCCGTCGATCCCGCCCGCTGAAGATGCTCGAATGGCTGAAGCGCCGGCGCGACGCGCGCACGCTCGTGCGTCGTCCGATTCCCGATGCGCTGTGGAGTTCGACGCTCGCGCGCTTTGCGTTCCTGGCACGACGCAGCGACGCCGACGTGGCGCAGTTGCGCGACATGGCCACACTGTTTCTGGCCGCCAAGGAATTTACGGGTGCCCAGGGACTGCGGGTCGATGACGCGATGGCCGTCGCGATCGCCGCGCAGGCTTGCCTGCCTGTGCTCAAGCTCGGCCTGGATTGGTACGACGGGTTCAAGGGCATCGTCGTGCATGCCGATGCGGTGGTCGCCCAGCGCGAAGTCGTCGACGAGGCAGGCGTCGTGCACGCCTACGAGGAGGAACTCTCCGGTGAAGCCATGCACGGCGGCCCGGTGATGTTGTCGTGGGTCGACGTGATGGACGCCGACGCGTCGGCCGAGGTGGGCTACAACGTGGTGATCCACGAGTTCGCCCATGTGCTCGACATGCGAGATGGCACGGCCGACGGCGTGCCGCCCCAGCCCGACCGCGCGGCGCGCGAAAGGTGGACGCGCGTGCTGTCGGCCGAATACCGGCGGTTTTGCGACCGTGTCGATGCACAGGTGGACACCTTGCTCGACCCCTACGCGGCCCTTGCGCCCGAGGAGTTCTTCGCGGTCGCCTGCGAGGTGTTCTTCGTGGCACCACAAGACCTGCTCGCCGAGCACGCGCCAATGTACGAACTGCTGCGCGACTACTTCAATCAGGACCCGGCGTCGTATTGACGACGGCATGAAAAAGGGGGCCGAAGCCCCCGCTGTTGCGCCTCGCCAAGCACTAAGCGGTCGCCGGCTCTGCCTTCGGCCTGTCGCTCTTCTTCACGGGCTGAATGTCGAGAGCAGGTTTGCCGTCGGCGTCGACGTCAACCGTCAGTCGCCCGCCGTCGACGAGCCTGCCGAACAGCAGTTCGTCGGCCAGTGCACGGCGGATCGTGTCCTGGATCAGGCGCTGCATCGGGCGCGCACCCATCAAGGGGTCGAAGCCCTTCTTGGCAAGCTGCTTGCGCAGCGCGTCGGTGAACGTGACATCGACCTTCTTTTCTCCGAGCTGGCTTTCGAGCTGCAGCAGGAACTTGTCGACCACGCGAAGGATGATCTCTTCGTCCAGCGCCTTGAAGCTCACGGTCGCGTCGAGCCGGTTGCGGAACTCGGGCGTGAACAAGCGCTTGATGTCGGCCATCTCATCACCGGCCTCGCGCGAATTGGTGAACCCGATCGTCGCCTTGTTCATCGTCTCGGCGCCGGCGTTGGTCGTCATGATGATGATGACGCTGCGAAAGTCGGCCTTGCGCCCGTTGTTGTCGGTCAGCGTGCCGTGGTCCATGACCTGCAGCAGCACGTTGAAGACATCCGGGTGCGCCTTCTCGATCTCGTCGAGCAGCAACACGGCATGCGGCTTCTTCGAGATCGCCTCGGTCAGCAAGCCGCCCTGGTCGAAGCCGACATAGCCCGGAGGCGCGCCGATCAGCCGGCTCACCGCATGGCGTTCCATGTACTCGCTCATGTCGAAGCGAATCAGCTCGATGCCCAGGATGTAGGCGAGCTGCTTGGCAACCTCGGTCTTGCCCACGCCGGTGGGCCCACTGAAGAGGAACGAGCCGATCGGCTTGTCGGGCCGGCCCAGGCCGGAGCGCGCCATCTTGATTGCCGAGGCCAGCGCTTCGATCGCCGGCTCCTGGCCGAACACGACGCTGTTCAGATCCCGGTCGAGCGTCTTGAGCTTGGAGCGGTCGTCGTTGGACACGCTCGCGGGCGGAATGCGCGCAATCTTGGCGACGATCTCTTCGACCTCGTTGCGCGTGATCGTCTTCTTCTGCTTGCTCTTGGGCAGGATGCGCTGAGCCGCACCGGCCTCGTCGATCACGTCGATCGCCTTGTCGGGCAGGTGCCGGTCGTTGATGAACTTGGCCGACAACTCGGCGGCGGCCTGCAACGCACCGAGCGCGTACTTGACGCTGTGGTGTTCCTCGAAGCGCGACTTCAGGCCCTTCAGGATCTCGACCGTCTGCTCGACCGAAGGCTCGATCACGTCGATCTTCTGGAACCGCCGGGACAGTGCAGCGTCCTTCTCGAAAATGCCGCGGTACTCGGTGAAGGTGGTCGCACCGATGCACTTCATCGCCCCCGAGCTTAACGCCGGCTTGAGCAGGTTGCTCGCGTCGAGCGTGCCGCCCGACGCCGCACCGGCGCCGATCAGCGTGTGGATCTCGTCGATGAAGAGCACCGCATTCGGCTGGTCTTTGAGCTGCTTGAGCACACCCTTCAGGCGCTGCTCGAAATCGCCACGGTACTTGGTACCCGCCAGCAGCGCGCCCATGTCAAGCGAATACACGACCGACTCGGCGAGCACCTCGGGCACATCCTTTTGAGTGATGCGCCACGCCAGGCCTTCGGCAATTGCGGTCTTGCCCACACCGGCCTCGCCGACCAGCAGCGGGTTGTTCTTGCGCCGGCGGCACAGGATCTGGATCACGCGCTCGACCTCGTGCTCGCGCCCGATCAGTGGATCGATCTTGCCATCGCGGGCCAGCTGGTTCAGGTTCTGGGTGAACTGATCCAGCGGCGAGCCCTTGCCATCGCCTTCTTCTTTTTCACTTTCGCTGCCCGATGCGCCTTCGCTCGGTTTGGCAGGTTCCGGCGGGTCGCTCTTCTTGATACCGTGGGCGATGAAGTTCACCACGTCGAGCCGGGTCACGCCCTGCTGGTGCAGGTAGTAGACGGCGTGAGAGTCCTTCTCGCCGAAGATCGCGACCAGCACGTTGGCGCCCGTCACTTCCTTCTTGCCGCTGCCGGTGGACTGCACGTGCATGATCGCGCGCTGGATCACGCGCTGAAAGCCCAGCGTCGGCTGGGTGTCGACCTCGTCGGAGCCGCCCACGGTGGGTGTGTTCTCCTTGATGAAGCCCAGCAGGCTCTTGCGCAGGTCGTCGCCGTTGGCGGAGCAGGCACGCAGCACCTCGGCTGCCGACGGGTTGTCGAGCAGTGCCATCAACAGGTGCTCGACGGTGATGAACTCGTGGCGCTGCTGGCGCGCCTCGACGAACGCCATGTGCAGACTGACTTCAAGTTCTTGGGCAATCATGCGGCCTCCATAATGCATTGCAACGGGTGACCGCCACGGCGCGCGGCGGCCAACACCAATTCAACCTTCGTAGCAGCGACGTCTTTCGAGTAGACGCCGCAAACGCCTCGCCCGTCATGGTGGATCTTCAGCATGATCTGGGTCGCGGTTTCGAGGTCACGCTTGAAGTACTCCTGCAGCACCATCACGACGAACTCCATCGGCGTGTAGTCGTCGTTGAGCAAGACCACCTGGTACATGCGGGGCGGCTCGGTCTTGGCAACTTTGCGCTCGACCACCACCGCGCCCTGCCCGTCGCCGGGCTGAGGACGCACCACTGGCGGCGTGGGCGGCGGGGGATTTCGCTGAGGCATGGATTCATTCTATCGAGTTGATGCGTTCGCGTTTCGACCCTTCCCATATTGCGCCCAAGCCGCATTGTGCAAGGCCCGATTTGCGCCCGCACGGGCGTGCATAGTTGGGCTCTTCGGCAGCTTTGGACGAGGCGCCGCCGCTGGTTTGCACCGCAGTTCACCCGACGCCTTGGCGGGTGTTTCCATTCTTGACACTGGCTTCGCGTCGCCGCGAAAATGCGTCGTGCGCAGCGCGCGTCGCCGCGTGCGGGGAGTACCGCCATGGCCACCGGCAAAGTGAAATGGTTCAACGATGCAAAGGGTTTCGGTTTCATCGAACCCGAGGCTGGCGGCGAAGACGTCTTCGCGCACTTTTCGGCCATCCAGATGGATGGCTTCCGAACCCTGAAGCAGGGTGGCCGGGTCCGCTTCGAGATCGTTCAGGGGCCCAAGGGCCAACTCGCGCAGAACATCGCGATGATCGACGCCCCTGCTGAAGAGGCACCGTCTCCTCCATCCTCGAACACGGCGGCCTCGCCGACTTCCGGAACCGTCTGATCCATCGATCTCTCGCCACGAACAAGCCCGCCACCGGCGGGCTTGTTCGTGGTGGGCGCGTCACCGGAACACCATCGACACCGGGCCGGTCACAGTTCGCCGGGTCCATGCAGATTGGCGCCGGCCCGACGCTCAGCGGGTGGCCATGTAGGCCGCATACAGCGAGGGCTGGAGGTCGCGCAATACCTTGCGCCGTGTCACCAGATCGCGATGACGCCCCTGGCGCTCCAGCCCGAGAAGTTCCAGCATCAGGCGCAGTGCCTGCTCCGCCGAAGCGTGCAGGCCCGGCTGGGCCTGCCCGAGCGGCCCCGCCAGGGCGGCATGCCGCGTAAGGACCCAGGCAGGGAACCAGGCCAGATCCTGCCCGTCGTCCGCCGACGCCGGGTTCGCCTCGAAATCCGCCTCGAATTCGCGGCGCAACCTATCGAGCACCGGGTCGGCGAGCAGCGTGACGAGCTGGCCGAAGCGGCCCGACGCCAGCCATGCCAGTTCGGCCATCAGGGCCCAGGCGTCGTCGAGACCGCCGAGGCGATAACGTGCCTGTGCCATCCAGGACAGCGGCGCGGGAATCCGGCGCCACGACTCGATGCCGGCAACCGCGCGAACGGCGGCGGCACAGTCGCCGCCGCGCAAACACAGCGCCGCGGCGTGGTCGTCGCTGCGGTCGGCGACAAACGGCAGCGACGCGGCCCGCGTGGCCAACTCGCGCCACAGCGGCGCCAGCCACCGGGCTGCGGTGTGGTCGCCGAGGCTGCGTCGCGCAGCGGGTTCGATCGAGTCGGCCATCGTCCGCCGGGCCTCGCGGACGGCGTCGTGATCCGACAACGGCACGACCGTCGCCCGCTCGAGCGCATCGACCAGTACCGCCAGCGGTGCCAGCGTGGCGTCGAGCGCAAATTCGCCGGCGAACGTTCGCCAGGCATATCGGGCCGCCCTGGCGTCTCGCCGCTCCAACGCGGCCACGACATCGTTGCGCAACATGGTGTCGCGGCTGTGTTCGAAGATGTCGAGTTGCGCGGGGAGCATGAAAGGGTCCGAACGGTGGGGCCGCAAGGCAGGTTTCCAGGACTGTCATTCTCCACCGCCGGATTCGAGTCGCTGAATCATCACCATCGATCTACCGGCATGGCGCTCGAACGGCAGCCTTGGCGGGTCAGTGTGTGGCGAACGCCGATTTGCTGACGACGCGTGCCCGCGCCACCCCTTGGGCCGCGAGAGCCCCAGCGCGATGCAGCCGGGTCGGGTCGACGGGCGGGCGCCTCACGGGCGGTCCTGGTCGCGCTCCGTGCCCGGGCATCCTGGCGCCTCGATGCACCCACCGGCCGCCTCAGTGCCCGTCGGTCGCCTCGTCGTCGCCGCGCTGCGCGTCGGCGGCGAAGTTGTCGGCCGCTGCCTCGGGTTCGAGGCCGGCCGCGTCGTGGAAGGTATCGATCGCGTGCTTGGTCGCGGTGACGGCATTCAGATTCGGTTGCAACTGCATCAGGCGCGCACCGAAGCGTTGCAACCAGACGTGCTTCGGATGCGATGGGGGCGATTCGAACATGACCGTGAAGCCCTCGAAAGCGGGGCACCAGTATCGCGCGGGGACATGGCAGTTTCGCGGCACTTGGAAGGCACAAGGCGCAACGCGCGCATCCCACACGACCAACCACGCAGCGCAAGAGATCAACCCCACGCTCGCGTTTTCCCTTATGCAGTACTACGCAGCCGATCCAAGCAGTCATGCGCATAGGCAGCGGTGCAGCGCCACGGATAATCACGGCGCGTCGAGGCCCTGCATCAGCAGGCTTCGCAGCGCTCGAATCACATCCACAGCAGGAGACTCTCGATGTTGCGTTTCACGAAGATTGCCACCGCCGCCGCACTGGCCGCTGCAACCACCCTGACGATGGCGGCCGACCCGATCAAGATCGGTGTCGACGGCCCGTTCACCGGCGGCTCCTCGTCGATGGGCGTGAGCATGCGCGACGGCGTGCGCCTTGCCACCGAAGAGATCAACAAGGCCGGTGGCGTGCTCGGCCGTCAGATCGTGCTGGTCGAGCGCGACGACGAAGCCAAGAACGAGCGCGGCGTGCAGATCGCCGAGGAACTCATCAACAAGGAGAAGGTCGTCGCGGCGGTCGGCTACATCAACACTGGCGTCTCGTTGGCGTCGCAGCGCTTCTTCCAGGAAGCCAAGATTCCGGTGATGAACAACGTCGCCACCGGTTCGATCGTGACCAACCAGTTCCCGAAAGATCCCGACAACTACATCTTCCGCAACGCCGCGCCCGACAACATCCAGGCACCGATGATCGCCGCCGAAGCGGTCACCCGCCGCGGCTTCACGAAGGTCGCCATCCTGGCCGACTCGACCAACTACGGCCAGCTCGGCCGCGCCGACCTCGAGAAGGCGCTTGCCGCCAAGGGCATCAAGCCGGTGGCCGAAGAGAAGTTCAACATCAAGGACGTGGACATGACCGCGCAGCTGTTGAAGGCCAAGGAAGCCGGCGCCGAAGTCATCCTGACCTACGGCATCGGCCCCGAGTTGGCGCAGATTGCCAACGGCATGACCAAGCTGGGCTGGAAGGTGCCGATGATCGGCAGCTGGACGCTGTCGATGGCCAACTTCATCGACACCGCCGGCCCCGGCGGTGAGGGCGCGCGCATGCCGCAGACCTTCATCCAGGAGCCGACCACGCCCAAGCGCAAGGCCTTCATCGAGGCCTACCTGAAGACCTTCAAGCCCAAGGACAACCGGATCGACTCGCCGGTCTCGGCAGCGCAAGGCTACGACTCGGTGTACCTGCTCGCGGCGGCAATCAAGCAGGCCGGTTCGACCGACGGCCCGAAGATCCGCGAGGCCCTCGAAGACCTGAAGACACCGGTCGAAGGCGTGGTGACCACCTACGTCCGCCCGTTCACCAAGACCGACCACGAAGCCATCACCGCCAACATCCCGGTGTTCGGCGAGGTCAAGGGCGCGCGCGTGGTCTATGCCAACGCCGACGACCTGAAGTCGGCCTCGACGGTGCGCATGAAGGAAGCCCGCAAGTAACCAGCGAGCGCAGCGCCGCCGCCGGGGCACCCTGGTGGCGGCGCTTTTTCATTGCGGGCGGCCGCCTCGAGGCCGCCACCCTCCTGACGCAGGGCCTGTCATGCAAATCCTCACCCAACTCGTGTACAGCGGCATCGCGCTGGGCATGATCTACGCTGTCATCGCGTTCGGCTACCAACTCACGTTCGCCACCTCCGACACCCTGAACTTCGGCCAGGGTGACGCGCTCATGCTCGGCGCGCTTGTCGGGCTCACGCTCGTCGGCCTGGGCGTCAACTACTGGTTGATGATCCCGCTGGTGTGCCTGTTCGGGGCGTTCCAGGGCGTGCTGGTGGAGCGCATCGGCGTGCGCCCGGCGATCAAGATCAAGTCGGAGTTCGGCTGGATCATGTCGACCATCGCGCTGGGCATCATCTTCAAGAACGTCGCCGAGAACGTCTGGGGCCGTGACGACCTGAAGTTCCCGTCACCGCTGCCCGAGTCGCCGGTCACGCTGTTCGGCGCCAACGTGCTGCCGATGGAGATCCTGGTCGTCGTCGGCGCGGTCCTGATGATGCTGGCGGTGGAGTTCTTCAACCGCAAGACCATCTACGGCAAGGCCGTGGTCGCCACCTTCAACGACCGCGACGCCGCCAAGCTGATGGGCATCAACACCGGGCTGGTGATCACCTTCTCATACGCACTGTCGTCGCTCACCGCCGCGTTCGCCGGCGTGCTGATCGCGCCGCTGACCATGACCGGCGCAACCATGGGCGCGGTGCTCGGCCTGAAGGCCTTCTCGGTGGCGATCATCGGCGGCTTGACCAGCGGCCTGGGCATCGTGGTGGGCGGCATCATCCTGGGCATCGCCGAAACCGCGACCGGCTACTACATCAGCACCGGCTACAAAGACGTTCCCGGCCTCGTGCTGTTGCTGATCGTGCTGGCGGTGCGCCCGCAAGGCCTGTTTGGCAAGAGCGCCATCAAGAAGGTTTGATCCCATGAAACGCAGTCACCTTCTTCTGGCCATCGGCGCCATTGCACTTTTGTTGCTGTTCCCGGTGGGCGTCACCAACCCGTACTACATCCACCTGCTCACGACCATCATGATCTATTCGATCGTGCTGTTCGGGCTGGACATCGTCGTCGGCTACACCGGCCAGGTGTCTCTCGGCCATGCCGGCCTGTTCGGCATCGGCGCCTACACCGCCGGCGTGCTGGTCATGAAGCTCAGCGCACCACTGTGGCTCACGCTGCCGGCCGCGGTGCTGGTGACGGCCGGCTTCGGCGCGCTGCTGGCGCTGCCGGCGCTGCGCGTTTCGGGGCCGTACCTGGCGATGGTGACGCTGGCCTTCGGCACCATCATCCAGATACTCATCAACGAGATGGACTTCCTGACCGAAGGCCCGATGGGCATCAAGCTCGAGAAGCCGATCCTCCTGGGCCTCCAGCTCAACGAGCGCAGCTTCTTCTGGCTCGTAGCGGTGCTGATGGTGCTGGCGCTGATCGTCGTGCACCGCATCCTGCGCTCGCACCTCGGGCGCGCCTTCGAGGCGCTGCGCGGCAGCCCGGTCGCTTCCGACTGCATGGGCGTTTCGGTGTACCGCTACAAGGTCTACGCGTTCGTGATCAGCGCCGGCTTTGCCGGCCTGGCCGGCAGCCTCTACGCCTACTCGGAGCAGTACATCTCTCCGAACTCGTACAACTTCGAACTCACGGTGCTGTTCCTGCTGGCGGTGATCATGGGCGGGCGCAAGAGCCGGATCGGTTCGCTGGTGGGGGCCGCGATCATCGTGCTGCTGCCCAAGCTGCTCGACGACATCGTGATGTTCCGCTACGTGTCGGTCGGGTTGGCGGTGCTGGTCATGATGACGGCGGTGGTCGGAATCCAGCGCGGCCGCGCGACGCTGCAGAAGATGGCCATCCCGGTGGTCGGCAGCCTGGCGCTGGCAGGCCTGTCGTTTTGGCTGAAGACGATGACCGACTGGCGGCTGTCGATCTTCGGCGTGATCATGCTGTTCGTCGTGTACTACCTGCAGGACGGCATCGTCGGCTTCGTGCGCAACGCACTGAACTTGCAGCGGCCGAAGGCCCAGGTGCAGATCACGGGTGCTGCGCTCGCCGGCCGGGACGCGCTGTCGACCGCCGCTGCCGGCGCATCGTCTGAAATCCTGAACGCGTCGGGCGTACTGATGCAATTCGGGGGCCTGAAGGCACTGAACGATGTTTCGTTGAGCATTCGACGCGGCACGATTCACGGCCTGATCGGCCCGAACGGCTCGGGCAAGAGCACGATGATGAACGTGCTGACCGGCATCTACGTGCCCACCGCCGGCGCGATCACTTTCGCGGGCCGCTCGGTGGTCGGGCGCACGTCGTCCGACATCGCCCTGTCGGGCATCGCGCGCACGTTCCAGAACGTGCAGCTGTTCGGTGAGATGACGGCGCTGCAGAACGTGCAGGTCGGCCTGCACCATACCTTCGCGAGCAACCTGCTCGACGTCGCGTTGGGAACGCCGCGTTACCGCCGCGAGAGCCAAGCCGCTGTCGACCGGGGCCTGGGTCTGTTGCAGTTCGTCGGCCTGGCCGACCTGGCGTTCGAGGAGGCGCGCAACCTGCCGTACGGCAAGCAGCGCCTGCTCGAAATTGCACGCGCGCTTGCACTCGACCCGCAACTGCTGTTGCTCGACGAGCCCGCCGCCGGCCTGACCGCACCCGACATCAAGGAGCTGATCACGTTCATCCGCAAGATCCGCGAGCACGGCGTGACCGTGATCCTGATCGAGCACCACATGGACGTGGTGATGAGCATGTGCGACACCGTATCGGTGCTCGACTTCGGCCAGAAGATCGCCGAAGGTGGCCCCGCGCAGGTGCAGGCCGACGAGAAGGTCGTCGAAGCCTATCTCGGTGGCCAGGCAGCGTGAGGCGACTTCGCGCAAGCAACGACGAGCGGGCCGAGCGCCGGGCCGTTCAAAAGGGCCACGCAGTGGCCCACGCGGCCCACATCCCCTCGAGGGATCGGCAGACGTACTCGACGGACGAGAGGCCCCATTCACCATGTTGACCATCAAGAATCTTTTCGCCGGCTACGGCAAGGTGCAGGTGCTGCACGGCATCTCGATCGAAGTCCCCAAGGGCAAGATCGTTACGCTGATCGGCTCCAACGGCGCCGGCAAGACGACGACGATGCGGGCGATCTCCGGAATGATCGCGCCCAGCGCCGGTGAGATCTCGCTCAACGGCAAGCGCATCGAGGGCCTGGAGTCGTACCACATCGCCAAGCTCGGCCTGGCGCATTCACCCGAAGGCCGGCGCGTGTTCGCAACGATGACCGTCAACGACAACCTGATCCTCGGCGCCTTCCCGCGTTTGACCGGCAGCCGGCCCAAGGGCGACGTGGCCGCCGACCTGGAGCGCGCGCTCGAGCTGTTCCCGCGACTGAAGGAGCGCCGCGAGCAACTCGCGGGCACCCTGTCGGGCGGCGAGCAGCAGATGCTCGCGATGGCGCGCGCGGTCATGCTCAACCCCGAGGTGGTGCTGCTCGACGAGCCCTCGATGGGGCTGGCGCCGATCCTGGTCACCGAGGTCTTCCGCATCATCGAGCGGCTCAAGAGCGAAGGCGTGACGATGCTGCTGGTCGAGCAGTTTGCCGCCGCGGCGCTGGGCGTGGCCGACTACGGCTACGTGCTAGAAAACGGCCGCATCTCGGTGCATGGCCCGGCCGAGAAGCTGCGCGACGATCCGGCCGTGAAGGCCGCCTACCTGGGCGGAGCCGGCTCGCACTGAGCGCGAGCCTCGTACCCGTCTGACTCGAAACGCCGCGCATGGCCAACGCGATGCAGGCACTCGAGCCGATCTGGCGCTCGGCAGGTCTGCCCGCGCACTCGCTGCGGCATGTCACCCTCATCGGAGAAGAGCCGGTGCTGCCGTCGTCGTTCGCCGTCGGCACCGCCGCGCAAGCCACGCTCGCGGCCGCCGCGCTGGCCGCCACCGAGATCGGCTGGCAACGCAACGGCCTGCGCCAGCAACTGCGCGTGGACATGCGCCACGCCGCACTCGAGTGCTGCGGCCATTTCACGATCAACGGCCGCGTGCCCCCGCAATGGGACAAGCTCGCCGGCCTGTACCCGTGCGGTGCGGAGGGTGCCGGCGGCTGGGTGCGGTTGCACACCAATTTCGCGCACCACCGTGACGGCGTGTTGCGCCTGCTCGGCCTCCCGGCGGGCACCGCCACGCCGCGCGAGGCGGTTGCCGCCGCATTGCAAGGTTGGCGTGCGCTTGATTTCGAAGACTCCGCAGCCCAAGCCGGCCTGGTCGTCGCCGCGCTGCGCAGCTTCGAGCAATGGGATCAACATCCGCAGAGTTTGGCCGTTGCGAGCCGGCCGTTGGTCGACATCGAAAAGATCGGCGAGGCCGCGCCGCTCGCGCTGCCGGCGCTGGCGCGCGACGCCCGCCCATTGCACGGTCTGCGCGTGCTCGACCTGACCCGCATCCTGGCTGGCCCTGTGGGCACCCGCACGCTCGCCGGCTACGGTGCCGAGGTGCTGCTGGTCAATGCGCCGCACTTGCCGAACATCGAGGTGATCATCGACACCAGCCGCGGCAAGCGCTCGGCGCTCGCCGATCTGCGCGAGCCTGCCGGGCGCAACGGCCTGCGCGCGGTGCTGCGCGATGCGCACGTGTTCGTGCAGAGCTATCGGCCGGGCGCACTGGCCGGCCTCGGCTTCGGACCCGACGAACTGGCCCGCGTGCGCCCCGGCATCGTGGTGGTTTCGCTGTCGGCCTACGGCGACACCGGCCCGTGGGCTGGACGGCGCGGATTCGATTCGTTGGTTCAAACCGCCACCGGCCTGAATCACGCCGAGGCACAGGCCGCCGGTGCCGCGCAACCGAAAGCGTTGCCGTTACAGATCCTGGACATGGCGTCGGGCTTCCTGATGGCGTTCGGTGCGCAAGCAGCGCTGCTGCGCCAGCAAACCGAGGGTGGCAGCTGGCAGGTGCGGGTGTCGCTGGCCCGCACCGCGCTTTGGCTGCGCGAGCTCGGGCGCGCCGCAGACGGCTTCGCGGCAGCAACCCCCGACTTCGCCGGCTGGATGCAGACGCAGCCCAGTGGCTACGGCGAGCTGAGCACCGTGCACCACGCGGCCGAGTTCTCGCACACGCCCGCCGGTTGGGATCACCCGTCGATGCCGCCGGGCAGCGATCCGCTCGCCTGGTCGGCCGACTGACGCTGCCCTCGCGCGGCGCCGGACCGGTGAAGCGCCGGCCTCGCGTGCAAGAATCGAGACCGACCCCAAGAGCCATTGCAGCGCACCGTGAGCCTCGTTTTCCCACACACCTTCGTGCCCTGGTTTCGCGCCGTGGCGCCGCACATCCATGCATACCACGGCAAGACGTTCGTCGTCGCGATTGCCGGAGAACTGATCGCCGCCGGCAAGCTCAACTCGTTCGCGCAGGACCTGTCGATCCTGCACGCCATGGGCATCAAGCTGGTGCTCGTGCATGGCTTTAGACCACAGGTGAACGAGCAACTGCGCTCCAAGGGCCATGCGGCGCGCTACAGCCACGGCTTGCGCATCACCGACGCGGTGGCGCTCGACTCGGCCCAGGAGGCCGCCGGTCAGTTGCGATTCGAGATCGAAGCGGCGTTCTCGCAAGGCCTGCCGAACACGCCGATGGCCAACGCAATTGTGCGCGTGGTGTCGGGCAACTTCCTGACCGCGCGCCCGGTGGGCGTGGTCGACGGCGTCGACTTCATCCACAGCGGCGTGGTGCGCAAGGTCGATGGCGCCGCAATCCGGCGCGCCATCGACACCGGTGCAATGGTGCTGCTGTCACCGTTCGGTTTTTCACCGACCGGCGAGGCCTTCAACCTGACGATGGAAGACGTCGCCACCAGCACCGCGATCGCGCTGCAGGCCGACAAGTTGCTGTTCATCACCGAGGTGCCGGGCATCCACGAGGACCTGACCAACCCCGACAGCCCAATCGACACCGAACTGGCCCTGGCCGACGCCGAGCGCTTGCTTGCGGCGCTGCCCCGCCCGACCCAGCCGACCGATCCGGCCTTCTATCTGCAGCATTGCGTGCGCGCCTGCCGCAGCGGCGTCGAGCGCTCGCACATCCTGCCGTTCGCGATGGACGGCGCGTTGCTCATGGAGGTGTTCACGCACGACGGCATCGGCACCATGGTGGTCGACGAGAAGCTCGAGAGCCTGCGCGAAGCCACCTCCGACGATATCGGCGGGGTGCTTCAACTGATCGAGCCGTTCGAACAGGACGGCACCCTGGTCAAGCGCAGCCGCACCGAGATCGAACGCGACATCGGCCACTACACCGTGATCGAGCACGACGGCGTGATCTTCGGATGCGCGGCGCTCTACCCCTACCCCGAGGCCAGAACCGCCGAAATGGCCGCACTGACCGTGTCGCCCCAGGTGCAGAGCCAGGGCGACGGGGAGCGCATCCTCAAGCGCGTCGAGCAGCGCGCCCGGGCGATGGGGCTGGAGAGCATCTTCGTGCTGACCACGCGCACCATGCACTGGTTCATCAAGCGCGGCTTCGAACAAGTCGACCCCGACTGGCTGCCCGATGCGCGCAAGCGCAAATACAACTGGGACCGGCGTTCGCAGGTGCTGGTCAAGAAACTCAACTGACGCGCCGGGTTTGCCGCGCGGTCCCGGCGCACCGCCCCCGAAATTACCTCAAGGAGAAACCCGATGGCCCGCCTCGTTCAATGTGTGCATCTGAAAAAGGAAGCCGAGGGGCTGGACTATGCGCCCTATCCAGGCGAACTCGGCAAGCGAATCTACAACTCGATCAGCAAGGAGGCCTGGCAACTGTGGATGAAGCACCAGACCATGCTCGTCAACGAAAACCGCCTGAATCTTGCCGATCAACGTGCCCGCCAGTATCTGGCCCGCCAGATGGAAAACTTCTTCTTCGGGGGCGGCGCGGAGCAGCCGGCGGGGTATGTACCACCGCCCGGCTCCTGAATATTGGCGGTCATGACGAAAAGCGCTTCCGCGGGTCTGCGGCATTGAATAGAATCGCTCGGTCTCGAACCGGTTCATTTTGAAAGGGATATGCGGTGGCCACCTTGCACGAATTGATTGCCCAGAAAGAAGCGCTCGAGCGAGAAATCGAACGAACGCAGCAGCAGGGACGGCTAGACGCCATCGCAAAAGTGCGTTCGTTGATGGCTGAATATGGTTTGTCGGCGTCCGACCTGTCGACCAAGGGCACCCCCAAAGCCAGGGCGGCAAAAGGCAAGAAAGTGGCGGCCAAATATCGCAACGCGGCAACCGGCGAAGCCTGGAGCGGCCGCGGCCTGCAACCCAATTGGCTGAAGGCGGCGTTGGCCTCCGGCCGCAAGCTTTCCGACTTCGCGGTCTGACACCGGCAGGTGCTGGCGCGGCCCGAAACCAAGCCACCCTCGCGGTGGCTTTTTCACGGGGGCGTCGAGGCACCGCGTGTTGTCGCAGTTGCAGGTTGAAGTTGCAGTGCGCCCACGCCCCGATTTCGGCAACGCGGCGAACCATTGATCGCATACAGTCAATCCCGCATTTCGCACCTTCGTCCGTGTCCGAACTCCTGCTCCCTAGAGTCGCCGCCGCACGCGTCACGCCGCTCGATCGGCGAGCATGGGTCACGCGCACGGCGTTGCTGCTGGTGGCGTACTGCGTCGCCGCCTGGGCCGGCTTGTCGATGCCGCAGTTCGGCAGCCATGTCACGCTGATCTGGCCGCCGACCGGCATTGCGCTGGCAGCGCTGCTGCGCTTCGGCCTGGCCGTTTGGCCGGGCATTTTTGTGGGGGCGACGCTGGTGGCGTTGACGACCGGCGTGCCGCTGTGGCTGGCCTTGCTGCTGGCATTCGGCAACACCTTCGGGCCGGTATTGGGCGCCTGGGTGCTGCGCCGCGACGGGCTGCATGTCGAACTCGACCGGCGCCGCGACCTCTGGCTTTACGGTGCCGTCGGCGTCGGCCTGTCGATGCTGATGACCGCCAGCAACGGTGCGTTCTGGCTCGCCGCCAGCGGAACGATCGCATGGAGCGAAGCCTCGAGGACCTGGGTGACCTGGTGGCTGGGTGACGTGATGGGCGCGCTCGTCGTCGGCGTCCCGCTGCTGACGCTGTCCCGCGCGGCGCTCGACCGGGCGTTCGGGCATTGGCGCTGGGTGATGTCGACCCTGCTCGCGCTCGGCGCTGGCGCGAGCGCCGCCGTGGGGATCGTGCTGGCCAACCACGACGCGGCGCTGCAGACACCTTTGTTGCTGCTCCCTCACGTGCTGCTGGCCTGGCTGGCTGCTCGCCGCGGGCTGTTTGCGTCTTCCGCGACGGCGATGCTGATCACCACCGGCAGCATACTTGCGGCCGCATACGGCGTTGGCCCGTTCTTGCCGGGCAACGCAGGTCACGGCGCCTGGCTGCTGGTCGGCTACGCGTGTAGCCTGCTGGTGATACCGCTGCTCACGACCGCGCTGACTGGCGAAATTGCCGCCAGCGAGCGGCGCTGGCAGCTCGCGCTCGACACCTCGCAGATCGGCGTCGCCGAATGGGATCTGGCGCGCGACCGAATCGACTTCTCGACGCGCTGGCTTGCGCTGCTCGGCCACACGTCGCAGGCGTTTGGCCACAGCCTGCAGTCATTCTGGTCGCTGTTGCACCCCGATGATCTGCAGCAGGTTCAGCGTGCATTCGAGCCACTGCGCGCTGCCGGGGCCACCCACTGCCGCGCCGAGTGCCGCATGTTGTGCCGCGACGGCCGCTGGCTGTGGTTCGAATTGCATGCGCTGGTGTCGGAGCGCGGGGTTGCAGGCGAGCCGATCCGCATCATCAACACCGCGCGAGAGATCGGCGAGTTGCAGGCGGCTCGCGAACGGCAGAGTCTTTCGCAAAGCGTGTTCCAACATCTGCACGAAGGGCTGCTGATCACCGACGCACAGCACCGCGTCCTCGAGGCCAACCCGACATTCACCGAAATCACCGGCTACTCCCAGGGCGAATTGCTCGGCGCAGTGCCGCCCTTGCTGCGACCGGGTGAGGCAGGCTCCGATCTCGCCACACAGCAGGCATCGATGCGCGCCGGCCTGGACGCCGAGGGCCACTGGCGCGGTGAACTTCATCACCAGCGCCGCAACGGCGAGCCTTGTCTGCTGCGGCTGGCGGTGACGGCGGTGCGCAACCCCGATGGCGCGGTGCGCAACCACGTGCTCGCGGTCACCGACATCACGCACGAGCGCTTGCAGCTCGAGCAGTTGCAGCGTCAGGCCCACTTCGATGAACTCACGCGGCTGCCCAACCGCGTCCGGCTGGCGCAGATGCTGCAAGCGGCCATGCAGACCAGCCGGCGCGAAGGTTCGCTGCTGACGGTGTGCTACCTCGATCTCGACCACTTCAAACCGGTCAACGACCGTCACGGCCATGAGGCCGGCGACCGCCTGCTGCTGGAACTGGCCAACCGGATGCGACGATCGCTGCGCTCATGGGCTGGCGGTGACGACGTGGTGGCACGAATCGGCGGCGACGAGTTCGTGCTGCTGCTGCGCACCGCCACGCTCGAGGAAAGCCGCCACGCGGTCGAGCGTGTGCTGAACCAGGTTTGCCAACCGTACGGCCTGGGTGCGGGCTCGGCGCCAGTGATGGTGACCGCCAGCATCGGCGCCACGGTGTTCCCCCTCGACAGCGCCGACGCCGAAACACTGCTGCGCCACGCCGACCACGCGATGTACAGCGCCAAGCAGGCGGGCCGCAATGGCTTCCTGTTCTTCGACGCCGAACACGATCGGCGTGCCGAGGCCCGCTTCGTCGCGCTGGGGCGGGTGCAGGAGGCACTCGACGCCGACGAGTTCCGGCTCTACTTCCAGCCCAAGGTCGACATGCGCAGCGCCAAGGTACTGGGCGTCGAAGCGCTGCTGCGCTGGAAGCACCCCGACCACGGCGTGATCTCGCCGGCCCAGTTCCTGCCGCTGATCGAGAACACCGGCCTGAGCATCAGCGTGGGCAACTGGGTGCTGCAACATGGCATCGAACAGCTGGCGCAATGGCTGCGTCTGGGAATGGACCTCACCGTCAGCATCAACATTTCGGCACGCCACCTGCAGGAGCCGCTGTTCGCCCAGCATCTGGCCGGCTTGCTGTCGCGACACCAGGCGCCGGTGGCGCACCACCTCATCATCGAGGTGCTCGAGACCACCGCGCTCGCCGACGTCGACTACACCTGCGCACTGCTCGAAGAATGCCGCGCGCTGGGCGTGCGCTTCGCGCTCGACGATTTCGGCACCGGCTACTCCACCTTCACCTACCTCAAGCGCTTGCCAATCGACATGCTCAAGATCGACCGCTCGTTCGTCATCAACATGCTCAGCGACCGCCAGGACCTGGCGATCGTCGAAGGTGTCATCGGCCTGTCGCAGACCTTCGGCTGCACCGTGGTGGCCGAGGGGGTCGAAACCCACGCCCAGGCGCAGCGCCTGATCGAGATCGGCTGCGATGTCGGCCAAGGCAACGGCATCGCCGCGGCGATGCCCGCCGACCAGGTCGTCGACTGGGTTCGCGAATACAAGGGCATGCCCGCGCCGATCGAACTGTACGCACCGGCCTGATTCGCTCCTGGCCCGTGCGCGGGGCGCCGTTAGACTGGCGCCGTGATCCCGCCGTCATTCATTCATGACCTGATTTCCCGCGTCGACATCGTCGAGGTGGTGGGCCGCCATGTGCAACTGAAAAAGGGTGGTGCCAACCTCAGCGGGCTGTGCCCGTTTCACGCCGAGAAGTCACCGAGCTTCACCGTCAGCCCGAGCAAGCAGTTCTATCACTGCTTCGGTTGCGGCGCGAGCGGCGACGCGATCCGCTTCCTCACCGAGTTCAGCGGCATGAGCTTCGTCGATGCGGTGAAAGATCTGGCGCAGCAAGCCGGCATGACGGTGCCCGAAGACGAGCAGTCGCCCGCCGAACGTGAACTGGCCACGACGCAACGGCAGCGCCGCGCCACGCTCACCGATGTGCTCGCGAAGGCCGCGCAGGCCTATCGCAAGCAGCTCAAGCTCAGCCCGCGCGCCATCGACTACCTCAAGGGCCGTGGCTTGAGCGGCGAGATCGCCGCCCAGTTCGGCCTGGGCTATGCCCCCGAGGGCTGGCGGAGTCTGGCCAGCGTGTTTCCGAGTTACGACGATCCGCTGCTCGAAGAAAGCGGCATGGTGATTGCCAAAGCGGGTGACGAGAGCGTTGCAGCGAGCGGGCCGAGCGCCGGGCCGCCCCAAGCCGGCCTGCTTCCCCCCGGGGGATCGGACGACGTACCCGGCGGCCGAGGGGCTTCGATCAAGCGCTACGACCGCTTTCGCGATCGCATCATGTTTCCGATCCGCTCGGTCCAGGGTGACGTGATCGGCTTCGGCGGGCGTGTTCTAGACCGCGGTGAGCCCAAGTACCTCAACTCGCCCGAGACGCCGGTGTTCAGCAAGGGCCGCGAGCTGTACGGCCTGTTCGAGGCGCGGCTTGCGCTGCGCCAGCGTGGCTACGCGCTGGTCGTCGAGGGCTACATGGACGTGGTCGCGCTGGCGCAATCCGGGCTCGGCAACGCGGTGGCCACGCTCGGCACGGCCTGCACCGCCGACCACCTGCAGAAGCTGTTTCGATTCACCGACTCGGTGGTCTTCAGCTTCGACGGTGATGCCGCCGGCCGGCGCGCCGCGCGCCGCGCGCTCGAGGCCAGCCTGCCGCACGCGAGCGACACACGCACGATCCGCTTCCTGTTTCTGCCCGCGGAGCACGACCCCGACTCGTACGTGCGCGAACATGGCGCGGCCGCCTTCGAGGCGTGTGTCGCGCAGGCCGTGCCGCTGTCGCGCCAGCTTGTCGAGGCGGCGAGCGAAGACTGCGACCTGGCCACCGCCGAGGGCCGCGCCCACATGCTGGCCAACGCCAAGCCACTGTGGAGCGCCCTGCCCGACGGCACCCTCAAGCGTCAATTGCTCGGCGAGCTCGCCCTGGCGGGCCGCGACAATGCCGACCAGCTGCTGCGCCAATGGGGCCACGCGCCGGCGGCGCCGCAATCGCGCAGCTTCGCGCCGGCGAAACCCGTGCCGCGGCGTACCGGGCGCGTCAGCAAAGGCACCGCCAACCTGCTCGACCGGGCGGTCTGGCTGTTGTTGCATCGCAGCGAGATCTGGACCCGACTGGACGGCGAATCACACGACATCCTGGCGGCTCAGGCGGCTCCCTACGACATGTTCTTCGGCTGCATCGAACGCTGCGTGCACGAGCACGGCGCCGTTGCACCGGCCGCATTGCTCGAAGAGTTGCGTGCGAGGGCACTCAGCGAAGACGAGGGCGTCGCCGCGATCACCCGCATCGCGGCGTTCCACGACCCGCAGCCCGATGCCGACTTCATGCCGGAACTGGCACTCGTGATCGATCGGCTGCGACTGCAGGCAGTGGAAGAGGAACTCAAGCTGTTGTTCGAGTCCGGCCTGCTCTCGCCCGACTCGCAGGCCCGAGGCAAGCAATTGATGGGCGCGCAGGCGCGCCTCAAGGCCCAATTGGCGCGCCACCAGTCGCTGGAAACGCGCTGAGTCCGCGGCGCCATCGAAACGCCGCCTGGAACGCGGCTTTGACTGGCAATTCGGCCGTTTGAAAGTATAATCCTCGGTTGACGTTAGCGCGGCAAGAGTGACAGCAGCACCTCCGGTCCCCGGCCACCCTCTGACCCAGGGCTCCCCGTGCGGGTAACAGGCCATCGACATTCCGCAAGGACTGCACCTCCAAATGTTCACCCGAGCTTGCCCGCTCGATGTCGGCCCGGCGCCGGGTCGGCCGTCTTTTGCATGGGCTTGTCTCGAACCAGCCACCGCCGAGCTTGAATTGCGCCGCAACGTGCGCACTTCCAATATCGGGCTGCCGCGACGCACGCCCTTCACCATCCGAGGATTTGCATGACCGCGAAGAAGAGTGCTCCCGCCCCCGTCCCGGCCACCAAGAAGGCCAAGCCGGCGCCTGTAACGAAGGCCGCCGCACCCGTCAAGGCGAACGCCACGAAGGGCGCAAAGACGCAAGACGCGAGCAAGAAGGTCACCAAGCCGGCAGTTGCCGTCGCGCCGTCCGCGAAGGGCAAGGCCGGTCGCAAGCCCAAGATTGACGAAAAGGTCCAGCGGCCAGAAGACAGCGATGTCGACCTTTCTGATCTCGAGGCCGACCTCGAAGGCGAACCGGAGGTCGAAACCGCCGCCGATGCAGAAACCAAGGCCAAGGCCAAGCCACTGCGCATGAAGGTGTCGCGCGCCAAGGAGCGCGCGCTGATGCGCGAGTTCGGTCTCGAAGAAACGGCACTGACCGAAGAAGAAGCGACCAAGCGCCGCCAGGAACTCAAGACGCTCATCAAGATGGGCAAGACGCGTGGTTTCCTGACACACCAGGAAATCAACGACCACCTGCCCGAAAAGCTCGTGAACGACGAGATCCTCGAGGCCATCGTCTCGATGCTCAACGACATGGGCATCGCGGTCTACGAGCAGGCGCCCGATGCGGCCACGCTGCTGATCGCCGGCGGCGGCACGACCACCGCCACCGAAGAGGAAGCTGAAGAAGCGGCCGAAGCGGCGCTCTCGACCGTCGACTCCGAGTTCGGCCGCACAACCGATCCGGTGCGCATGTACATGCGCGAAATGGGCACGGTCGAATTGCTGACGCGAGAAGGCGAGATCGAAATCGCCAAGCGCATCGAAGGCGGCCTGCAGGCCATGATGTACGCGATCAGTGCGTCGCCGACCACGATC
>JAGWTP010000115.1 GCA_028868895.1 Burkholderiales bacterium
GAGCAGGCAGCACTCGCGGGCGCCCCAGGTGTAGAGCGAGATCGCGTTGTGCGCCGCGCGCAGCTTCAAGGTCTGCGGCGGGTTCGAGAGCAGCGGCTCGAAGCACTCGTAGCCGCTCGGCGGCAGCTTGTCGAGCTGCTCGATCGAGATCACCGCCTGCGTCGCCGTGGTGCTCTGGTTGTAGCCGGTGATGAAGGCGACATCGTCTGCCGGCAACTCGACAGGGCCGCTGACATGCAGGTGCAGCCAGGCGCGCGCGTTGCAGCCTTCGTGCAGCACGTAATCGACGAGGCGCGCGTGGCGCCGCACCGAGATGCGCTGCCGCGCGGTGCCGAGGTAGGCCTCGGTCGCCACCGCGTCCTGCGTGTAGCTGAGCTGGTCGCCCGTGTAGGCGAGCAACTCGACCAGCGTGATGCCGAGATCGGGCACGTGGCGCTCGGTCCAGCCCGGCATCAGCAGCGCGAGCCGGTCGAGGATCAACTGGCGAAAACTCGCGTAGTCCTTGGCGAGGTAGTTGATCTGCGGCGCTTCGGCCGCGGGCGGCTCGCAGCCGCAGTCGGGCTTGCAGTCGAGGTCGCTGCCGCAGTCGACGCGGAAACGGAAGCTCGCCGTGTCGTAGCGCGGATCGATCCCTTCGACGCCGACCAGCCGCAGCGTGTAGCTCGAGAAGTCGCCCTCGCGGTCGAGCGTGAGCACGAGCACGTCGTCGCGCTCGGGGTCGGCCTGCACCTGCGGGTCGGCGTCGAGGATGCGCAAGGCCGTGATGCGCTCGCCGCCTTCGATCTGCAGGTAGCGCTCGATGCCCGGGCGGTTGACGGCCAACTCGGGCGGCAGCTTGCCGAGGAAGTAGACGTAGAGCGTGGGCACGTGGTCGTCGCCGACTTCCACGCAATCGAGCCCGTTGCGGCCGGTCTGGCGGCGCACCGCATCGCGGCGCGGGTCGGTCTGGCAGGTGAGTTCCATGGCGGTGCGGTCCTGCGCGCTCAGGCGCTGCGCGTGAAGCTGGCGGTCTGCGCCACGCCGGTGGCGCGCACGATGTAGCCGAGCGAGATGTGCAGGCTCGAGTCGACCGATTCGACGTCGAGCCGGCCGACCTCGATCACGTCGCCGAGCCAGCGCTGCAGCGCGGCCTGCAGCGTGAACTGCACCGTCGCCGCGAGCTCGGGGCTGTTCGGCGCGAACACCAGTTGCAGCAGGCCGCTGCCGAAGTCGGGGCGGTTCACGCGCTCGCCGGGGTTGGTGAAGATCAGCTGCTCGATCATGTCGCGCAGGTGGTCGTCGCGCGCGGCGAGTGCGGTGCGGCCGCGGCTGTCGAAGTGGAGCGGGAAGGCGATGTCCATCGCGGGTTTCCTCACGTGGCGATCACGCGCGGCTGCACCGCGCTGACGATCGGCGGGCCTTGCGGGATCTGCTCGGCGCTCTGGCACAGCCCGGGGCCCACGCCGGGTGCGGGCTGCAGCATCGCGGGCTGGCCGGTCACGAGCACCCGCAGCGAGGGCATCAGCCACTTGACGGTGACGCACGGCTGCGGCTTCGGGCCGGGCACGGTGAACAGGCAGCCGGCGACGACGATCTGGCTGCTCATCAATGCCACCGGCTGGCCGCTGACGAGCACGCGCGGCTGCGCCGGCACGATCGTGGCCGGCGCCGCGTGCGTGCACTGGCAGGCGGCGTTGACGTGCATCAGGAAGCCGGGCATGGCGCGCTCGTTCAGGTGACCGTCAGCGCGCCGACGTTGAAGTCGATCGTCGGGCCGACCATCGTGATCGTCGCGCCCTTGCCGTTGGAGATGTAGATGCCCGAATCGTTGACTACGATCATCGCGCCCGTGGTGCTCTTCAGGATGATCCCGCCGGTGACCGGCGACGGCGGCATGTCGCTGATCATGACCAGGTGCTGCAGCAGCGACTGGATGCAGATGTTCGGGTCGGCCGGATTGCCGGCGAGCGCCAGCGTCGGCGTGTCGCCCACGCCGAAGCGGCAGCCGCTCCAGATCGGCTTGCCGGGGTCGCCCTGCTCGAACTCGACCCACACGCCGGCGCCGATCGGCGGCACCATGTACACGCCCATCGGCGGGCCGGTCGGGCCGGCCAGCGGCGGGCAGGCCTCGCACCAGTTCGACGGCAGCACGCCGAGCACGTCGGGCACCATGCACATCAGCCGCCCGCGGAACTCGGGGTCGACGTTCTGCAGCACCGTGCCGCGGTACTTGCCGTAGAACCTGCGAGGTGCCGCGGGCTCGCTCATCTCGAAACCTCCGTGCTCCGCACTCCGGTGAATTCGCCCTTCGGGCGGCCGTGCGGGCTCATCTCGAAACCTCCGTGCTTCGCACTCCGGTGTATTCGCCCTTCGGGCGGCCGTGCGGTCTCATCTCGAAACCTCCGTGCTTCGCACTCCGGTGTATTCGCCCTTCGGGCGGCCGTGCGGTCTCATGCAGGCACCTTCGGCGTCAATGAAATCTGGCCGTCGCGGCTGAGCTGAAAGCTCTGCTTGTATTCGCCCCGCTTGATGTTGTGGGTGACGCTGTTGACGTAGTACAGGCCGTCGTAGGAGGCGCCCGCGCCGCGCACGCCCACCAGCATGCGCGAGCGCAGCACGCGACCGTAGCGCAGCACGTCGAGCGAGCCCGAGGCGGTGATGGCGTCCGAGGCGTTGAACAGGATGCCCAGGATCTCCTGCGCGGCCTTGGCGGGGTTGTTCTTGGCCGCGCCTTCCTGCTGCTCGAGCCGCCACGGGATCGGGACCTTCACGCCCAGCGGCGGGCGCAGGACCGACAGGTTGGGCACCGGGATCGGGATCACGACCTTGTGCGTGACCGGGTCCATGATGCTGTAGAGCACGATCTTCTTCTGCAGCCCGTCGAAGCTGAAGCTCAGCGACTCGACATTGGTCTGGGCGTCCATGTTGATGTTCAGCGCCGGCTGCGGCACCGGGACGCGCACATCGGGCCCGAAGTACGCGACGCTCTGGCCCGGCAGCGGCCCGGGCTCGACATAGAACACGTAGCCGGCCTCGCCGGCGAGCTGGCGGATGTAGGCGCGGTCGGTGCCGCGCTGCGTCGGGATCTCGTCGGTGGGAATCGGAATGTCCGGCGGGATCGGCGGCAGCGCCGCCGGCACGATGCCGAAGGCCGCGTACTTGGCGAGCATGAGATACACACGCGCGACCTCGGTCATCGCCGGGAACGGCACGCCGGTGAGGTCGATCAGGTCCATCAGCGCGCTCAGGTCTTCGCCGGTGATGGTCAGCGTCGACTGGCCGGGCTCGCTGCTCGGCGCGAGCTCCTGGCGCGTGACCACGCCGTCCATCAGCACCTGCGGCATGCCGCCGACGGTGGCGACGACGATCACCCGCGTCGAGATCGGATCGAAGTAGCCGGCCGGCAGCAGCGTGGTCAGCAGCAGCGAGTTCTTGCTGATCGCGAACACGAGCTGGAAGCCGCTCGTGTCCTTCGAGCTCGTGACCTGCACGCTGGTCACCGCGTCCATCACGGCCTGCGGCGCCGGCGCGGGCACGGCCGGGCCGATCAGCAGCGTGAGGTGGATGCCCTGCAGCATGGCCGTGGTCCGTCGGCGCGGTTCAGCCCTGCGCCCCGGGCGTGCCGGGGATGCCTTCGGGCAGCGTCACGCGCAAGCGCCGGCCGACGGTCGCCGTCAATTCGTCGGGCTGCATCGCGTCGTTGGCGTCGCACAGGCGCCAGAACAGCTCGGGGTCGCCGAGCTCCTGCGCGGCAATGCGGTCGAGCCGCTCGCCACCCAGAACCACATGCTCGCGCAACAGCGCGAAGCGCGCCGACGGCGGCAGGAAGCGGCGCCGCAGGTACGGCACCTGTTCACCATCGGCGTCGGTGAGCGTCGCCGTCTCGACGCTGTAGTAGCGGCTCGTGGGGGAGAAGTTGTAGTTGGCCATGTCGGCTCCGTGTGACGAACGGATTCAAGGAATCCCGTTGATGCCCAGCGCCGCGAAGCTGCCGCCGCGCTGGCGCCGCGCGAGCTGTTCCTTGGCCTGCAGATAGGTCATGAACAGGCCGCCGCCCCGGGCGTCGAAGCCGAGGTCGTCGACGGTGAGCACGCGCAGGCCCAGGTTGAGCCTGGCGCGGATCGGGTTCAGCGTGGCGTCGAACGCCTCTTCGGTGATCGAGAGCTCGGTGATGCGCACCGGCACGATGCGCTTCGGGCCGAACACGAACAGCGGCAGCGGCGCCATCTCGGGCGCGATCTCGAGCGAGCCCGACTGCGCCTCGGCGTGGTTCGCTGCGAGGTGCTGGCTGCTCGGGTAGACGATGGTCTCGAGCGCCGCGATCAGCGGGTGCAGCCCCGCATCGACGGTCTGCGCGTCGTTGCCCGCGAGCGCGTCGGTCGCGTCGATCTCGGCCTCGACCTTGATCGTCTCGACCGGCGGGCCCTTCAGACGCAGCGCTTCGAGATGGTCACCGCTGTCGGGCCCGACGCCGCGGATCTGGAACGAGCGCGTCAGCGTGTCGGGGTTGTACTGCAGCGCGATGATGCGCAGCACCGAACCCACGCCGGGGTCGACCAGCACGAGGCCGCCGCGCAGCAGACGGGGGGAGCCGGGGAAGGACGACATCGCGGTGGCCTAGAACGGAATGGTCAGCGTGCCGCCGAGCACCGATGGCGGCCGCTTCGACGGGTCGCCCTCGTCGGCCGGGCCCAGCGGGCCCTTGACGCCGAACTCGACCTTGAAACGCGGCACCTGCTTGCAGGCGGCCTTGGCCTTGTCGATCGCGTCGTACATCTCGCCGAGTGCGCCGGCGATCTCGATCAGCTTGCCGGCGTCCTTGGTGGACGCATACGCCTGCGAGGCCTTCGTCAGCTTGTCGCCGGCGGCCGCGATCTTGCTGCGGGTCTCGTCGGGGTTGCTGGCGTGGCAGGTGGTCTTGACCGATTCGATCTCCAGCCCGGCCGAGCCGGTCGCGGCCTTCTTGTCGGTGTCGTACTGGGCACCGGCCACCGCAGAAACACGCAGGTACGGCGTGCCGTCGAGCGTGAGCTTGAACGAGAACTTGGCCGGTGCCTCGGCCTTGAGTTCGATGACCAGCGACTTGGCCGCGGACAATGCGATCGGCAGCCTCGCGGAGATGCTCTTGGGCAGCTCGATCGTGAGCGGACCCACCTTGAGCGTCAGCAAGTCGGCGAGCGACGGCAGGGTGCGGGTCGGCGCCGGCGGGATGGACTGTGGCGCGAACCTCGGCGAGGGCCCGCCTTGCGACCCCGGCAGCCCCAGCGGCAGCCCCGACAGGCCGCTGGCGCTGCGACGCAGGTCGACCGATACCTGGCCGTGCGCCGACGTGGCATAGGCGGTGGGTCGGGTCACGTCGATGCGATCCCTGGGTACGCCGATCGACACGAGCGCGTTGCGAATCTGGTCCATGCGGCCGAGCAACCGCGAGCGTTCAGCCTGTTCGCCGACGCTGCTGAGCTGGGCGGCCTCGCTCAGCGACGCCGAGATCTCGATGCGGCCCGAAGCGCCTGCATCGGTTTTGTAGCGCGCGGCCAGGTCGACGAGTTTCGGGCTGGCCGCCGAGATCGCTTCGTCGCCCTCGATGTCGACGCCCGCGCTCGGCAGGTTCGACGCCGAGCCCACCAGCGGCGCGCCGTCGGGCAGCGGCTGGCGCTGCAGCGTGGCGCGCGGCGCGCTGCCGATGGCCGGCGCGTGACCGCCGCGCATCACCGCGTCGGCGGCGCGATCGGCCTGCGCTTCGTGGGCATCGCCGACCGCGCCGATCGCAAGGCCGTTCGTCACAGCCGGTTGCGCGCATTGCTGCAACACGTGGGCGAGTTCGTGCGCAAGCAGCCTGCGGCCACGCTCGGTCGACGGCGCGAACTGTTGCGCACCGAAGACCACGTGGTGCCCCACCGTGTAGGCCGCCGCATCGACGGCACGCGCCGATGTGCCGGCGTGGGCGTCGGCGTGCACGCGCACCCGGCTGAAGTCGGCGCCGAAGCGCGCTTGCATGACACCACGAAGGTCGTCCTGCAAAGGCTGGCCCGGCGATCGAAGCACTTCGGAGACCGCGGCCGGCACTTCGACCGGGTCGTGGGCGGAATGCGCCTTGCGTTGCAGCGCCGGCCGCCATGCCTGTGGTGGCAGCGACGATGCCGGGGTCTTGGCCGCAGTGGCGTGCAGGTGCTTCATCGAGGGCTCACTTGGCGGACTCGATCGGCCGCTCGACCTCGTTCATCTGCGCCGGATCGCACGGACTTTTCGGTCCGATGACTTCGCTCGGCCTGATCTCCCGCAGCTTCTGGTCAACGGTTTTCGGGCAGGCGGAATCCTTCAGCAGCCCGGGAACGCCCTGCGCCCTCCAGTCGGTGCCGACCTGCCTGACGTTCGGGAACTTCGCGGTCAAGTCGGCAAGCGCCGCCGCGTTCGCCTTCTTGTCTCGCGATTGGGTCTTCGCGACCAGGCGCAGCGCCTGCCTGGCGACGTCGTTGTATTCCTCGGCGAGTTTGGCGCGCATCTCGTCGGCGGTCTTGTAGCCCGAGCCGTGGCCGAGAAAGCGGTCCTTTCCCCGGCCCCGGTCGACGAGCACCGCGTTTTCCAGCCGCCAGGCGTTGCCGATGCGCTCGTTGATCAGGTCGTAGGCGAGGTGATTGAAGAACACGACGTGGTCACCGATCACCAGATCGGCTTCGCTCGACGGCCGGACGCGCTGCGTGCTGCCCAGGCCCCAGATCGCCTTCATGTTGCCGGCGGCGTCCTTCTTCCAGCTCGCGTCCGGGTTGCGCTCGAGGGTCACGGCGTGCAGGTCCATGAAGGCATTCCACTTCAGGACGATCCTGTCGGCACCGAACGCGGCCACGCGCTTGTTGAACTCGGCGGCGCCGACCGCGTCGGCCAGCGACATGAAGTTCACGAGCGAGATGAGGTAGTCGCAGTGAATCAGCGAGCGCTTGTGCGGTGGTTGCGGCGCGAACAGGTAGGCGATCGCGTGGTACGGGTCGGACCGGCCATTCTTGGACAACCGCCAGCCGTAGTCCGCGCACGGGTCACCATAGACGCTGCAGCGCTCACGGCGCGGCTTGGCCTTGAGTTGTGCGTTCTTGGCCTTGTCGGTACGCACCGCGTAGGCATCGACGACGGCGGGCTCCCAGTAATCGCGAGCCGCGTAGTTGACGCGCGGGCCGTAGAGCGCGCTGGCGCCGGTGAAGGGGTAGCCGAACGCGGCGCGCTTGTCTCCGGGAATCTTCTCGGTCGTCGCTTGCGATTCCTCCATGTGGCTGACGGTCGAGACTCGCTTGTCGATCTCCGACTCCAGTTCCAGGTTGTCCTTGAAATCGAAGGCGTCGGCAGCCGCCGCCATGTCCTCCATCACCGCATCGGCGCGGCTCGCGCTGGTCCACTTGCGTGCCGACAGGAAGGCCTTGCGGTCTTTGGAGGCCAGCTCGGCGCCGCCGACGATGACCTTGCGCTGCACCGCCGCCGCCACCGGCCCGGCACCATCCTGCTGGATCACGTGGGCCAGTTCATGGCCCAACAGTTCGCGCCCGGCGCGGCTGGACGGCGCGAACTGGCCGTCGCCGAACACCACATGCGGCCCCACCGTGTACGCCAGTGCCTGGATCGAACGGGCCGACTCGGCGGCGCGCGCATCGGTGTGCACCCGGACGGCGGAGAAATCACGGCCGAAGCGCGGCTCGAAGTAGCCGCGCGTTCGGGCGTCGAGCGGCCGGCCCGCAGACTGCACCACCTGATCCACGATCCCGGGTGCTTCGTCGCCGGCCAGCGCTCCATCGGGCGGTGCCGAAGCCCGTTGCAGTGCCGGTGCCTCGCGACCCGACATCGGCGGCGCGCGCTCGCTCGTCACGTTCGCGGCGACACGATCGGCTTCGCGCTCCAGCGCATCGTCGGCCCGCCCGAGAACGAGCGCCTTGCGTTGCACGCGTGCGCGCTGGCAACCCTGGCATTCGCCGGTCATCGCGTGGGTACCGCAAGCGCACCGGCGCTGCAACAGCCGGCCCTGCCCCGCAGCCGCACCCGCCGACCTCGTGGCCTGTCGAAGCTGCTTCATCGGGTCCACTCCCTCTGCAGCACCCGTGCGAGCTCACGCCCGAGGCGCTCGGGATCGCGGCCATCGCCGACCCGAATCGGTCCGAGACGAAGCCCCTGCACGGCATCGGCGTGCAGTTGGCGTGCGGCGAACGAGCCTGCGCCGAGCAACCGCGCCATCTCGTGCTCGAAGGCCCGTTGCACGCGAGCCCCGTCGCGCGCCTGCAAAGGCAGCCCGTGCAGCACCAGGCGGTCGACGTGCAGCGAGACCGGTGCCACCGCGGCGGCCGCGGGCGCACTCGCGGGCTCCGCCACGAACTGCCCGGATCGGCCCGACGGACCCGATCGCGCGGTCAGGTTCGGATGCGGGCTCATCGCCACTCCGCCTCGTTGACCGGCTTGTCGAGCTTGCGCAATTCGGTGCGCAGCGCCGACAGCAGCAGCGGCATCGTCACCGCGCTGCCGCGCTGCGCGGCCATGAACGCGGCGTTGAGCGCGATGCTGTGCACGTTGCCGCCCGACACGCCGGTGCGCGCCAGGCGGTCGTAGTCGAGCGCCTCGCGCGGCACCTCGGGCGGCCAGCTCTTCTGCCAGATCAGCTTGCGCTCGGCCGGGCCGGGGAACGGGAACCTGACGACGAAACGCAACCTGCGCATGAAGGCCGCGTCGAGTGCGCTCTTCATGTTCGTGGCCAGGATCGCCAGGCCGCTGAAGGCCTCCATGCGCTGCAGCAGGTAGTTGATCTCGATGTTGGCGTAGCGATCGTGGCTGTCTTTGACCTCGCTGCGCTTGCCGAAGAGGGCATCGGCCTCGTCGAAGAACAGGATCGCGCCACCTTGCTCGGCGGCGTCGAACAGGCGGCGCAGGTTCTTCTCGGTCTCGCCGATGTATTTGCTGACCACCGCCGACAGGTCGATGCGGTACAGGTGCAACCGCAACTCGTTGGCGACAACCTCGGCGGCCATGGTCTTGCCGGTGCCGCTCTCGCCGGCGAACAGCGCGCTCAGGCCGAGGCCGCGCGTCATCTTGTTCGCGTAGCCCCAGTCCTGGAACACCTGGTAGCGGCCGCGCACCTGCGCGACGATCTGGCGCAGCAGCTGCATCGATTCGTCGGCCAGCACCAGGTCGTCCCAGGTCGCCTTGGGCTCGATGCGCTGCGCCAGCGCGTCGAGCCGCGGCCGGGTGAGCGCGCGGCAGCGGTCCCACACCGTGTTCAGGTCGGTGGCGGGCTCGCCCGTCGGGGCTGCAGCCTGCCGGATGTCGCTGAGGCCGAGGTCGAACTGCCCGGCGAGCAGCCGCGCGCAGCGGCCGGCCTCGTCGGCCGGCCAGGCCGAAGGCAGCGCACCGCGCCAGGCGTCGTGCTGCTCGGCCGGGGTCGGCTTGCGCACCTCGACCGCATGGCTGGCGGTGGCCGTCTGCGCAGGCGCGTCGCGCACGCCGATGAACAGCAAGCCGAGTTCGCGCGCGACGAAGGCGTGGAAGGCGGCGACCGTCTCGGCCGAAGCGCCGTCGAGGGGGTCGGCATCGAGGTACAGCGCCACCGGCAGCAGCGCGCTCTCGCGCTGCCACAGGCGCGCGAGGTTCTCGATCTCGGCGCGCTGCGCGGGCAGCGACGCCAGTGGCAGCCGATACAGCCGGCGCTCGACCGCCGCGCAGACCTCGCCCGCGACCGCGAGCTTGCTGGCGCCATCGGCGCCCAGCAGTTGAATCACGGGCAGGGCCTCGGTGCCCGCGGCGCGGCGAAGGTGCTGCAGCACGCCGTCGGCCACCGCCTGTTGCGAGTGCGACAGCGGCTGCGCACTGGGGGCGGGCTCGACCACCAGCGCCAGGAGACGTTCGTCGATCAGGTTCAGGCCCTTCAGGTAGTTGAGGATGCGCTCGTCGATGCGCAGCGCGCTGGCGGTGAGTGGCGTCGCCCCAGGCTGGCTGATCTCGATGAAGTGCATGTGGCGCAGCGGGCGCTGCGGCGACAGCGCGTCCCACGCCGGCTCGTCGAGCGCGCGCATCGCGAGCGCGAAGGTCGGGATGCTGCGCGACGCCTGGCCCTGCGCCGCCGCGAACAGCGCGCCGATCTCGGGGTCGAGCTCGGCGGCGGCGCACAGCAGCAGCGTGTCGCGCTCGAACGGGCTCATGCCGAAGCGCTGGGCCAGCAGCAGCAGCGCCGGCGGCGGATCGACCTGCGCCGCCGCCTCGCGTTCGGCGGCGGCCTGCGCCAGCGCCTGCAGGTCGGAGCGCGCCGAGTTCGGCGGTGGCGCTTCGAGCACGGTGGACGTCGTGGCGGCGGGAGCGACCGATGCCGCACCGGGCTTCTGGCCGAACCAGGAGCGCTGCGCCGCGGGTGCCGGCGCCGCCACAACCATCACGGCCGCGGCCGGAGCCGGCGACGCCGGCGCGGCCGCCGGTGCCATCTGCTGCAGCCGCAGGCGCAACCACTGCAGCGACGCCGCGAGATAACGCTGGTTGTCGTCCAGCCAGGTCGATGTGCTCATGAAGTCCTCATCGCGCTCATGCCACGCTCACCGTCTGCTGTGGGTCGAACGCGAAGCTCGGCGGCGTGCCCGCGAACTTGACCGGCAGGCTGTCGACGCCGTCGACGCGCAGGCGAACCGCGTAGCCGCCGGCCGCCACGCCGGGGATCGTGAACGCGAGCGTGCTCGGCTGGGTGGGGTCGCCGGGTGTGGTGATGCTGTCCGGCAGCGCCTCGATCGCGCCGAACAGCAGCCGCACCTGGGCGTGCTGGTCGCTGCGCAGGCGCGGCGTGCAGGTGACGCTCAGGTTCAAGGTGCCCGGCGCCTGCGCCAGCGGCGTCACGGTGATGCTCGGCGCGAGCGCCATCGGGACGCTGTTGGTGCCCCAGGTCGGCCGACCGGGCTCGCTCACGCGCAGCGAGACGCTGTAGACGCCGACGGCCCAGCCCGCCATGCCGCTCGCGTCTTCGGCGACGCTCGGCAGGTGCACACCGAGTTGCGCGGCGTCGATCGCGCGCGTCGGCAAGTCTTGAACGATCGCGAAGCGCGGGTGCTCGATGCGCACGCCGATGTTGCCGCGCA
>JAGWTP010000194.1 GCA_028868895.1 Burkholderiales bacterium
CCCGACGGCCACCCGAAGCGCGGCGGCTTCCTGCCGCCGGTGCCGCTGCCGCGGCGCATGTGGGCGGGCGGGCGGCTGCAGTTCCACCACGCGCTGTGCGTCGGCGACGAGATCGTGCGCCGCTCCACCATCACCCAGGTCGACGCGAAGCAGGGCCGCAGCGGCGCGCTCGTGTTCGTGACGGTGCGCCACGAGATCGGCAACGCGCAGGGCGTGGCACTGACCGAGGAGCACGACATCGTCTACCGCGACCACCCCGATCGTTCCAGCGCGGCCGGCGCCGCGCCGGCCGCGCCCGCGATGGCGCCGACCGACGCGCAGTTCAGCCGCACGATCGTGCCCGACCCGGTGCTGCTGTTTCGCTACTCGGCCCTCACCTTCAACGGCCACCGAATCCACTACGACCGCTCTTACGTGACCGAGGTCGAAGGCTATCCCGGCCTGATCGTGCACGGCCCGCTGATCGCGACACTGCTGGTCGACCTGGTGCGGCGCGAGCGGCCCGACGCGCAGATCCGCGCCTTCACGTTCAAGGCCGCGAGCCCGTTGTTCGACATCCACCCGTTCAGCGTGTGCGGCCGATCCGAGAGCGACGCTGCCGACGCCGGCATCGCGCTGTGGGCGCGCAACCACGAAGGGCAGCTGGCGATGCAGGCGCACGCCGAACTGGCCTGACCCGACACCTCGACGAGATCCGCCCCATGGCCAAGCCCGCCACCCCCGACCCGCACCAGGACATCCGTGACGCCGTGCGCGCGCTGTGCGCCGCCTTCCCGGACGAATACCACCGCAAGATCGACGCCGCGCGCGGCTACCCCGAGGCCTTCGTCGATGCGCTGACGAAAGCCGGCTGGCTCGCCGCGATGATTCCCACCGAGTACGGCGGCTCGGGCCTCGGCCTGGGCGAGGCGAGCGTGGTGATGGAGGAGATCAACCGCGCGGGCGGCAACTCCGGCGCCTGCCACGGCCAGATGTACAACATGGGCACGCTGCTGCGCCACGGATCGGACGCGCAGAAGCAGCGCTACCTGCCGAAGATCGCCAGCGGGCAATGGCGGCTGCAGTCGATGGGCGTGACCGAGCCGAGCACCGGCACCGACACCACCAGGATCAAGACCACCGCGGTCAGGAGCGCGAGCGGCGACCGCTATGTAGTCAACGGGCAGAAGGTCTGGATCTCGCGCGTGCAGCACTCCGAGGGGATGATCCTGCTCGCCCGCACCACGCCGCTGGCCGAGGTGAAGAAGAAGTCCGAAGGCATGTCGATCTTCATGGTCGATCTGCGCCAGGCCGAGAAGAGCGGCATGACGGTGCGCCCGATCCCGAACATGGTGAACCACGAGACCAACGAGCTGTTCTTCGAGAACCTCGAGATCCCGGCCGAGAACCTGATCGGCCAGGAAGGCCAGGGCTTCAAGTACATCCTGGATGGCCTGAACGCCGAGCGCACGCTGATCGCCGCCGAGTGCATCGGCGACGGCCGCTGGTTCATCGACCGCGTGACCAAGTACGTGGGCGAACGCGTCGTCTTCGGCCGCCCGATCGGCCAGAACCAGGGCGTGCAGTTCCCGATCGCCGAAGCGCACATCGAGGTCGAGGCCGCCGACCTGATGCGCTGGGAAGCCTGCCGATTGTTCGACGCCCATCAGCCCTGCGGCGCGCAGGCCAACATGGCCAAGTACCTCGCCGCCAAGGCGAGCTGGGAAGCGGCCAACGCCTGCATCCAGTTCCACGGCGGCTTCGGCTTCGCCAACGAATACGACGTCGAGCGCAAGTTCCGCGAAACGCGGCTGTACCAGGTCGCGCCGATCTCGACCAACCTGATCCTGTCGTACGTGGCCGAACACGTGCTCGGGATGCCGAGGTCGTTCTGAGGGAAGGTTGGCCGCAAGGAAGATTTGCCACAAAGGCGCAAAGGCACCAAGAGGAAGAGAGCAAGCGATCTTCTTTGTGTCTTGGCGCCTTGGGGGCAAAGGCCGCGTCGAAGTACTCAACACCCGAAAGCCAAGAATGAGTCCCCTCGAAGGCATCACCGTCGTCACCCTCGAACACGCGATCGCGGCGCCGTTCTGCACGCGCCAGCTCGCCGACCTGGGGGCGCGCGTGATCAAGATCGAGCGCCCCGGCGTCGGCGACTT
>JAGWTP010000116.1 GCA_028868895.1 Burkholderiales bacterium
TGCACCGCGCTGCACGGCGTGCCGACGATGTTCATCGCCGAACTCGACCACCCGCAGTTCGCCAGCTTCGATCTGAGCTCGCTGCGCACCGGCATCATGGCCGGCTCGCCGTGCCCGATCGAGACCATGAAGCGGGTGGTCGCGCAGATGCACATGAGCGAGGTCACGATCGCCTACGGCATGACCGAGACCAGCCCGGTGTCGTTCCAGAGTTCGACCACCGACCCGCTGGAGCGCCGCGTCTCGACCGTCGGGCGCATCCAGCCGCGTCTCGAGGCCAAGGTGATCGACGAGCGCGGCCGCACGGTGGCGGTCGGCCAGACCGGCGAGCTGTGCGTGCGCGGCTACTCGGTGATGCAGGGCTACTGGAACGATGCACAGCGCACCGCCGAGGCGGTGCAGGGCGGCTGGATGCACACCGGCGACCTCGCGGTGATCGACGCCGAGGGCTACTGCAACATCGTCGGCCGCGCCAAGGACATGCTGATCCGCGGTGGCGAGAACGTGTACCCGCGCGAGGTCGAGGAGTTCCTGTTCCGCCACCCGGCGGTGCAGTCGGTGCAGGTGTTCGGCGTACCCGACCCGAAGTACGGCGAGGAGGTCTGCGCCTGGATCGTGCTCAAGCCCGGCCAGCACGCCAGCGCCGAAGACATCCGCGAGTTCTGCCGCGAGCAGATCGCGCACTACAAGGTGCCGCGCTACGTGCGCTTCGTCGACGAGATGCCGATGACGATCACCGGCAAGGTGCAGAAGTTCGTGATGCGCGAGCGCATGATCGACGAACTCAAGCTCGAGCCGGCGAAGACCGCCTGAAGCGCCCGCTGCCGGGGCCGCGGCGCGCCGCAGACTGCGGCCGCGGCCGCCCGGCAGCCGATCGAATCCGTCAACACGCCGAGCGCGCCGAGCGCACCGGCCCCAGGAGACACGATGCCCGTACTGGCCTCCAAACTGAGCCCTCGCTCCGACGACTTCAAGGCCAATGCCGCGGCGATGCGCGCGCTCGTCGACGACCTGAACGCGCGGCTCGCGCAGGTGGCGCAAGGCGGCGGCGACGCGGCGCGCGCCAAGCACCTGGCGCGCGGCAAGCTGCTGCCGCGCGAGCGCGTCGAGATGCTGCTCGACCCGGACACGCCGTTCCTCGAGGTCGCGCCGCTGGCGGCGCTGGGGATGTACCAGGAGAAGGGCGGGGTCGACGCGGCGCCCGGCGCCGGCCTGATCGCCGGCATCGGCCGCGTCAGCGGGGTCGACTGCATGGTCGTGTGCAACGACGCCACCGTGAAGGGCGGCACCTACTTCCCGATGACCGTCAAGAAGCACCTGCGCGCGCAGGAGATCGCGCAGCAGAACCGGCTGCCGTGCATCTACCTCGTCGACAGCGGCGGCGCCAACCTGCCCAACCAGGACGAGGTGTTCCCCGACCGCGAGCATTTCGGCCGCATCTTCTACAACCAGGCCCAGATGAGCGCGCAGGGCATCCCGCAGATCGCGGTCGTGATGGGCTCGTGCACGGCCGGCGGCGCGTACATGCCGGCGATGAGCGACGAGTCGATCATCGTCAAGAACCAGGGCACGATCTTTCTGGCCGGGCCACCGCTGGTGAAGGCCGCCATCGGCGAGATCGTCAGTGCCGAGGACCTCGGCGGCGGCGACGTGCACACGCGCCTGTCGGGCGTGGCCGATCACCTGGCACAGAACGACACCCATGCGCTGGCGATCGCGCGCGCGTCGGTCGCGAACCTGAACTGGCGCAAGGCGCACGAACAACGCTGCGTCGCGCCGCGCCCGCCGCTGTTCGATCCGAGCGAGTTGCACGGCGTGATCCCGACCGACACGCGCAAGCCCTACGACGTGCGCGAGATCATCGCGCGCATCGTCGATGGCAGCGAGTTCGACGAGTTCAAGGCCCGCTACGGGACCACGCTCGTGACCGGCTTCGCCCACATCGAAGGCATGCCGGTGGGCCTGATCGCCAACAACGGCGTGCTGTTTTCGGAGTCGGCGCAGAAAGGCGCGCACTTCATCGAGCTGTGCTGCCAGCGCAAGATCCCGCTGGTGTTCCTGCAGAACATCACCGGCTTCATGGTCGGGCGCAAGTACGAGGCCGAAGGCATCGCCAAGCACGGCGCGAAGATGGTCACCGCGGTCTCGACCGCCACCGTGCCCAAGTTCACCGTGATCATCGGCGGCAGTTTCGGCGCCGGCAACTACGGCATGTGCGGGCGCGCGTACTCGCCGCGCTTTCTGTGGATGTGGCCGAACGCGCGCATCAGCGTGATGGGCGGCGAGCAGGCCGCCAGCGTGCTCGCCACCGTGAAGCGCGACGGCATCGAAGCGCGCGGCGGCGCCTGGAGCGGCGCCGAAGAGGCGGCGTTCAGGCAGCCGATCCTCGACCAGTTCGAGCACCAGGCGCACCCGTACTACGCCAGCGCGCGGCTGTGGGACGACGGCGTGATCGACCCGGCGCACACCCGCGCCCTGCTCGCGCTGGCGATCTCGGCGAGCCTGAACGCGCCGATCCCGGAGGCGAAGTTCGGCATCTTCCGGATGTAGATCGTGTACGCTGTGTCTCCCGAGCAAACCTGATACACATCATGCGCACCAACATCGATATCGACGATGCCCTCATGAGCAAGGCGATGCAAGCCGGTCCGTACCAGACCAAGAAGGAAGCCGTGGAGGCGGGTCTGAAACTGCTCGCGCGCCAGGTCGCGTACCGGGAAATACTGAAGTGGGAGGGCAAGTTGAAGTGGGAGGGCGACGACTCGATCGACTGGACCCGACCCGTCGTTGCCGAAGTGGCGGACACGACGGCGGCTGCGGTCACCGGCGCTGCCGGGGCGGCCAACCGCAAGCGCAGCGCCGAGCCGGTATCCAAAGCGCCCTCGAAGGCGGCAGCCGGGGCGAAACGCCGTGCTGGTCGTTGATTCGTCCGTCTGGATCGACTTCTTCAACAAGACCGGCGCCCCGGCCGCCGAACTGCTCAAGCACATGTTGCGCAACGGGGAGGTCCGCATCGTCGTTCCAGACCTCGTGCTCTTTGAAGTGCTTCGTGGCTTTCGCTCCGAGCGCGCCCACCGTGAGGCCAAGCACTTGATGGAGTCGCTCGACATCGAATCCACCGCCGGCCACCATCCGGCACTTGCCGCCTCGGCCCACTACCGCAGCCTGCGCGCGCAAGGCGTCACGGTGCGCAGCCCGATCGACGTGCTCGTCGCCACCTTTTGCATCGAACGCGACTACGCCCTGCTGCACCGCGACAAGGATTTCGACGCATTCGAATCGCTGCGTGGGCTGCGCGGCTGGCAACACTGACGGCGCAGCCCGATGCCGCTCATGGACAGCGTCTACCTCACCCCCGAGCACGAACAACTGCGCGAGCAGATCGCGCGCTTCATCGCGCGCGAGGTCGAGCCGCATGCGCTTGCCTGGGAAGAGGCCGGCTGCACGCCGCGCGAGGTGTTGCGCAAGATGGGGGACGCGGGCCTGCTCGGCCTGATGTACGCGGGCGAATACGGCGGCGCCGACGCCGACGCGCTGACCAACCTGGTGTTCGCCGAGGCGCTGTCGCAGTCGACCTTCGGCGGCTTCATCATCACCGTGCTGGTGCACACCGACATGGCCAGCCCGCACCTGCACCATGCGGGCAGCGCGGCCCAGCTCGCGCGCTGCATGCCGGGCGTGACGTCGGGCCGCACGATCACCGCGGTGGGCATCACCGAACCCGGCGCCGGCTCCGACGTGGCCGGCATCAAGACCACCGCCCGGCGCGTGCACGACGGGCGCGGCGACCACTGGGTGCTCAACGGCACCAAGCTCTTCATCACCAACGGCGTGCACGCCGACCTGTTATTCATCGCCGCCAAGACCGGGCCGGCGCGGCATGCGATGTCGATGTTCATCGTCGAGAAGGGCACCCCGGGTTTCAGCGTCGGGCGCGCGCTGAAGAAGTCGGGCTGGCTGTCGTCTGACACCGCCGAGCTGGTGTTCGACGACTGCCGCATCCCCGCCGCCAACCTGCTCGGCGAGGAGCACAAGGGCTTCTACTCGCTGATGAAGAACTTCCAGACCGAACGCATCGCGCTCGCCGCGATGGCGGTCGGCCACTGCACGCAGGCGCTGCGGCTCACGCTCGACCACGTGCGCCAGCGCCAGGCCTTCGGCGGTGCGCTGTTCGAAAAGCAGGTGGTGCGCCAGCGCCTGGCGATGCTCGACGCCAAGGTGCGCGCCGCCAGGGCGTTCATGTACCACTGCGCCTGGCGCGTCACCCAGGGCCAGGACGTGGTGCAGGAGGTTTCGATGCTGAAGGCGCTGACGGGCGAACTGGTCAACGAGGTCGTCTCGGGGTGCCAGCAGTTTCACGGTGGCATGGGCTACATGCGCGACACCGCGATCGAGCGCCTGTGGCGCGACGCGCGCGTGCTCGCCGTCGGCGGCGGCGCGACTGAAGTGATGCTCGATGAAGTCGCGAAGCGGTATTGAAGCGGTGATGATGAACGTCGACGCGACCGCGCGCGCACGTTGCGTCGAGGCGTTGTGGGCGCGGTTCGAAGCGCGCGACTGGGCCGGCGCCAGGCGCCTGTTCGCCGATGCCGCCACGTTGACCTGGCCCAGCTCGGGCGAACGCTTCCTCGACGCCGACGCGATCGTTCGCGTCAATGTGATCTACCCTGAAGGCTGGCGGATCCGCATCATCGAGCTCAACCCGCTGCTCGACGGGCGGATTCATACGGTGGTCGAAGTCACGCACGGCACGCAGCGCTTCTTCGCCAACTCGTTGTTCCGCTTTGACGCCGAATTGATCGTCGAAGTGCACGAATACTGGGCGACGGTCGAGGCCCCGCCGGCGTGGCGCACGCGCGAGGCAATCGGAGCCTACGAGCGGACGTCGCCGCGCTGACTTCGACACCGCAAACCGGAACCTGCAGATGACCGCACTCGACATTCAACGCTATGGCCCGGTAGCCCGCGTCTACCTGAACCGACCGGAGGTTCGCAACGCCTTCAACGAAACGCTGATCGCCGAGCTGAGCGTGGCGTTCACGCAGTTCGCACACGACACCACGCTGCGCGCGATCGTCCTCGGCGGCCACGGCAAGGCCTTCTGTGCCGGCGCCGACCTGGGCTGGATGCGCGCGATGGCGGGCTTCGACTGGGATCGCAACCGCGCCGATGCGCAGGCGCTGGCCGACATGCTGTGGGCCGTCTACCGCTGCCCGGTGCCGGTGGTCGGGCGCATCCATGGCGACTGCTACGCCGGCGGCGTCGGCCTGGCGGCGGTGTGCGACGTGCTGGTGGCCGCGGAGGGCGCGAACTTCTGCCTGAGCGAAGCCCGGCTCGGGCTGCTGCCCGGCACGATCAGCCCGTACGTGATCCGCGCGATGGGCGAGCAGGCCGCGCGGCGCTACTTCGTCACCGCCGAGCGCTTCAGCGCCGCGCAGGCGCATGGGTTCGGTTTCGTGCACGAGTTGTGCGCGGGCGATGCGCTGGACGCCAGAGTCGACGAGATCGTCGCTGCGCTGGTGGCCAACGGCCCGATGGCGGTGCGCGCCTGCAAGGCGCTGGTGCAGGACGTGGCCGGGGCGCCGATCACCGACGCGCTGCGCGCCGAGACCGCCCGCCGCATCGCCGACATCCGCGCCAGCGACGAAGGCCGCGAAGGCGTGCAGAGCTTCCTGAACAAGCGCAAGCCGGCGTGGCTGATCGACGGCCAGTGAGCCTGCCCGGCCGCCCGAAAGGCGAATTCACCGCAGTGCGAAGCACGAAGGTTGCCTGATGAACACCCTGCCGCTGAACGCGCCCGACTTGATCGCGATCGCCGCCGCGCTCGGCTGGGCCAGCGGCTTGCGGCTGTACGCGGTCGTGTTCCTGACCGGCATGGCGGGCACGCTCGGCTGGATCGACCTGCCGGCCGGGCTGAAGGTGCTGCAGTCGCCGCTGCTGCTCGGCGCCAGCGGCCTGATGCTGTTCGTCGAGTTCTTCGCCGACAAGATCCCCGGTGTCGACACGCTGTGGGACGCGATCCACACGCTGATCCGCATCCCCGCCGGCGCCGCGTTGGCGGCGGCCGTGTTCGGCGCCGACCACGCCAGCTGGGCCCTGGCCGCGGCGCTGATGGGCGGCACGCTGGCCGCCACCAGCCACGTTGCGAAGGCGACCACGCGCGCGGCGCTGAATACATCGCCCGAGCCGTTCTCGAACCTGGCGATGTCGCTGCTCGGCGACACCGTCGTGCCGCTGAGCCTGTGGCTGTCGTGGGCGCATCCGACCGTCTTCTTCGCGGCGCTCGCGGTGGCCCTGGTCGTGATGGTGGCGCTGACCTGGGCGCTGGCGAAGTTCCTGCGCCGCCTGGTGCGGCGCGTGTCGGGTTGGCTCGGGGCGGGGTTGCCGTCGACGTGAGGTTCACATGTTCAAGAAGATTCTGATTGCCAATCGGGGAGAGATCGCCTGCCGGGTGGCGGCCACCGCGCGCAAGCTCGGCGTGCGCACCGTCGCCGTCTACTCCGACGCCGACGCGAACGCCAGGCACGTGCTCGCCTGCGACGAAGCCGTGCACATCGGCGCCTCGACGCCCAAGGAGAGCTACCTGCGCGGCGACCGCATCATCGAAGCGGCCCGGGCCACCGGCGCGCAAGCGGTGCACCCGGGCTACGGCTTCCTGAGCGAAAACGAGGAGTTCGCGCAGGCCTGTGCCGACGCCGGGCTGGTGTTCATCGGCCCGCCACCCTCGGCGATCAAGGCGATGGGGTTGAAGGCCGAGTCCAAGCGCCTGATGGCGAAGGCCGGCGTGCCGCTGGTGCCGGGCTACCACGGCGCCGGCCAAGACCCGGTGATGTTGCGAACCGAGGCCGACCGCATCGGCTACCCGGTGCTGATCAAGGCCAGCGCGGGCGGCGGCGGCAAGGGCATGCGCATCGTCACCCGGGCGCAAGACTTCGACGCCGCGCTCGCCTCGTGCAAGCGCGAGGCGATCAACAGCTTCGGCGACGACGCGGTGCTGATCGAGCGCTATGTCACGCGGCCGCGCCACATCGAGATCCAGGTGTTCGGCGATGCGCACGGCCATTGCGTCTACCTGTTCGAGCGCGACTGCTCGGTCCAGCGCCGCCACCAGAAGGTGCTCGAAGAAGCGCCCGCGCCGGGCCTGAGCGCGGCGCGGCGCGCCGAGATGGGTGCGGCCGCGGTGGCGGCGGCCCAGGCGGTGGGCTACGTGGGCGCGGGCACGGTCGAGTTCATCGCCGAGCCCACGTCCGACGGCGACCTGCGCTTCTTCTTCATGGAGATGAACACCCGGTTGCAGGTCGAGCACCCGGTGACCGAGGCGGTCACCGGGCTCGATCTGGTCGAGTGGCAGTTGCGGGTGGCCTGCGGCGAGCCACTGCCGCTGCAGCAGCACGAGCTGCGCATCCACGGCCACGCGATCGAGGCGCGCATCTGCGCCGAGAACCCGGACGCACAGTTCCTGCCCGCGACCGGCCGGCTCGACGTGTACCGCACGCCGCCCGGTGCGGTGAACTTCGAGCGCGGTGCGCTGGCCGGAGTCGGCGCGTCGAGTGCGCCGGTGCGCGTCGACGCCGGCGTGCGCGAAGGCGATTCGATCTCGCCGTACTACGACTCGATGATCGCCAAGCTGATCGTCTGGGGCGCCGACCGCGCCCAGGCGCTGGCGCGGCTCGACGCGGCGCTGGCGCAGATGCACATCGTCGGGCCGCACACCAATGTCGCGTTCCTGCGGCGCGTGGCGGCGAGTGCGTCGTTCGCGAACGCCGACCTCGACACCGCGCTGATCGAGCGCGAGCGCGCGGTGCTGTTCAACGCCGAGCCGCTGCCGCTCGAAGTGGCCGCCGCGGGCGTCGTCGCCCACGCGCTCGCGGCCGAGCGTGCGCTGGAGACCGCCGACCCGTGGTCACGCCGTGATGGCTGGCGCCTGCACGGCAGCGCCACGCGGCGTTTCGACATCGAGGCCCAGGGCACCCACCACATCTTCAGGCTCGAACGCAATGCCGGCACGCAGACCCTGGTGCTGGGCACGCAGCGCTGGCCGCTCGCGACCGCCGCGCGTGGTGGCGCGCTCTACGACGTCGGCCTGGGCGAACGCCGCTGGGCGCTCACCGTCTACGCCACCGGCGAGCGCTTCAGCGTGTTCGCGCCCGAAGGCTCGGCGGTGGTCTTCGAGTTCGACCCGATCGCCCACTCGGCCGACGGCGCCGTCGAGACCGGCGGCCTGCTCGCGCCGATGCCGGGCAAGGTGATCGCCTTTCTGGCCAAGGCCGGCGACGTGGTCACGCAGGGCCAGCCGCTGGCGGTGATGGAGGCGATGAAGATGGAGCACACCATTGCCGCACCACGCGACGGCACGATCGAGGCCGTGCTCTACGCCGTGGGCGACCAGGTCGGAGAAGGCGGCGAGCTGCTGCGGATGGCGCCGGCGTGAGCCGGGCCGCGCCGTGCGACCACCAGGCCGCGCCTCAGTGGGCGGAGCTGCCGCGCAACCAGCGGGCCGGGTTGAGCCAGCCCGCCGACGGCTTCGACAAAGGCGCATCGCCGACCGACGGCGGGCGCGACAGTTCGAAGCCGGAGCTTTCGTGCGACCAGGCCGTGTCCAGCGGCACGCCGTGTCGCCCGCGGGCCGGCTCGGCCAAGGGACGACGCGGGCTCACCGGCGCATCGGCTTGGCGAGCAGTGGCCGCGGTCGGTGCGTTGAACCGCCGCGCCAGCTCGATCAACTCGACGTCGCCCGACGCTTCGCAGACCCACAAGGCCTCGCGGGCATCACCCTCGCCGCGCAACAGGGTGCTCACCGCCACGTCTTCGCCGTACTGGCGCAGCAGCGCAAAATGGATGCGGGCGGCGATGCGAAGGCGGGTGTTGGAGTCCACGGTGCAACCTGAAAAGTTTGTAAGCAAGTGCATCGTCGTGGTCTTGCCGGGGCATGGCTACCCCTAACTCCGGGGGCCAGCGCGTCGTTGATCAATACATCGAGACATTCGTCATGAATCCAGCCCGAGTCACCCTTGTCGAAGTCGGTCCGCGCGACGGTTTGCAGAACGAGCAGGCGCCGGTCGACGCGGCCACCAAGATCGAACTGGTGCACCGCCTGCAGGCCGCCGGCCTGCGCGAGATCGAGGTCACCAGCTTCGTCAGCCGGAAGTGGGTGCCGCAGATGGCCGACAACGCCCAGGTGATGGCCGGCGTGCGGCGCGCCGGCGGGGTGCGCTATTCGGTGCTCACGCCCAACCTCAAGGGCTTCGACGCGGCGGTCAAGGACCCGGCCCACCGGCCCGACGAGATCGTCGTGTTCGGCGCCGCCAGCGAGGCCTTCAGCCAGCGCAACATCAACTGCAGCATCGAAGAAAGCATCGCGCGCTTTGCGCCGGTGGTCGCGGCCGCGCACGCGCAGGCGATCAAGGTGCGCTGCGCGATCTCGGTCGCGCTCGGCTGCCCGTACCAGGGCGAGGTCACACCCGACGAGGTGGAGCGCGTGGTGCGGCTGATGAAGGCCATCGGCGTCGACCACTGCGGCGTGGCGGACACCATCGGCGTGGGCACGCCCCGACGCGCGCAGGCGGCGATGGAGCGGGCCTTGAAGCACTTCCCGCTCGACGAGGTCAGCGGTCATTTCCACGACACCTACGGCCAGGCGCTGGCCAACATCTACGCCTGCCTGCAGATGGGCGTGCACACCTTCGACGCCAGCGTGGCCGGCCTGGGCGGCTGCCCGTACGCGAAGGGGGCGACCGGCAACGTCGGCACCGAAGACGTGCTGTTCATGCTCGACGGGCTGGGCATCGAGACCGGTGTCGACCTCGACCGGCTGGTCGATGCGGCCGCGTTCATTTCCGGCGTGCTCGGCCGCAAGCCGGTGTCGCGCACCGGCAATGCGTGGCTCGCCAGGCGCGCGGCCAAGGCGCAGGTGGCGGCCGCATGAACGCGGGCAAGCAGGTCGACCTGCAGGATCGCCCCGAGGGCTTTCGCCGCGTCAGCGCGCTGCTGGAACAGCGCCGGCATGGCCACGCGCCGGTCTTTCTCGAGATCGCCGCGCGCACCGCGCAGGAGGCCGCCGATGCGCTGGGCGTGCAGGTGGGCCAGATCGCCAAGAGCGTGGTGTTCAGGCGCCGGTCCGACGACGCGGCGGTGCTGGTCGTGACCTCGGGCGACCAGCGGGTCGACGAGCGCAAGGTCGCGGCATTGGTCGGCGCAGTCGGCCGCGCCGATGCCGAGTTCGTCAAGGCCAAGACCGGCTACACGATCGGCGGCGTGGCGCCGGTGGGTCACAGCACGCCGCCGGTCCTGCTGATCGACCGCGAGCTGTTTCGCTTCGAGGAAATCTGGGCCGCGGCCGGTCACCCGCACGGCGTGTTCAGGTTGAGCCCGCAGGACCTGGTGCGACTGACCGGCGCACCGGCGTCGGATGTGGTGCTCGCGTGACCGGGGTTGCGCATGGCTGATCCGGTGGAGCTTGCCAGCCCGTGTACCGGGGTGTGCCGCATGGACGAGCGCAGCGGCCTGTGCGTGGGCTGCGCGCGCACGCTGGCCGAGATCGCCGCCTGGTCGACGCTGAGCAATGAAGACAAGCGGCATGTGTGCGCCGCGCTGGCGCTGCGCCAAGCGAAGACAGCGCCCGCAGCGCTGCAAGACCCGGCGCCTCGGCCATGAAACACCTGAACTTCTGGTTCGACCCGATCTCGCCGTTCGCGTACCTGGCGTTCGAGCGTTTGCCGCAGGTGCTCGAAGGCGTGTCGTACGACGTCAGTTACCGGCCGGTCCTGTTCGCGGCGCTGCTCGCGCACTGGGGCCAGAAGGGCCCGGCCGAGATCGAGCCGAAGCGGGCCTGGACCTTCCGCCACGT
>JAGWTP010000117.1 GCA_028868895.1 Burkholderiales bacterium
ATCGCCACCGACCGGGTGCTGCTCGGCGTCTACATCACCGCGGGCCTGTTCTACGGCATTGCCTCGCTGTTGTCGGTGGCTCGCACCGGCGTGGGCGACCCGAACGCCGGCCAGACCGAGAACCTCGACGCGATCACCGCGGTGGTGCTCGGCGGCACCAGCCTGTTCGGCGGCCGCGGCATGGTGCTCGGCAGCCTGCTCGGCGCGGTCATCGTCGGGGTGTTCCGCAACGGCCTGACGCTGATGGGCGTGTCGTCCGTGTACCAGGTGCTGATCACCGGCGTGCTCGTCATCCTGGCGGTGGCCACCGATCAACTTTCACGCAAGGGAGCCCGCTGATGAGCACCAACCGCAACCCGGCGAATCTGGTGATGGAAGCACGCGGCCTGGTCAAGCGCTACGGCCAGGTGGTCGCGCTCGACGGCGTCGACTTCGAGCTGCGCGCCGGCGAGATCATGGCGGTGATCGGCGACAACGGCGCCGGCAAGTCGTCGCTGATCAAGGCGCTGTCGGGGGCGACGATCCCCGACGAAGGCGAGATCAAGCTCGACGGCAAGGTCATCCACTTCAGGTCGCCGATCGACGCGCGCCGCGAAGGCATCGAGACCGTCTACCAGGACCTGGCGGTGGCGCCGGCGATGACGATCGCCGAGAACCTGTTCATGGGCCGCGAGATCATCAAGCCCGGCCTGCTGGCGCGGCTGCTGCGCATCATCGACAAGCGCAAGATGCTCGAGGAAAGCATCGCCCGCATGAACGAGCTGAAGGTCGGCATCCGCTCGATGACGCAGGCCGTCGAAACGCTCTCCGGCGGGCAGCGCCAGTGCGTTGCGGTGGCACGCAGCGCGGCGTTCGCGCGCCACGTCGTGATCCTCGACGAGCCCACCGCCGCGCTCGGCGTCAAGGAGGGCAACATGGTGCTCGAACTGATCCGCCGCGTGCGCGACAAGGGCCTGCCGGTGATCCTGATCAGCCACAACATGCCACACGTGTTCGAGATCGCCGACCGCATCCACATCGCGCGGCTGGGCAAGCGCGCCTGCATCGTCGACCCGAAGAAGATCAGCATGAGCGACACGGTCGCGGTCATGACCGGGGCCATGCGCCCCGACGAGCTGCCGGCCGAGGCGCTGGCCTGACCTGAAGGCCCGCCCCTGCGTCCCCGAACCCGCGCGAACCCTCACCATGCTGAAGAACATCGACCCGCTGCTCGGCCCGGACCTGCTCAAGGTGCTGTGCGAAATGGGCCATGGCGACGAGATCGTGCTCGCCGACGCCAACTTCACCGCCGCATCGCTCGGCCGCCACGGCATCGTGCTGCGCCTGCCCGGCGCCACGATGCGCGAGGCCTGTGCGGCGGTGCTGTCGGTGCTGCCGCTCGACGACTTCGTGCCCCGCCCGGTGGCCTACATGCAGGTCGGCGGCAGCGTCGACGGCTACCGCTCGGCCCTGCAGCGCGAGGTCATCGCCGACATGGCGGCACGCGGCCAGGCCGTGCCGGCGCAGTGCGAGGCCACCGAACGCTTCGCGTTCTACGAGCGTGTGGGCCGGGCCTACGCGATCGTGCAGACCGGTGAGCTGCAGCCCTGGGCCAACTTCCTGTTCAAGAAGGGCGTGATCGCCGAGGCGCTGCGGCCATGAGCCTGCCCGGCCGCCCGAAAGGCGAATTCACCGCAGTGCGAAGCACGGAGGTTGCCTGATGAGCCTGCCCGGCCGCCCGAAAGGCGAATTCACCGCAGTGCGAAGCGCGAAGGTTGCCTGATGAGCACGGTCGCAAGGTCGAGCGCGATGCGACGGTGCCGTGCCGCAAAGGCGCAAACAACGCCAAGAAGCAGGAAGGAAGCCGTGTCTTGCCTTTGCGCCCCGTGTGCCTTTGCGGCAAAGAAGACCTTCGAGTGCCTTCCCGCCTCGCCGCGGGCGCGCCCATGAGTCCGGCAGTCGCGGCGGAGCAGCGGCTGCGCCCGCGCGGCTCCAACCAGGTCGGCATGCGACAGTTCAACGAGCGCGTGGTGCTGCAGGCGATCCGTCTGCACGGCAGCCTGCCCAAGGCCGACCTCGCGCGGCTGACCCGGCTCACCCCGCAGACGGTGCAGGTCATCATCGCGCGGCTCGAGACCGACGCGCTGGTGCGCAAGCTCGCGCCGTTGCGCGGCAAGGTCGGCCAGCCGTCGGTGCCGATGGCGCTGAATGCCGATGGCGCGTTCTCGATCGGCATCAAGATCGGCCGGCGCAGCTTGGACATGCTGCTGCTCGACTTCACGGGCCAGGTGCGGGCGCGGCTTGCGCTCGACTACGCGTTTCCCGACCCCGAATCCCTGTTCGGCGAGATCGAGGCGCGCCTGCGCCAGCTCACGCGCACGCTGCCGGTCAAGTTGCGCACGCGGCTGCACGGCGTGGGCATCGCCGCGCCGCTGTCGCTGGGCGGCTGGCAGCGCCTGCTCGGCATCGACCCGGCGCTGGCCGCGAAGTGGTCGAACATCGACATCCGCGAACGCGTGGCGGCGATGACCGACCTGCCGGTCGTGTTCGTCAAGGACACCGCGGCGGCCTGCGTCGCCGAGCTCGTGGCCGGGCGCGGGCGCAGCATCCGCAGCTTTCTGTACGTGTACTTCGACACCTTCATCGGCGGCGGGCTGGTGATCGACAGCCATCTTCGTTCGGGCCAGCACGGCAACGCCGGCGCGGTCGGTTCGATGCCGCTCGGCCTGGCCCGCACGGCGGGCCGCGCCGGCGCGCCGCACCAACTGCTCAGCGAGGCGTCGCTGATCAACCTGGAAGCGCGCTATACCGCGGCCGGGATCGATCCCGGCGCCGCGGCCGACGCGCGCGCGCTGAGCCCGCCGTGTTCGACGCACACCGACGCGTGGCTGCGCGAGGCCGGCCCGGCGGTGGCGTTCGCGATCAACAGCGCGGCCTGCCTGCTCGACCTCGACGGCGTGATCATCGACGGCTCGTGCAGCCGCGAACTGCTCGCCGCGGTGCTCGACAGCGTCCACCGCGCGCTCGACCGCTACGACTGGGAGGGCGTGGCCCGCCCGGTCGTGCTCGAAGGCACGATCGGGCCGGACGCGCGTGCGATCGGCGGCGCGCTGCTGCCGCTGTACGCCAACTTCGCACCCGACCGCGACCTGTTCCTGAAGCTGGCGACCTGAATCGCTTCACCACCGACGTCCGCAGGGGCTGCACCATGAACGCGAACACCGTCCCGACCCGACCGATCGAAGGCCAGCGCCCCGGCACGTCCGGCCTGCGCAAGAAGGTCACGCGGTTCCAGCAGGCGCCCTACCTCGAGAACTTCGTGCAGTCGATCTTCGACGCGCTCGAAGGCATCGCCGGCCAGACGCTGGTGCTCGGCGGCGACGGCCGCTACTTCAACGACACCGCGATCCAGACCATCCTGCGCATGGCGGCAGCCAACGGCGTGGCCCGGGTGCTGGTGGGCCAGCATGGCATCCTGTCGACGCCGGCGGCGAGCTGCGTCATCCGCAAGCGCGCGGCGTTCGGCGGCATCATCCTGTCGGCCAGCCACAACCCCGGCGGGCCGCAGGGCGACTTCGGCATCAAATACAACACCGGCAACGGTGGCCCGGCGCCCGAGAAGATCACCGAGGCGATCTACGCCTGCACGCAGACGATCGCGCGCTACCTCACAGTGGAAGCCCCGGACATCGATCTGGCGCGGATCGGCAGCACGCCGCTGGCCGGCATGGCGGTCGAGGTCATCGACCCGGTGGTCGACCACGCCGACCTGCTCGCCACGCTGTTCGACTTCGACCGCATCGGTGCGTTGCTGCGCTCGGGCACGTGGCGGATGTGCTTCGATGCGATGCATGCCGTCACCGGGCCCTACGCCCACGAGATTTTCGTCAGGCGCCTGGGGGCGCCGCCCGACAGCGTGATGAACGGCGTGCCGCTGGCCGACTTCGGCGGCGGCCACCCGGACCCGAACCCGACCTATGCGGCCGACCTGATCGCGGCGATGAATGCGCCGGGCTCCGGGGCCGGGACACATGCGGCGCCCGGCTCCGGGGCAGGGATGCAAGCGGCCCCCGACTTCGGCGCCGCGAGCGACGGCGACGGCGACCGCAACATGATCGTCGGCCGGCACTTCATCGTCACCCCCAGCGACAGCCTGGCGGTGCTCGCCGCGAACGCGCATCTCGTGCCCGGCTACGCCGCCGGCCTGAAGGGCGTGGCGCGTTCGATGCCCACCAGCGCGGCGGTCGACCGCGTTGCCGCGGCGCTCGGCATCCGCTGTTTCGAGACCCCGACCGGCTGGAAGTTCTTCGGCAACCTGCTCGACGCCGGCCAGGTCACGCTGTGCGGCGAAGAAAGCGCGGGCACCGGCTCGGACCACGTGCGCGAGAAAGACGGCCTGTGGGCGGTGCTGTTCTGGCTCAACATCCTCGCGGTGCGCGGCCTGTCGGTCGAGCAGGTGCTGCGCGACCACTGGCAGCGCTTCGGTCGCAACTACTACTCGCGCCACGACTACGAAGGTGTCGACAGCACCGCGGCGAACGCGCTGATCGCGCAGTTGCGCGCGTCATTGGCCACGCTGCCGGGCCGGGTGATCGACGGCGCCACCGTCGCCAGCGCCGACGACTTTGCCTACACCGACCCGGTCGACGGTTCGGTCAGCACCGCGCAGGGGGTGCGCATCGGCCTGCACGACGGCTCGCGCATCGTGTTCCGGCTCTCGGGCACCGGCACCGAAGGCGCGACCCTGCGCGTCTACCTCGAACGGTTCGAGCCCGACGCCGCGCGGCACGCCATCGACACGCAGCAGGCGCTGGCGCCGCTGGTCGCGCTGGCCGACCAGCTCGCCGGCATCCGGCGATACACCGGGCGCACGCGGCCTACCGTGATCACCTGAGCGCTCAACGCACGGCACAAAGCGGGAAGGGCCGCATGCGCGGCCCTTCGTTGGCGCAATCGAAAGCGGCGCGCGGGTGCGGCCGCTTCGATTGCGCGGGTCAGTCTTCTTGCAACTTGAGCAGGTCGGCTTCCAGGCCGGTATTGCGCCGGTGCATGAACAACAGACCCGACTCGGTCGACGCGGCGTCGGCCACGTTGGCGCGCGTCACCTCGATGCGCCCGCGGCCGGCCGCCGGCACTTCGCCGAACGGCAACCCGACCGCATTGAAGCGTGCCGCCCCTGGCGTGAAGCGCATGCCGGCGAGCGTGTCGCTGACCAGCCCGGAGAAGTAGTCGTCGAACGCCAGCGCGGTGAAGCCGATCGTCGTGCCGGTCTGCAGGCCCAGCGCGTTCATCGGCACGGTCATGATCATGTTGCCCGAGTTGAGGTCGGCGTCGGCATAGAAGTAGGCCGTGCTCGCGGTGGAGGTGGCCCTCTGGACGTAGATCAGCGTCTGGCCGGTCACGTTGAAGCCGCCGTTCTCGGCGTTGTAGACGTAGTAGTCCGGCACGCCGTCGCCGTTGGTGTCGATGTCGATCTCGAACCCGCCCGGGTACGCCGGGTGGGCGCGCCGTCCGTAGGTGTTGACGGCGAACTCCAGGCAGCCGCCGGCCACGCCGCAGACCTCGGGGGCCAGATAGCGCACGCCGACCGCGCGCAGATCGACCGCGGCGAAGTTGTCGCCCGGCTTGGGCAAGGCCGACTTCGGCAGCTTCGGGCTCGTGGCCATCAGCGAGAAGAGCTCGTACTGGCCGACTTCGCGGCCGCTGTTCTTCAGGGCCACCGACAGCGCCGCGTCGCGCCCGCCGTTCCATCGCGCTTCGGTGGCGGCGGCACGGCGCGGCAGCACGTGCCACGGCACCGTGAGCTTTTCGGCACCGGCCGTGAGTGTCAGGTAGCCGTCGTACTCGGGCCCGTTCAGGCCCGCGCCGTTGCCGCCCTGCGAGCCGCCGTTCATCGACCACGAGGGCAGCTTGTCGGGGTCGATCGCCAACTGCACCTCCAGATCTTCGTGGCCGTTGGCCGGCACCGTGAGCTTGGCCGGCACCACGACCTTGACGGCGCCGCTGGCCTGGTCGTTCGCGTAGCGGAAGCTCGGCGTGACGGTGTAGGTCTTGGACGAGCCGGAGTAGTTCTCGACCCGCAGCGTCTGCTCTGGCGTCTTCATGGCGCGGTCGACTTCGAGCGCGCCGAACGACAGCGCGGCCGCCTTCTGGGCCGGGTTCCAGGCCAGCGACGTGAGCGCAATCGCCCGATCGACGCGCAACTCGCCGGCGCCGATGCGCGTGATCGGCGCCAGTTCGCCGGGGATCAGCGCCGGGTTGGTGTAGACCACGGTCTCGGCGCTGTTCATCAGCATCGCCTTGATGCGCTCCGGCGAGCGGGTCGGGAAGGCCTCGATCAGCAAGGCCGCCGCTCCCGACACCATCGGCGCCGCCCCCGACGTGCCGCCGAACGCGGTTTCGCCGGTGCCGGTGCCGACCTCGGCCGAGACCGACGCGCCCGGTGCGCCGATTTCCGGCTTGATGTGCTGGGTGCTGATCGCCGGGCCGCGCGACGAGGTGCTCGCCATGCTGCCCACCAGCGCGATCGCCGCGGCGTTGGACATCGACGCGTTGACGACTTCGGCCGCCACGAGCCGGCCCTTGATGGCGCTGGACAGCGACTGCTGGATCACCAGCGACGGCACGAACGTGGTGCCGCCGCCGAACGAGAACGCGACCGCGTCGCCCGGCGCGACCAGACCGATCAGCACGCCGCGCGCGCCCGCCCTGGCAGCGGCGTCGACCTTCAGGCTGACCGCACAGGCGCCGCGGTCGATCAAGGCGATCTTGCCGCTCGGACTGGTGGCCACCGGGTCGCCCGGGCAACCACGCCCGTAGTACACGACGTCGCCGGTGACGCCGGCGCCGATCGGCGCGAAGTCGAGTGTCTGGGTGTTGCCGTAGAGGCCCGCGATCGAGGCCGGCGCGTTGATCACCAGCGGCACCGCCTTGGCGCTGGGCGTCTGCGTCTGCGCGACGCTGATCACACCGACGCCGGTGGACGGTGAGCCCACCACGTACGGCCGGTTGGCCGAGTTGCCGGCCGAGACCACGACCACGACGCCGAGCTTGACGGCATTGGTCGCCGCCAGCGTCAGGTCGTCCTCGATCTGGCCGTAGGCCTGGCCGAGCGACATGTTGATCACGTCGACCGCGTCGCTGGTGTCGCCGTCGCCGTTCGGGTCGAGCGCGTAGTCCATGCCCTGCAGCAGCGCCACGCCGCTGCAGCTGCTCGCCACCGCGCTGCACACCTTCACGGCATAGAGCACCGCGCCCGGCGCCATGCCCTTGTGGGTGCCGTCGGCACTGCGCCCGGCGATGATGTCGGCCACGTGGGTGCCGTGGCCTTCATGGTCGATCGGATCGGGGTCGGGCGCTTCGGGGCCGTTGGGCCAGCTCTCGCCGACGAAGTCGTAGCCACCCACCACCTTGGCGGTGGGGAACAGGCCGTCGAGCGTGGTGTTCTTCGGGTCGGAGGTGCCGGTGCCGTAGGCGGCGGCGTAGGCCGCGGCGGTTCCGGCGCCACCCAGGTTGCGGTGGGTGTAGTCGATGCCCGAGTCGAGCACCGCGACTTTCACGCCGGCGCCGGTACGGCCCATCGCCTGCACCGCGGTGCCGCCGACGTAGGGCACGGTCTCGCTCAGGTCCAGCGCATAGTCGACCACCGGGCGCACCTTGGCCACGCCCGCGAGCTGCGCGATCGTCTTCAGCGCGGCGGCATCGACCCGCAGCGCCACGGCGTTGTGGGCCACATGCACGCGGCCGAGTTCCTGCGCGCCCATGCCGCGCAACTGGTTCACCAGGTCGTCCTGCTGCACACGCAGTGCGTCGCGCTGGACTGCCAGGGCGCTCTTCTGCGCCCGGTCGGTGGCGCTCAGGATGTGCGCGTTCGACTTCGTCCCCAGGCTGCGGGCCTGCATCTCGAGCCCGACCGCGGCGAGCTGCGCCGACCGCACTTCGGCGAGCGAAGGTTCGGACAGCGTGACCCACACCCGCTGCGCTCCCGTCGCGCGCTGCAGACGCGGGTCGAGCACCGTGCGCAGCGCGCCGCCCTCGACTTGCAGGCCGGCCGCGGCGGCCGATATCGAGGTGGCAGCCAGCGGCTGCAGTGTGTCGGCGCCCGGGGCGGAACCGCCTCCGCAAGCCGCCAGCAGGGCGATGGTGATTCCGGCAAACGAATATCGGATGAGACGCTTCATGAGCAGGTTCCCGATGGTTGAGGGGCCGCGTCGGCGGTGGCGCCCAGCGCATGCGGCTGGTGCGGCGCATGCTGGCGTGGCGCGACGGCCACGGTCAATCTGGCAAACGACTATTTCCCATGAACTAGGGGCACGAGCTCGATGCCGCGGTCGACGCGCGCCGCCCGCGTTGCCGGCCGTGCCCGGCTGGTCGGGCGCTATCGCGAGCCGAACATCATCTGCCGCGCCAGCGCCGACCGGACCGGCCCGAGCGCCTGCAGCGCGGCGATCCCCAGGCCGCGCGCCGCGCCGGCGCCCGGCAGCTTCCAGGTGAAGCTGCGGGCGAGGAAATCGGTGGCGGCGATCATCGCCCAGCGGTCCGGGCCGCGCTGCCATTCGAGCCGGCGCAGCACCGCGTCGACATCGTGGTGGCGCGACAGCGCCTGGACCAGCTCGAAGGCGTCGCGCAGGCCGAGGTTCAGGCCCTGGCCGGCCACCGGGTGCAGCGTTTGCGCGGCGTTGCCGATGCGCACGGTGCGGCCGTCGGCCAGCGTGCGCTCGGCGTTCAGGCCGAGCGCGAACGGCTTGAGCGGCGAGATCGAGGCGATGCGCCCGGTGTCGGGATGGAAGATGCTGTTGAGCACCGCCACGCGCTGCGCGTCGTCGAGTTCACGCACCGGGTCGTCGTCGCTCGGCACGCACCAGACCAGCCCGGCGCCGCCGTCTTTCAACGGCAGCAGCGCGGCCGGGCCGTGGCGCGTGAAACGCTCGAAGGCGACGCCGCGTTCGCGTCGGCCACAGGTCTCGTCGAATCCGACCCGGCCGACCCAAGCGGTCTGGCGGTAGTCGTGCGCGACCGCCTTGCGCGCCTGGTCGGCGAACACGCCACCCTCGGCGACGATGGCCAGGTCGAAGCGCTCGGCAATGCCGGCGTCGACCTCGACGCCGCGCTCCAGGTTCTTCAGCGCCGCCACCGGCTCGCCGAAGCGGCTGTGCAGCCGCTTCGGTTCGGCCGCCTGGGCCGCCATCCAGACCTGCTGCAGCGGCGCGACGATCGCGCCGTAGCTCAGCACCGCGCCGAGCAGCGGCACGGCCTCGTCGATGGCGCGGATGCGCAGGCAGGGCTCGCCGAACAGGCCGCCCCACAGCACCGGCATCGACGGCGCCTGCTGCGACACATGAACTTCGAGGATCGGCTGCGCGCGCTCGGCGCGCCAGGCACCGAGCCGCTCGAGCAATTGCACGCTGCCCAGCGACAGCGCCAGCGTGCGCGGGTCGCCCGACACGTCCTTGTCGGCGGCGCGCGCATCGAACAGCGTGACGCCGGCCGCGGGCAGCGCGCGGGCGGCCTGCAACGCCAGCGCCAAGCCGACCGGGCCGGCGCCGATGACGGCGATCTGGAGCGTCGATTCGTCCATGGCGGGACACCTTTCATGCCGGTTGAAGTTCGATCGTCGTTCGCATTATTCGCCGCACCCTCGCGCCGCACCCGCGCGCGGCGTGGGTCGCGGGCCAGGCCGCGGTCGATGCCGGCCGCCGCGCGCCGTTCAACCGGCCTGCTGGGCCAGCCAGCGCGCCACGTTCGGGCGGTGGCGGATGCGCTCGGCCAGCGTGCTGGTGCGCAGCATCTCGTCGAGTTGCGCGGCCACCGCGATGTCGGCGATGCTGCGGGCTTCGCCCACCAGCCATTCGCGCCCGCGCAGCAGGGTGTCGAGGTCGTCGACCAGGCGCAGGAAGGCGGCCTCGATCTCGGCGCCGGGGCGCCGCGTCAGGCCGAGCGCATCGACCCGGCTGCGCAACCGGCGCGTGTACACGGGCGCGAAGATCGCCCGCTCCCAGGCCGGGCGGCCGGCGCACAGCAGCGCGATCGCCTGCGCGCGGGCCTGCGCGTATTCGACGCGGAAGTAGAGCGTGTAGGCGTAGAGCGCCTCGTCGGCCCAGTCTTCCAGCGTGCGCGCCAGCGCGGCGTCGCGCGCGCCGGCGGGGTACAGGCGAGGCGTGGGCTGGTGCTGCTCCAGGAACGCGGCGATCGCGCTGCTGTCGGCGACCCGCTCGGCGCCCCAGTCGAGCACCGGCAGCGTGCCGGCGCGCGACAGCCGCGCCACCTTCAGCGCGCGCAGGCCGTTGTAGTTCTCGACCCGGTGGGCGACGCCCTTCATGCGCAGCATCCGGCGCACCTTGCCGCAGAACGGCGAGATCTCCCACTGGTGCAGCACCACGTCGGGGGCGAGGTCGAACCGGCTTTCGGCGTCAGGCGTCATCGGTGCTCACGCCGCAGCGCCTCGATGGCGCGAGTGCGCCCCGGGGCCGGTCGGCGCAACGGCCTGGTGCGGCCTTCGAACGTGCGTGCAGGGATCCATGCGGCAACTGTAGTCGCGCGCGCCGCCGCGGCGACGGCCGGGCGCGTCTTGGGCTAATCTCGCCGACTCGTTCAACGCACAGGAAGGTCACCATGCAATACCGACGACTGGGCCGCAGCGGCCTGCAGGTGAGCGAGCTCTCGCTCGGCTCCTGGGTCACGTACCACAACCAGGTCGACGCGAACGCCGCGACCGAGATGCTCGCCGCGGCGATGGACGCCGGCGTCAACTTCTTCGAC
>JAGWTP010000020.1 GCA_028868895.1 Burkholderiales bacterium
GATCCTGTTCCGCAACGCCGCCGCCAAGGGCGCGCGTGCGCTCGAAGGCCACCGCGTGCGCGAAGTCGCGTTCGACGCCGAGGGCGCGACGGTCCAGGTCGACGTCGACACGCCAGGAGGCGACGCCGTGCGCCAGACCTGGCGCACGCGCTTCGTCGTCGATGCCTCGGGCCGCGACACGCTGCTGGCCAACCAGTTCAAGTGCAAGCACAAGAACCGGCGCCACGACAGCTCAGCGCTGTACGGCCACTACACCGGCGCGAAGCGGCTCGAAGGCAAGCTCGAAGGCAACATCACGATCCTGTGGTTCGACCACGGCTGGTTCTGGGTCATCCCGCTGGCCGATGGCACCACCAGCGTCGGCGCGGTGTGCTGGCCGTACTACCTCAAGTCGCGCACCAAGCCGCTGCCGGAGTTCTTCCGCGACACGATCGCGCTGTGCCCGGAGCTGGCGCGGCGCCTCGAAGGCGCGGCACTCGTCGGCGACGCGGTGCACGCCACCGGCAACTACTCGTACAGCAGCACCCGGGGCAGCGGCGAGCGCTTCCTGCTGCTCGGCGATGCCTACGCCTTCATCGACCCGGTGTTTTCGTCGGGCGTGTACTTCGCGATGCAGGGGGGCTTCGACGGTGCCGATGTGGTGCAGGCCACGCTCGACGCGCCGAGCCAGGCGGCAGCCGCGCGGGCCCGCTTCGACCGGCGTCAGCGGCACGGACCGCGCGCGTTCTCGTGGTTCATCTTTCGCGTCACCAATCCGACGATGCGCGAGTTCTTCATGGCGCCGCACAACCCGATGCGCGTCAAGGAGGCGTTGCTGTCGCTGCTGGCCGGTGACATCTACGGAAACACACCGATCTGGGGCGCGGTGCGCACGATGAAGCTGCTGTACTACCTGGTGTCGCTCGGCCACCTCGGCCGCACCGTGCGCGCCTGGAGGCGTCGGCGCGTCAACATCCGCGCCGCCGAGGTCCCGGCTCCGTGACCCGTGCCGCATCGACGCGTCGCGGCGCAGTGTTCAGTGGCCGCGGCGGCCTTGCAGGGCACGCTGTGGAAGCTTGGGACGTGAGCCGCAGCATCCGCCGTATCGGCCTCGCGGTCCACCTCGTCGCGGCAGCGATGGCGGCAGTCCAGGGCAGTGCTGCCTGGGCGGCTGTACCCGAGCCCGGGCCGGTGGTCGAGGCCGGTGTGAGTCGCGGCACCGAGCGTCCACTCTGGGAACTCGGCCTGGGCGTGGCCGGCCTGCGCCTGCCCGACTACCGCGGCTCCGACCAGAGCCACGGCTATCTGCTGCCGCTGCCTTACATCGTCTTCCGCGGCACCTGGCTGAAGGCCGACCGCGACGGCGCCCGCGCGTTGCTGTTCGATTCGCAGCGCGTCAAGGTCGATGTCAGCGCGGCCGCCTCCACGCCCACGCGCAGCCGTGACAACCTCGCACGCGCCGGCATGCCCAACCTGCCGGGCACGTTCGAGCTCGGGCCCAACCTCAACCTCCAACTCGCCGCGTCGGCGCGCAGCCATTGGCGGCTCGACCTTCGGTTGCCGCTGCGTGCTGCGATGTCGCTGGAGCGCGCGCCGAAGTTCGTCGGCGCGACCTTCTCGCCGAACCTGAACCTCGACATCGGGGGCGTGGGCGGCGGCTGGAACGTCGGCCTGCTGAGCGGCCCGGTCTTCGCCGACCGCCGCTACCACCAGCAGTTCTACGGCGTCGACGCGGTCTACGCCACAGCGGAGCGGCCGGCCTACAGCGCGCGCGGCGGCTATGCCGGCTGGCAGGCGCTCGCGGCCACGTCGCGGCGCTTCGGCAACACCTGGGTCGGCGCGTTCGTGCGCTACGACAACCTGCGCGGTGCCGCCTTCGCCGCCAGCCCGCTGTTGCGCAGCAACTCGGTGCTGACCTTCGGTTTGGGCGTGTCGCGGGTGCTGGCGACCTCGTCCGAACTCGTCGCGGGCACCGATTGAGCGGCCGGCATGAAGTGCCTGTGCGATGGCGCCCTGCGGGCGGTGCGAGGTCCGGCTTGAGGGTCGTGCGGCGCGCGTTCCAGTGCACGCTGTTCTACGTGCTGCTGGCGCACCTGGGCGCGATGTCGCTGACCTGGAACCTGGTCAGCCTGCTGCTGTACCCGTTCCTGACCCGGGCGCAGGGCGTGGTCGTCGGGCGCGCCGCGATCTCGTCGGTGTACCGTGGTTTCTGGACCACCGCGAAGTGGCTCGGTCTGATGCGCATCGACGACGCCGCGCTCGACGTGCTGGACCGCGAGGGCGGGTTGATCATCGCCGCCAACCACCCGAGCATGCTCGACGCGCTGCTCGTCATCGCGCGCGTGCCGCGCGGCATCTGCATCATGCGTTCGAGCCTGATGCGCAACCCGTTTCTCGGTGCCGGTGCGCGCCTGGCGCGCTACATCCGCAACGACCCACCGCGCGGCATGATCCGCAGCTGCGTCGCGAACCTGAAGGCCGGCGGGCAACTGGTGCTGTTCCCCGAAGGCACGCGCACGGTGCAGGCGCCGATCAACCCGTTTCGCCCCGGCATCACGCTGATCGCGCGGATGGCGCAGGTGCCGATCCAGACCGTCATCATCGAGGCCGACACGCCCTACCTCGGCAAGGGCTGGCCGATCTGGCGCGCGCCCGAGTTCCCGGTGCGCATCCGCATGCGGCTCGGCCAACGCTTCGCGCCCGAGGCCGACCACCAGGGGCTGCTGAGGCGGCTCGAGGCCTACTTCGCGCACGAGCTGAGTTGAGAGCCTGAGTCGATGGACGCATCGCGCACCCATGTGCTGCTGATCCCCAGCTACAACACCGGCGCGAAGGTGTTCGAGACGGTGCGCGACGCGCGCGCGCACTGGAACCCGGTGTGGGTCGTCACCGACGGCAGCACCGACGGCACGCCCGAAGGCCTGCGCGCGATGGCCGCCGCGGATGCGGGCTTGAAGGTGTTCGAACTGCCCGCCAATGCCGGCAAGGGTGCGGCCGTGCTGCACGGCCTGCAGGCCGCGCGCGCCGCCGGCTTCACCCACGCATTGACGATGGACTCCGACGGCCAGCATCCGGCCGAGCTGATCCCGTCGTTCATGCAGGCCTCGATGCAGCGACCCGACGCGATGGTGCTCGGCCGCCCGGTGTTCGATGCCTCGGCGCCGCTGCTGCGCGTGCGCGGGCGGCGCATCTCGAACGGCTGGACCGACCTCGAGACGCTCGGCGCGGGCATCGGCGACTCGCTCTACGGCTTCCGCGTCTACCCGATTGCCGACCTGATCGCGGTGATGCGCCGCCAGCGCTGGATGCGGCGCTTCGACTTCGACACCGAAGCCGTCGTGCGCCTGGCCTGGCGCGGCGTCCAGCCGATCAACCTCGACGCGCCGGTGAAGTACCTGACGGCCGAGCAGGGCGGCATCTCGCACTTCCGCTACGGCCGCGACAACCTGCTGCTGACCTGGATGCACCTGCGCCTGATGATCGAGTTCGTGCTGCGCCTGCCCGACCTGCTGTGGCGCCGCGCCTGGCGGCGCCCGCCGTTCCAGCGCTGAATCGGATTCCCGGCAGGCGGTCGATTTGCATAAGATGCGTGGCGCCTCGCAGGGCCGCAGCGGGGAGCGGTTTCGGCATGTCGACCCGGACTCGGCGCAACCCACACCCATGGAGGACTCGAATGCATCGCGTAGCGTTGTCATCGTTGTTGGTTGGCGCGGCCATGCTGGCCGGCACCCCGGTTCAGGCTCAGGTCCAGGCGACGCCTGGGCCGCCGTCGGCCGGTGGCACGGCGGACGGCGTCCCGTTCGACATTCCTTACGGCACCTCGATCAACCTGGAGACCGCGAAAAAGTTGGTCGCGGCGGTCGAGGCCGAGGCCGCCCGGCACCGCTGGAAGATGAACATCGCGGTGGTCGATACGCACGGGGACCTGGTCCAGTTCTCGCGCATGGACGGTGCCCAACTCGCCTCGATCGGCATCGCGCAGGGCAAGGCGCGCACTGCGGCGCGCTATCGCCGCGAGTCGCGTGTGTTCTACAACGCCTTCGAGACCGGACACCCCTACGTCGCGACGCTGGACCCGACGCTGGTCGCATCGCCCGGCGGCTGGCCGCTCATCGAAGGCGGTCAGCTGATCGGAGCCATCGGCTGCAGCGGCGGCACCGGCGATCAGGACGCTGCCGCGTGCAAGGCGGGCGCCGATCTCGTGAAATGACGCGCTGGCTCGGGCGACCGATGCGCCTGCGGGTCTTGCACTGCGCGGCGCCTCGCCTGCTGGCCCTGCGGGCCATCGCGGCCCTGAGCCGCGGCACGGCGAACGCGATTGCATGGGCCCGACCGCATGAGTGAGATCCGCACGCCGGCGTTGTCACCCGAGGCCGTCGATGCACGACCCGGTAACCGGAGGGTCAGCCGCGACGAATTGATGGTTGGCGTGACGCGCGACGACTTCGAGACCGACTTGAAGCGCGCGTGGATGCGGGCGCAAGCGGGTGACGAAGCGGCTTACCGCGAGTCGCTGACGCGCATCGCCGCGCGGTTGAGGTCATTTTTCGGACGTCGATTGCAATCGTCCCCGGACGACGTGGAGGACCTGGTGCAGGAAACACTGCTCGCGCTGCATCTGCAGCGCGGCACCTACGACCCGGCGCTGCCGGTCAGCGCCTGGGTGCATGCGATCGCCCGGCACAAGCTGGTCGACCTGTGGCGGCGGCGCGGGCGCCGCGAGGCGTTGACCGATGCGTTCGATGATCTGGACGAGACGCAGCACCCGGTCGTGTCGGCCGAGCAGCCCGCGCGGCGCGATCTGCGCGTGCTGCTCGATACACTGCCGCCGGCACAGCGGCAGGCGATCGTGCTCACGAAGATCGGCGGGCTGTCGATGGCCGAAGCATCGCAACGCACCGGCGTGTCGATCGCCGCGCTGAAAGTGCAGGTCCATCGTGGCCTGAAGCGGCTGGCCGAGTTGGTGAGGCGCGAACCATGAAGACGGTCGATTTGATTGCGGCGCTCGCCACCGGGGCCGGCCCCGCGCCGCGAGCGGTGGCGGCACGGCGCCTGGCGCCGGTCGCGCTGGCGGGCGGCCTGATCGCCGGGCTCGCCGCGGTCGCGCTGATGGGTCGGGCGCCGGCCACGACGGCCATCGAAGCGGCGCTCTGGATGAAGTTCGGGTACGCCGGCCTGGTGGCCGCCGCCGCGGGCTGGCTGGCGGCGCGGCTGGCGCGTCCGGCGTCGTCGGTGGTGGCGCCGCTGTGCCTGCTCGGGGTGGTGATCGGCGGCATGGGGGTGCTCGGTGTGGTGGCGATGTGGCGTCTGCCGGGGACGGAGCGCATGGCCTACCTGTTCGGGAACTCGTGGACGGTGTGCCCCTGGAACGTGCTCGGCCTGTCGTTGCCGGCGCTCGCCGGCACGCTGTGGGCGGTGCGCGGCCTGGCGCCGACGCGGCCCCGTGCGGCCGGCCTGGCCGCTGGCCTGCTGGCCGGCGCGGTGGGCGCGCTCGGCTATGCGCTGTCGTGCCCCGAAGTGTCGATCACGTTCGTGGCGGTGTGGTACTCGCTCGGTATCGCACTGGTCGGCGGCGCCGGCGCGGCGCTGGGTCCACGCGTGCTGCGCTGGTGAATCGCGTGCCGCGGCGGCGCCGCTTCATGCGCGGCGCAGCTTGAGCCAGACCCAGTGGTCGATCGACAACGCTCCGGGCCCGCGGCACAACAGCATGAGCAGCATCGCGACCCACTGGATGTGGGTCGGCCAGGCCTGCGGGTAGACGAAAACTTCGATCACGGTGGTCATGCCGATCAGCACTGCGGCGGCGGGCCGCGTGAACAAGCCCAGCATCAGCAGGACGGGGGTGCTCAGTTCGATGCCCGCCGCCAGGTGGGCGGCGAGGTCCGGTGGCAGCAGCGGCAGCCGGTATTCGTCGGTGAACAGCGCAATCGTCGTGTCCCAGTTGGCCAGCTTGGTCATGCCGGAGTTCCAGAACACGGTCGCCACGGCCAGCCGCAGCGGGAGCGCAAGCAGCGAGTAGGGCACCGCTTCGAGGCGGCGGCGCAGGCGCACGAGCAGGTCGGTCATGGGGTGCTCTCCGAGTCTTCGATGTGAAACTGCGTGCAGTGCCCCGCCAGCAAGTGCCCGGCCAGCAGCGCCGGCGCGTCCACGTGAGGCACGGCGGCCAGCGTGGCAGCCAGTGTGTGCCCGCCGAGCAGCAGGCTGGCGAAACGCCAAGCGTCCGCGTCGAGGCGCTCGACCTCGACCGCATCGGCACGGCGGTGAACCATCAGGTGCACCGTCCCGCTGCGCAGATCGATTGCGGCCAGAGCCGCGTCGTCCTGCGCAAGCACGGCGCGCCAGACGGTGTCGACGGGGAAAGCCGAGTACAGCAAGCCGACCGACGGGTGCGGCGTGAAGCACAGGCGCGCGGGGTCGGCGGATACGGCGGCCACCAGTGACGACGCGTCGAGTGCCGCGGCGTCGGGCGCATGCAGGGCGCGATTCACGGCCCATTCGAGACGCGCCACGTCGGCCAGGTAGGGCAGCGTCGCGGCGGGCTCGAAGCGTTGCAGGAAGTCGGCAAACTCGTCGCCATAGGCATTGAGGTCGGCGCAGCGGGGAGGGCGCTCGCGCGCGAAGACGCCGGCGGCGCCGTCGAAGAAGTCGGCGCCGACCAGTCGATGAACCGCCGGGAACGACAGCGTCAGCGCGCGCGCGAGCGTGCCCAGCACGGTGTTGCGGTGGATGCCCAGTCGTTGCCAGGGCTCGAGGCCCGCACCGCTGATGAACGCCAGCGCGCCGCCGTCGGTGTCGTGCAGCAGGCCGCGCCGGATCGCGTCCTGAACGTCAAGCAGCGACGGCATGGTCGGCCTGCGCGAGCCACGCGGCGGCCTTCGCCGCCTCGACCCGCAGCACCTCGATCGGCGGCACGTTCGTGTCCCATTCCACCAGGGTGGGCAACGGGCCGAAACGGGCCAGCGCCTGGGCGTACAGCGACCACACCGGTGGCGCCACCGCTGAGCCGTGGTCGTCGATGCGGATGGACCGCCCACCGTCGAGTCGCTGCAGCGAGTGGCCGGCCACATGGATCTCGCCGATCGAGGCCACGGGCAGGCCGGCCAGATAAGCCGATGCGTCCCAACCGTGGTTGCAGGCACTGACGTGGATGTTGTTGACGTCGCACAGGATGCCGCAGCCGGTGCGCTGCGCCACCTCGGCAAGGAACTCCCATTCGGGAATCGTCGAGTGCGTGTAAAGCAGATAGCTCGACGGGTTCTCGATCAGGATGCGTCGTTGCAGGAACGACTGCGTCTGCTCGACGTGGCGGCACACGACGTCGAGCGCTTCGTCGGTCATCGGCAGGGGCAGCAGGTCGGCGAGGTACAACCCGCTCGTGGCACTCCACGACAGATGCTCGGATACCAGACCCGGCTCGACGCGGCGCACGACCTCGCGGATGCCGGCGAGGTGCGTGGCGTCAAGCCCGTGCGCGCTGCCCAGCGACAACCCGACGCCGTGCAAGGCCACCGGGTAGTCGCGCCGGATCGCTTCGAGGGTGCGGATCGGCGCGCCGCCGCCCATGTAGTTCTCGGTGTGCACTTCGAACCACGCGACATCGGGCCGCATGTCGAGCACCTCGCGATGGTGCCGGAAGCGCAGCCCGATGCCGGCGGCGGCGGGGATCCCGCCACCGCGGCCGGGCACTGCGGCAGCCATGCAGTCAGCTCGACTTGGTGTTGCCGCCCTGGATCTTGCTGCAGTCCCCGGCCGGCAGCAGCACGAACGACTTGGGATCCCGCGCCTGGGTTGCCTGACCCGCACATGAATGTGCGCCCGCGGCGCAGTCGTTCTTGGCGACGGCGTTGATGCCGTAGCACTTCTGCAGTTTTTCAGCCGACATGCGCGCCACGTTGTCCTTGACGACTTGCGGCATCTTGCTCGTGTCCATGCCCTGCGCCTGCGCGGCCATCGATGACGCCGCGAATACGAGCCCGAGCGCGGTGGACAACGTGCTGGCTGCGATTGCCTGACGATTCATGATCTTGCCTTTCAAGTTGAGGCCTCCCCGCGAGACCCCTGCAGCCAAGTTCGACGCGGCGCGCGCAAAGGTTACAGGCCGCGATGGAAAGACGCTGCGAAACGCCGACGAGGATCGGCCGGGCCGCACCCGTGGGCGCCGCGGTGTTCGATCGAGTGGGTGCGGCGCCCGGCTGTGCCGCGCCGGGCAACCGTCTTTGCGATCAAGCGCCGTGAAGCGACTGGTCCCACGGCTGCTTGGTAGCGAGCCTGGCGTTGAGCGTGGTCAGGAGCTTGCGCATGCAAGCCACCGAGGCGACCTTGCTCGAGCGCACGACGGCAACGGCCAGTTGCAGCCCATGCCGCGCGGACCGCATCGTCGTCACGGGTTGGCGCCTGCGCGTGACCTTCACCGCCGGCGCCGCCCGAGCCGCCGGTGGCCCGCGTCACGACCAGAGCCACCTCCGGCGGCTTCGGAAGCGCCGCCAGCGCCGAGCGAGCCTTGGCCTTGTCGTCCAGACGCCGGGCATCGAACCTGGCGCCCAGCACCGAGACATCCACGTGCGCCCTTGACCACGTCGATGCTCGCCTCAACGGCAGGCGAACGCCACCGCGCCGGCCCGGTCTGAAAGCCGTGAGCGGAGCATGCCGCGGCCACCGTCATCGAACGATCTTGTCGACGTTCTCGGCGTGGTCGAGGCCCTTGGCCTGGGCGTATCCCTGCACACCGCGAAAGATCGTTCCGCTCAGGTCGGCGCCGGAATGATCGGCGCCCCGCAGGTCGGCGATCATCGTGACGGCGGTCATGTTGGCGCCCTTGAAGATCGGCATCTTCTTGACCTCGCCGCCGCGGCGCTCACCGCACCGACAGCTTGTTCACCCCGAGCTGGATCGGTTTCATGCGGGCTCGCTGGCCTGCCGCGACGTTCGCGCGCGAGGTACTCATTGTGGCGCGGGCGCCGTGCAACCGCACGCGCCGGCCGGGCGCCTCAGACCATCCCGCCGTTGATCGAGATCACCTGCCCGCTGATGTAGCCGGCCGCATCGGACACCAGGAACGCGACCAGCGCGGCCACTTCGTCGGCGCGGCCGGCGCGTTTCATCGGCACCAGGCGCTCGATCGTGGCGCGGTCGAACGTGCCTTGCGCCATGCCCGACTCGATGATGCCCGGCGCCACCGCGTTGACGGTGATGCCGCGGCTCGCCAGTTCGAGCGAGAGCGCCTTGGTCGCGCTGTTGAGCGCGCCCTTCGCGGCCGCGTAGTTGACCTGGCCGCGGTTGCCGGTGAGCGCGGCGACCGACGAGATGTTGACGATGCGGCCCCAGCGGGTGCGGATCATCGGCATCGTCAGCGGCTGCGTCACGTTGAAGAAGCCGTTCACCGACACGTCGATCACGCCGCGCCACTGCGGCTCGCGCAGCGCCGGGAAGGCAGCGTCGTCGTGGGTGCCGGCGTTGTTGACGAGCACCTGCACCGGCCCGGCGTCGAGCAGGCGGGCGCAGGCCGCGTGGGTGGCCTCGCGGTCGGTCAGGTCGAATGCCACGGCCTGCGCGCTGCCGCCGCTTTCGATGATCTCGTCGGCCAGCGCGGTGGCGGCTTCGAGCCGGCGGTTCGCATGCACGATCACGTGCAGGCCATCGCGCGCCAGGCGCAGCGCGATTGCGCGGCCGAGGCCGCCGCTGGCACCGGTGACGAGCGCGCGCTTGATCTTCGACGGGTCGGTGTTCATGGGGCGAGGGCGGTGTTCAGCACGACGGCCGCGCGCCCTTCGGCGACCGCGCGGCCGGCATGGCTGACGTTGAAGGTGTAAAGGATCTGGCGCGCGTCGCCGGCCTGGCGCACGGCCTCGATGCGCAGTGCGTCGGGCTCGTCGGGCTCGCCGGGTTCGTCTGCAACGGCCGTACTTGCGACTCGCGGCAGGTCGTCGAGCCGCAGCACGTGCAGTTGCACGCCGCGGGCGCTCGCCAGGTAGCCCGGCGTGGCGGGCGTGCCGGCGGCCAGGCCGATCAAGGCACCGTGCAACGCCATCGCCTGCGCCGCGTACTCGATCGCGCACGGCGCGAGCAGGCCGCGCCGGGTGCGCAGCGGGTGGTCGGCGTCGCGGTGGTTGGTGGCGCTGCAGACGATGCGCTGCGTGTCCCAGGCCTGCAGTCGCGCGAGCAGGCACATCGTGCCGCTGTGCGGGATCAGCGTGGCGATGCCGTCGCGCGCAAGCGTTTGCGGTGGGTTCATGGTGCGGTGACCAGGGCGGGCTGCGCGACCGGCACGACCTCGACCTGCAGGCCCGTCGTCGGCAGGCAGCCGAACACGACGCGCCGCTGCGACGCGCCCCGCGCGAGCGCCTGCAGCAGCGGCAGTGCGGCCGCCGCCGGGATCGTGCGGCGCAGCGCGTCGAGCGAAGGCGCGTCGCAGCGGCTCGCGTCGCGTGGGCTCTCGAGCAACTCGATCGTCAGTGCCGCCAGGCTGCGGGTGGTGGCGGCCGGCGCGAGCAGCAGCGCGACACCGAAATGGTCGGGCAGCGGCCGCACCGAGTTCAGCGGCTCGGGGTAGGGCGAGTCGCTCGCCACCAGCAGCACCGGCTGGCCGCTGCAGTGCACGCTGGTGGCGGCCTCGATCAGCCCGGCGCCGAAGCTGCCGTCGAACGCGCACAGGCTGGTCGACGAGGCCCGGCTTGCCACCGCGATGTGCCAGCAGCCCGCCGCCGCGTTGTGAACGGAGTTGGTGAAGCGCGTCGGCGAGACCATCGGCGCGGCGGTGGCGAGCGTCTCGCACAGCGCGTGGCAGTGCGAGCCCTCGCCGCTGCTCGACGTGAACACGGTGGCCAGCGCGCCCGGGTCGATCTGCGCCTGCGCCACCGCGGCGTCGGCGACCGCCAGCGCGAGCTTCACGGCGGCGCCGGCGCGGCGCCGCTCCGCCGCCGGCAGGCGCGCCGGCAGTGGCAGCACGGTCGGACGCGAGACATGCGCCCGCGTGCCGCGCAGCACGTCGAAGGCGTCGGCCCAGGAGGCCAAGCCGGGCCCGAGCAGGCCGACGCCCTGCACCCAGACGCGCAGGGCCGTCACGACGCGCCTCCGAGCACCAGGCTGGCGTTCGAGCCGCCGAAGCCGAACGAATTCGACAGCACGCGACGCACCGGCGCGCGCCGGTTGTCGCGCAGGTAGTTCAGCTGCAACGCCGCGTCGCGCCGCTGCAGGTTCAGGCCGGCCGGCAGCAGGCCGTGGCGCATCGCCAGCAGCGCGATCACCGCCTCCACCGCGCCGGCCGCACCGAGCGTGTGGCCGGTCGCGCCCTTGGTCGAGCTGCACGGCGTCTCGAGGCCGAAGACGCTGCCGACCGCGAAGTCCTCGGCGGCGTCGTTGCTCGGCGTGGCGGTGCCGTGCAGGTTGATGTAGTCGATGTCGGCCGGCTGCAGCGCGGCGTCGGCGAGTGCACCGCGCATCGCCGCGATCGCGCCGGCGCCCTCGGGGTGCGGCGTGCTCATGTGGTGGCCGTCGTTGCTCTCGCCCACGCCGAGCAGCCAGCCAACGGGCGCCGCGCATTCGCGCTCGACCAGCGCGAACGCCGCCGCTTCGCCGATCGACAGGCCGTTGCGCGCCGCGTCCCAGGGCCGGCAGATGTCGCTCGACAGCAGTTCGAGCGAATTGAACCCGTACAGCGTCGTCAGGCACAGGCTGTCGACTCCGCCGACCACGGCCGCGTCGATCAGCCCGGCCGCGATCAGGCGTGCCGCGTTGCCGAACACCTTGGCACTCGACGAGCACGCGGTCGAGACCACCCAGCCCGGTCCGCGCAGCTGCAGCGCCCGGCTGACGAAGGCGGCGAGCGAGTAGGTGTTGTGCGTCGGGCCATACCGAAAGTCGGCCGGCAGTGCGCCGTCGGGTGTGCGCTGGCGGTAGGCGAGCTCGGTCTGCAGCAGCCCCGAAGTGCTGGTGCCGAGGAACACCGCGACGCGGCCGGCGCCCCAGCGGGCGCGCGCGGCGGCCACGGCGTCGAGGAAGCCGTCTTGCTGCAGGCCGAGCCAGGCGAGGCGGTTGTTGCGGCAGTCGAACTCGGCCAGCGGCGCCGGCAGCACGACCGTGTCGACCGCGTCCACCTCGCCGGTCCAGGTGGGCAGCGGCACGTCGAGAAAGCGCACCGGCGCGAGGCCGCTGCGCTGCGCCTGCAGCGCGTCGAGCGTGGCCGCACAGCCGGCGCCGAGCGCGGTGGTGGCGGTGCGCGCCGAGATCGCGAGCGGCGTCATCGGGCCGCGGGCGCCTGAGCGCCGCCGGCCGCAACCGCTTCGGTGAGCGTGACGGTGCGCAGCCCGGCCTGCCGGACGCGACGCAGCAACCCGGGCAAGACCTCGAGCACGACGGCGACGCCGCTCGGCGCGCGTGCGGCGTTGCCGTCGTGCAGCAGCACGATGTCGCCCGCGCTCAGGCGCCGGGTCAGGCGCGCGAGCACGTCGGCCGGCTCGCGGCGCAGGGTGTCGAAGCCGCGCCGCGTCCAGCTCACGAGTTGCAGGTCCAGGTCGTGCAGCACCTTGGCCAGGAACACGTTGCGCAGCCCGGCCGGAGCGCGGAAGAACCCGGGGCGCTGGCCGGTGATCTGGCTCAGTGTGTCCTGCGCCCGGCCGACCTCGCGGGCGATGGCGCGCGGGCCGAGCAGCGAGAAGGTGTGCGCGTGGCGGTGGCTGTGGTTCTGCACGCTGTGGCCACGCCTGACGATCTCGCGGCACAGCTGCGGGTGGCGCTCGGCGTGGCGGGCAATGCAGAAGAAGGTCGCACGCGCGGAGAACGCGTCGAGCAGGTCGAGCACCGCGGGTGTGACCGCCGGGTCCGGGCCGTCGTCGATCGTGATCGAGACCTCGCCGCGCGCGGCCGAGCCCGCGGGCAGGCGGCGCAGGTTGCTGCCCAGCCAGGTCGAGCGTGGCCACAGGCCGGTGGCGGTGATGAGCGCGTGATCGAGCGCCACCGCCCCCAGCGCCCACGGCCACAGCGCCGGCGCGGCCACGAGCGCGGCACCGGCGCCGAGGTGGCACGCGACGCTGGCCTGCACCAGCAGCGGTGTGTGCCAGCGCGGAGTGGCGGCCGGCGCGGCCGGTGACGATGAAACGTGCATGCGATGGGGGGTTGGATCGGCCGGTTGATTTTCACACGCGGCGTCGCGATCGGGGCCGCTCACCGCCCGCGCGCCGGGATGAACGAGGCCGACAGCAGCAGGCTCAGCAGGATGCCCGGCGCCACCACCTCGCCGACCGCGAACAGCGCCGGGATGCTCGACGATGCGAGCAGGCCGAACGAGATCACGGCGGTCAGGTTGGCCAGCGCCAGCGAGGCCAATGTGTCGTTGTCGACCGGCACCGGCGCGCCGTCGGTCTGCTGGTCCTGCCGGTGCCGGATCTGGTCGAAGAACAGCGCGTAGTTGGAGCCGATCGCCACCGTCAGCAGCAGGCCCACCAGGTGCAGGATGCCGAGCGCCGCGCCGCTCACGCTCAGGCCGGCGAGCACGATCAGCACCGCCGCGACGATCGGCTGGGCGATGCGCACCAGCCGTGGCAGCGAGCGCAGGTGCAGCGCCAGCAGCACGCACACCGCCAGCGCGCCGAGCAGCGCCTGCAGCGTGGCCTCGTGCAGGTAGCGCGCGTACAGCGCATCGAGCTCGGCCTTGATGTTGACGACCTGCGCGCCCGGCACATCGGCCAGCGCCGCGCGCAGCCGGGCCACGTCGATGCCTTTCGGGCCGGCCTGCAGGCTCAGCAGCGCGCGCCACGGCCGCTTGGCCGTGCCCGCCACCAACTGCGCGTCGAGTGCGCTCGCCAGCGGCGTGCCTTGCAGCGAGGCGCGCGTCAGCAGCGGCTGGTGGCGCGCGGCCTGCACGTCGTCGATGAAGCCGGTGAGGCGGCTCGCCGGCAGCGGGCCGCCTTCGGTGGCCTGCGCCAGCCGTGCGGTCAGCGTGGCGGCATCGGGCAGCGCGTTGCGGCGCCGCAGTTGCATCGCCGGGCTCGGCAGGATGCGGGCCGGCGATTCGTAGCCGAGCAGCACGCCCTGGTCGACGAGCCGGTCGAGCTTTGACCCGGCCGCCTCGGCCTGTTCCAGCACGCCGGCCTCGGTGGGCGCCGAGACCGCCACCAGCGTGCCGCCGTCGCTGGCGCCGACGTCGGCGCGCAGTTCGGCATCGACCTTCAACTTCGCGGCGCCGACCGGGCTGAGCGAGCCCAGGTCGGCGTGCCACGGCGAGGGCAGCAGCGCGACCGCGAACGCGGCCACCAGCGCCACCGCCGCGAGCGGCCAGCGCACCCGCGGCAACACCGCGGTGAACCAGGCCACGACGTGGCCGAGGTGACGCCTTGCGCCCACGCCCGGCGCGCCGTCCGGCGCCAGGATCGGGAACACGCCGCGCGTCGTCAACGCCGCGGCGGCCAGCCCGGCGATCGAGAACACGCCGAGCTGCGCCAGGCCCGGGAAGCCCGAGAACAGCAGCGCCGCAAAGCCGCAGACCGAGGTCCACAAGCCCAGTCGCACCGTCGGCCAGTTGTCGCCGATCCAGGCTTGCGCACCCGAGCCTCGGGCGGCGCCGGGCCGCGCGCGGGCCTGGATCAGGTAGTAGATCGCGTAGTCGACCGCCTCGCCGATCAGCGTGGTGCCGAAGCCCAGCGTGATGCCGTGGACGTTGCCGAAGCTCAGGCTGACCGCGGCGATGCCGAAGAGCACGCCCGAGCCCACCGGCAGCAGCGCGGTGCCCAGCGTGCGCAGCGACCCGCCGAACGCCAGCAGCAGCAGGGCCACGATGGCCACACCGCCGGCGATCGCCAGGCGCTCGACCTCCGACTTGATCTGCGCGCGCGACGCCACCGCGAACGTGCCCGAGCCCGAGACGATCAAGCGCAAGCCTCGGGCCGCGAGCGGCGCGAAGCTGCGCTGTACGAGCTGCAGCGTGCGCTCCTGCGCGTCCAGGTCGGCGCCGTCGGCGCGCGTGGTCGCGAGCAGCACCGCGCGCGCACCATCGCGCGAGATCCACACCCGGCCATCGCTGCGCGGCGCCTGCGACGGCAGCATGCTCTCGGCCATGCGCAGGGTCTCGCCGGTGGGGTCGCGCAGGATCACCGACTTGATCATCGCGCCGGCCGGCGTGCCCAGCAGCGCGGTCGTGTCCTCGATGCCGGCGCGCAGCCCCGCCACCGTGAAGCGCTGCGCATTGACCGCCGGGCTGAGCAGGTAGCGGTGCTCGAACAGGAATCTTCCGGTCGCCGCGAACTGCGAGTCGTCGCCGTTGTGGACCGCGTCGAACGCGCCGCTGCGGCGCAGCGCCTGCGCCAGCTGCAGCGAGGCGTCGCTGCGCATCGACGGCGTGCCGCCCTCGATGCCGATCAGCACCAGCCGCGAGGCCACGCCGGTGCGGAGCTGGTCGAGCAGCACCGCCTGTTCGGGGCTCGGCGTCGAGGGCAGGAAGGCCGACAGGTCGGCCACGTAGTGGGTGCGCAGCGTGATGCCGGCGGCGACCACGACGCCCACCAGCCACAGCGCGAGCGCGTGCCGCCGCGCCAGTGCCGTCAGGCGGGCCAGGAAGCGGGGCATCGCGGCGATCAGCCCGCCGCGCTGGCCGGCTTGGCCACCGGGGCCGGCGGCTCGTTCGGTGGCGCGGCCGGCTCGATGCGCATCAGCGAGCGGTCGCCATCGGCCATCGTGACGGTGACTTCGCGCACCGCGGCCTGCCGCCCGGCAACGCGCACCGAGTTCACCTGCGCGAGCAGGCGCGCGTCGAGCGGCACCAGTTCGAGCGACCATCGCTGCGGGCCGCCCGACACGGTGGCGCTGAAGTGGCGCTCCAGCGCCTCGCGGTTGCCGGTGAGCGTGCCGCGGATCGCCTCGAGGATCACCGCCGCCTCCGGCACCGCGTCGAGCGGCACGGTGCGACTGCGGTTGCCCAGGCTCATGGTCAGGGTGTCGCCGACGATGGCCATCCGTTCGCGGCGCGGCTTCAGCGTTTCGCGCACGAAGGTGTCGGGCGCTTCGAACCACAGGCGCCCCGACGATTCGAGCGGCCGATCGAGCATCGCCACGGTGCGCGTCTCGACGAAGGTGGCCTCGCCGGACTTGACCTGGCCGAGCAGCTGCATCAGCCGCGCGAGGTCGAAGGCGGTGGCGTCGGCGCGCCCGCGCGCCGGCAGCGCCAGCACCGCGGCGAGCGCGGCGAGCCGCGCGAGGGCGCCACGCCGGTCAGTGCGGCGGCGGGTGGGCGGCGGGGGTGGCAGCGTCGGCATCGTGATCGAGGGCCCAGAAGTCGAAGAAGTTGAACCAGTTGTACGGCGATTCGAGGCACAACGATTCGAGCAGTTTCACATAGCGCTGCAGCGCCTCGCGCACGCGCTGGTCGACGTCGCTGCCGTCGGCGGCGGCATCGGCGCGGAAGTTGGCCAGTTCGACGAAGCGCAGCTCGTAGCGGTTGGCGCCGTGGTACAGCCCGGCCATGAAGACCACCCGCCGGCGCAGCAGCGCGGCGAGCCGGAACGGCCCGTCCGAGAACCGCGCCGGCTGGCCGAGGAAGTCCAGCCACAGGGTGCGCGAGCGCGCCGAGTGGCCGGGCAGTGTGCGGTCGGCGAGCAACCCGGCGAGCCCGCCGTCGTCGAGCCAGCGCCGCAGCGCCAGCATCGCGCCGGCGCGGCCGAGCGCGATCGTGTGCAGCCGGGCCTGCGGCGCGACCGCGGCGAGCGTGGCATTGATGAGCCGCGCGTTGTCTTCGTACATCAGCATCGCCACGCGCGCGCCGCGCCCTTGCGCGGTGGCGCGCAAGGCCTCGAAGCTGCCCAGGTGGGCGCCGACCAGCATCACGCCTTCGCCTCGGGCGAGCGGGTCGCGGATCGCGTCGGCGCCGGTGCTGGTCATTTCGAACTGGTCGCTGCGATCCTGCAGGAAGTAGACGCGGTCGAGCACGGTCGCGGCAAAACGGTGGATGTGGCGGTACACATCCGGCCAGCGCGCCGGGCGCCCCAGCACCCGGCCCAGGTAGCTCGACGACGCGCGCCGCGCGCCGCCGTTGGCGAGCAGGAAGTACAGCGTGATCGGGTGCAGCACGAGGCGCGCCAGCGGCCGCCCGGCGCGGATCGCGATCCAGCGCATCGTGCGCAGCAGCCACAGGTTGCTGCGCTCGGGGTCGGCGGTCCAGCCGCTCGCGGCGCGCTCGCGAGGCGCGCTCACCGGGGGTCCTCGAACTGCCCGGAAGCCACCAACCTCGCCCCCTCGCGCACCTCGAAGCGCACGCCAGGCGGCGCGTCGTCGAGCTGGATCGTGAGCCGCGCCCCGGGTCGCACCGGTGCGAGGAACTTGACGGCACCCAGGCGCGGCGCCGGGCCGACGCGGGCCGCCAGCAGCGGCTCGTCGAGCAGCGCTTCGAGCACCTCGGCGAGCAGCGCGGCGCCGGGCAGCAGCGGCTGGCCCGGGAAGTGTCCGGCGAAGGCCGGGTGGTCGGCGGCGATCGACAGCGGCACGGTGGGCATGCGGGTTCGCACCTCAGGCTCTCAGCCGGTTCGGCTCGGGCGCTGCGCCGTCGCAGCCAGCGCTTGCTCGGCCCACGCCGCGAACGTGGCCACCGGCAGCTTGCCGGTGCCGGGCTCGCGCGGCAGCGACGCCACCGAGACGACGCGCCGCGGCAGGAACGCCGCGTCCACGCGCTGGCGCAGCGCGGCGACGACGCGAGTTCGCAACTCGCCGGGCGGCAGGCCGGGGGCGACCACGAACGCGACCGGCCGCACCACGGCGCCGCTGCTGTCGTCGGGCGGCAGCCAGAAGGCGCCGTCGTGCACGCCGTCGATCGCGTTGAGGTGGTAGTTCAGGTGGCTCAGCGAGCTGCGCTTGCCGGCGATGTTGATCAGGTCATTGGAGCGGCCGAGCAGCCGGAACGTCTGCGCGTCGATGACCTCGAGCACGTCGGCCAGCGGCGTGGGCTGCTGCACGTGGCCGCCCTGCACGACCGATTCGGCGCCGTCGCCGGTGAGGTGCAGACCGTCGAAGGTGTGCCACTCGGCGCCGGCGGTGGTGCGGCGCGTGGCGACCTGGCCGGCCTCGGTGCAGCCGTAGATCTCGAGCAGCGGCGCGTCGAGCCGGCTTTCGGCGCGCGCCGCGAGCTGTGGCGACAAGGGTGCGGTGGCGCACAGCGTGAGGTCGATCGGCGGCAGCGCCACGCCCGAGTCGAGCAGCGTCTTCAGGTGATACGGCGTGGTCACGAGCATGCGCGGGCGCGGTGCGCGCGCGAGTGCAGCGGCGATATCGGCCGGGTAGAAAGGGCGCTCGGTGTCGAACGCGGCGCCGCCGAGCAGCGCGACCAGCACCGTCGACTCGAAGCCGTACATGTGCTGGGCCGGCACGGTGCCCACCAGCGTGACGCCAGCCAGCGTGCGCCGTCCCATCTGCGCCGCCAGGCGCTGCGCGCCGGCGCGCGTGTTGCGCCCGAGCAGCCCCCAGTGCTTGGGGTGCGGCAGCGGTGCGCCGGTGGAGCCTGACGTGAGCACCTGCGCGGCGAGCGCGCCGTCGGCGATCAGCGGCGGTGTGGCGGTCGAGGCCAGGGTCGCGGCACCGGTGGCCTCGAGCGGGTGCCGGACCGTCGGCAGGCGCGCGTCGGGCTGCGCCGAATCGGTCAGCGCGTAGGTCGTCGGGAACAGCGCGAGCAGCCGCGCGACGGTGTCGGCGGTGTGGTTCGGCGGAAGCAGGTTGTTCTGGCCGCGCAGCAGCGCCGCGCCCAGGCCGACCGCGAAGCGGTAGCGGTCGGCGCTGAGGTTGAGCATCGGGCCGACGTCGGGCAGGCGCGCGGCCAGCAGCCGCACATCGGCGAGGTAGCGGCGGCGCGACAGCGCCTGGCCCGCGCGCCAGGCCAGCGGCGCATCGAGGTCGTCGGCCCAGATCAGCGGCGTGCCGCTCATGGCGGCGGATCGCGCGGCGCGGCCGCTGCCGGCGGTGGCTTGCCGTGCCGGTAGGAGCGGATCGCGTCGGCCACGCTGGTGCGCTCGAACTCGGGGTGCAGCCGGTAGCGCAGCAGGTACTCGGCGCCGAACATCAGCACCACCGCGAGCGGCGTCAGCAGGTTGGCGAACACCGCCCACGTGTCGAAGTCGGCGAGCGCGAACAGCGCGAGCGAGACGATCGCCATGCCGACGAAGTAAAGCGTCCAGGCCAGCGTGACCTTGCGCGTATAGACCGTCATCGTCGGCGTGAGGGCGTTGCGGTGCACGCGCGCCGCCAGGGTCGTGATCAGCGCGGTGTGGCCGCGGCGCAGCGTGCTGCCGAAGCCGAAGGCGAGGAACAGGTTCGCCCCGACATGCTGGGCCAGGTACAGCACCTGCGGCGAGACATGCACGCCCGCCAGCGCCTGGCCGCACAGGCCGGCCACCGCGAGGGCCGCGATCGCACCCAATGCGTGCTGGCCGGCGCGCCAGGCACCGATCGCGATCGCCACGAGCATCGGCGTGAGCACACCGACGACGTCCCAGGGCGAGGCGTGGGCCCGCGTCATCAGCCAGTGCGTGCCGATCATGTAGGCCACGCCGGCGAGCACGATCGCGGCGAAGCGAAACGCCGGACGCGCGGGCGTGTCGGCAAACATGCGTGGCCTCAGCCGACCCGCTGGCTGGCGATGTGGTCGGCCAGGCTGGCCAGCGAGGTGAAGATGCGCACGTTGTCCTCGTCGTCCGAACGCAGCTGGAATCCGTAGCGTTGCGAGACCACCAGCGCGACCTCGAGGATGTCGATCGAATCCAGCCCCAGGCCTTCGCCGTACAACGGCGCCTGCGGGTCGATCGTCTCGGGCGCGATGTCGAGGTTGAGCGCTTCGACGAGCAGTGCGGCGACTTCGCGTTGCAGATCGGTGTGGACGAAGGTCATGCTGCAAGGGCCCGTGTGGCGTCTGGCGCCGCGCTGCGGGCGGAGCGGGCAAGCGCCGGAACAATCGAGGTGCCGAAGCCGGCAGGGGGCCGGTCGGCGGAGCCGACGAGTTTACCAAAGCGCCTGTGCGGGCCGTGCCTTCGCGGTGCGCCCGACCCACCGCGGGGCGTGCGCCGGAACCGTGCATGAATCGCGCATGAACCGCGCAAGAACCGCGCAAGAACCGCGCAAGAGCGGCGCATTCGTCGAAAAATCCGGTTTCTGCGTTGTGCGATCGCCGCGCACGGACCGGTCGGCGCACCACCGCGGGCACGGTGGCCGTAAGCTTCGGGCCCGTCGCGACTTCCGGTGCCCACCCATGCAGAAAACGATTGCGTCTTGCTGGCTTGCCTTGGCGGCGGCCGTGGTGCCGGCGTGTGCGTGGGCGCAGGCGAGCGCGCCGGCGGCCCCGCCGGTGCGCGTGGGCTTCATCTGCCCGTTCAGCGGTGGTTCGCAGGACTTCGGCAACAGCGCGCGCATCGGCGCCGAGCTGGCGGTGAAGGAGATCAACGAGGTCGGCGGCTACCTGGGCCGGCCGATCGAACTCGTCGAACGCGACGACAAGGCCGACCCCGATGTCGGCCGCAAAGTGTCGCAGGACCTGGTGCTGAAGGAGAAGGTCGCGTTCACGATCGGCTTTTGCAACTCGGGCGTGGCGATCAAGTCGCTCGATGTGTTCCAGGACCACCAGCACCTGCTGATGATCCCGGTGGCCACCGGTTCGGCGCTGACCGCCAAGTACCCGCCCGCCTCGAGCTACATCTTCCGCCTGTCGGCGCGCGACTCGATCCAGGCCGCGGCGATGGTCGACGACATCGTCAAGCGCGGCTACACCCGCGTGGCGGTGCTGGCCGATTCGACCGGCTACGGCGAAGGCGGCCTGAAGGACGTGGCGACGTTCCTGGCCGACAAGAAGCTCAAGCCGGTGTATGTCGGGCGCTTCGATCTCGGCGTGAAGTCGCTTGCACAGCAGGTGGCCGAGGCCAAGGCCGCAGGCGCCGAGGTGCTGGTGGGCTACACCGTCGGCCCCGAATTCGCGGTGATGGCGCAGTCGCGCGTCGAGGGCCACTTTGCCGGCCCGCTCTACGGCCCGTGGCCGTTGTCGTTCCGGTCGGTGGCCGAGCGTGCGGGCTCGGCGGTCGAAGGCGCGATCATGGTCCAGACCATCATCCAGGACCTGTCGAACGAGCGCCGCTACTCGTTCATCGCGCGGTTGGCGCACGCCGCCGGCGGCCAGCACGTCAGTTCGCTGATGGCCGCCGCGCAAAGCTACGACGCCATGCACCTGATGCTGCGCGCGATGTTCCAGACCCACGGCGACACCTCGGGCCCGGCGTTGAAGGCGGCGCTCGAAAACCTCGAGCATCGCTACCCGGGCGTGGTGACCACGCACGACCACCCGTTCTCGGCCACCGACCACGACGCGTTCACCCGCAACATGGTCTGGCTCGGCGTGTGGCGCAAGGGCGAGGTCCAGTTCCTCTACCCCGAGGACGCCAAGCGCGCCAGCATCATGCGGCACAAGGAATCGCCGTAGCGCTGCGCGTCGGCGATGCGCCTGAGTTGCCACAAGGCGACTGCGTGGCGCGGCTTCAGAGCGGCGGCAGGCCGCTCAGCGCGAGCTTGAAGCGCACCTGAACGTCGTTGGCGACCAGCGAGGTGTCGGCCCACTCGCCAACGCCGACCTTGTAATCAAGCCGCTTGATCGTGAAGCTGCCGCTCGCCACCGACGTGCCGCCCGCCTGCGTGACGAGCACCGGCACGAGCAGATCGTGCACGCTGCCCTTGATCGCGAGCTTGCCGCTGACCTCGAACCTGCCGCCACCCAGGCTCTTGACGGCACTCGATTGAAACGTCGCCTGTGCAAACCTGGCGCTGCCGAACCAGTCGGGCTTGGCCAGTTCGGCGTCGGTCTCGGGCAGGCCCAGCGTGGCGCTGCCGGTGTCGATGCGCAGCACGACGCTGCCGGTCTCGGGGTGCCTGGGGTCGAGGGCGATGCGCGCGTCGAACCTGGTGAACCGGCCCTCGACCGGAACGCCCATCTGCTGGCTGGTGAAGACGATCTCGCTTTGCGCCGGCAGCAGTGTGGCCACAGGCTGGGCGCGCGCGACGCCGGTGAGCACGAGGGCTGCAAAAAGAGCCAGGATCGGGATTGTCTTCATGGCCTCGTCCTCCGTGGCCACATGCGCCAGAACAGCCCGTCGCGGTCGACGCACTGGTGTTTCAGGGTCGCCGCCACATGCACCACCACCAATGCGGCGAGCGAAAAGGCCAAGGCCTGGTGCGCCGGCTTGAACAGCGCGTCGGCCAGCGGCTTGTTCACGGCCACCCAGTCGGGCAGCCGCAGCACGCCGAACCACACCACCGGCAGGCCGCTGGCCGAGCTGTAGGCCCAACCCGACAGCGGTACCGCGAAGAACAGCGCATAGAGCGCGACATGGTTGGCATGGTGGGCCCGGCGTTGCCAGCCGGGCATCGCCGCGAGCACGGCAGCGGGGAGCGCCGGCGGGTGCCTCCACAAGCGCCAAAGCAAACGCGCGGCCGACAGCGCCAGGATCGTGATGCCGGCCCACTTGTGCCAATTGAAAAGCCTCAGGCGCAACGGCGAAAAAGGCAGGTCGGCCATGTACAGGCCGACGCCGAACGACCCGGTGATCGCCAGTGCGAGCAGCCAGTGGAACGCGATCGCGACCGTGTCGTAGCACGCCGGTTCCGGTGGTGGTGGCATCGCCATGGGTCTCGCGTCAGCCGCCGTGCTTGTCGGCCTCGGACGTGAACGCGTCGGCGTAGAACTCGTCGTCGGGCAGTGCGCACTTGAGCATGAAGTCGCGCCGTGCCGACTCGACCATGACCGGCGCACCGCAGGCATAGACCTGGTGATTCATCAGGTTCGGGTGGTCGTGCATGACCGCGTGGTGGACGAAGCCGGTGCGACCGCCCCAGGCGTCTTCGGCGCGCGGCTCCGACAGCACCGGGACGTACTGCAGGTTGCGCATCTGCCGCGCGGCGTCGACGGCCCAGTCGTGCAGGTACAGGTCGGCCCGGCTGCGGCAGCCCCAGTACAGCGCCACCGGGCGCTGGCTGTGCTTGAACCGCAGGTGTTCGATGATCGCCTTGATCGGCGCGAAGCCGGTGCCCGAGGCGAGCAGGATCATCGGCTTGTCGGAGTCCTCGCGCAGGAAGAAGCTGCCGAACGGGCCCTCCAGGCGCAAGATGTCTTTCTCCTTCAGCGCGCCGAACACGTGGTCGGTGAACTTGCCGCCCGGCAGGTGGCGCAGGTGCAGTTCGATGCCCGGTTGGTCGATCTGCGTGTGCGGCGCGTTGGCGATCGAGTAGCTGCGCCGCGCGCCGTCGCGCAGGATGAATTCGACATATTGGCCGGCGTGGTACTGCAACCGGTCGTTGGCCGGCAACTGCATCTGCAGGATCGCCACGTCGGGGGCCGGCCGCTCGATGCGGGTCACGCGGCTGGGCATCTTGCGCACCGCGAACTCGCCGGCGCCGGGCACGGTGCGCGCTTCGAGCACCACGTCGGTCTGCGCCGCAGCCTGGCAGGTCAGGATCCAGCCGGCAGCTTCTTCGTCGGCGCTGAGCGCCTTGGGCTGGTGCACGCCATGGATCACCCGGCCTTCGAGCTTGCGGCACTTGCACGAACCGCAGGCGCCGTCGCGGCAGCCATAGGGCAGGCCCACCCCCTGGCGGATCGCGGCGCTGAGGATCGGCTCGTCGCGATCGACGGGGAAGCTGCGGCCGCTGGGCTGCACGGTGACGATGAAGGACATGGAGGGGGCGCGCGCTGGCGCACTCATTAAACTCAGCCGGCGATTCTGCCCGTACCCGCTATTCCTTCGTGACCGACCGTGCATCCCGCTTCAAACGCCCCACCTTGCTGATCGTCGGCTGCGGTGACATCGGGCTGCGCGTGGTGCGACTGCTGCGCGGGCGCTGGCGGCTGATCGCGCTGACCTCGAGCGCGCAGCGCTGCGAGGCGCTGCGTGCCGCCGGTGCGCTGCCCTTGCTCGGCGACCTCGACGCGCCGGCCACGCTGGCCCGCCTTGGCGGCCTGGCCGATGCGGTGCTGCACCTCGCGCCGCCGCCCGCGCACGGTGATACCGACCCGCGCACCGCGCACCTGCTGCAGGCGCTGGCCCGCAAGGGCCGGGTGCGGCGCATCGTCTACGCCAGCACCAGCGGCGTGTATGGCGACTGCGGCGGCGCGCGTTTCGACGAGACGCGCGCTGTCAACCCCGGCACCGACCGCGCCCGGCGGCGCGTCGACGCCGAGCAGCGCCTGCGCTGGTACGGCCGCGCGTTCGGCGCGCGCGTGACGCTGCTGCGCATCCCCGGCATCTATGCCGGCGACCGCGCCGGCGGCCACCCGCGCGAACGCCTGGCTCGCGGCGCGCCGGTGCTGGCGGCCGGGCACGACGTGTACACCAACCACATCCATGCCGACGACCTGGCGCGCGCCTGCGTCGCCGCGCTGCACCGCGGAGCGCCGCAGCGGGTGCTGCACGTGTCCGACGACACCGAGCTGACGATGGGCGACTACTTCGATCTGGCCGCCGACCTCGAAGGCCTGCCGCGGCCGCGGCGCGTCACGCCCGAGCAGGCGCGCGCCGAACTTTCGCTGATGCAGCTCAGCTTCATGGGCGAGTCGCGCCGTCTGCGCAACACGCGCCTGAAGCGCGAATTGCGCCTGCGGCTGCGCTACCCGAGCGTCGCGCAAGGCCTGCTCGCCTGAACCGCAACCCCGACCCGCCGAACCGATGAAGACCCTGCTGCTGACCGACCCGATGCCCGCCGATGATCTCGCCGGCGCGATCCACGCGATCGCGCCCGACACGCCGCTGGTCTTGTACCGGCGCGACATCGGCGACGCCGAACTCGCGGCCATCGAGGTCGTGCTCGGCTGGCGCTTCCCCGCGGGCGTGGCCGCGCGTCTGCCGAACCTGAAGTGGGTGTGTTCGGTGGCCGCCGGCGTCGAGAAGCTGCTCGTGCCCGACCTGGCGCCGGGCGTGCCGGTCTCGCGCATCGTCGATGCCGAACAGGCCGAAGGCATCGCCCAGTTCGTCGTGATGATGGCGCTGCGCCACGCGCGTGGCCTGGCCAGCTACGAGGCGCAACAGCGCGAGCGCGCGTGGCGCCGACGGCCGGCCGGCGCCACGCGCAGCCGTGTCGCGGTGCTCGGGATGGGCGCGATGGGAGGGGCGGTCGCGCGGCTGCTCGGCACGGTCGGCTTCGAGGTGCACGGCTGGAGCCGCAATACCGTCACGCCGCTCGACGCCTTGCTCGCGGCCAGCGAGATCGTGGTCTGCGCGCTGCCGCTGACCGCGCAGACCGACAGCCTGCTCGACGCGCGCGCATTCGCGCTGATGCCGCGCGGCGGCTACCTGGTCAACATCGCACGCGGCGCCCATGTGGTCGAGGCCGACCTGATCGACGCGGTGCAGCGCGGCCACCTGGCCGGGGCGGCGCTCGACGTGCAGCGCCACGAGCCGATGGCCGCCGACGATCCGCTGTGGGCGGTGCCCGGCATCACGATCACGCCGCACATCGCGGCACAGTCGTCGACGCAAACCATCGCGGCGCAGTTCGTTGCCGGGCTGCGCCAACTTCAGCGCGGCGAGGTGCCGCCGCAAACCGTGGACCGCAGCCGCGGCTATTGATCGGCCCCGGGGGGCATCGCGTCGCGGTGGCGCGGGGTTCCGGAGCCGCGGACCGGCTCAGCGCCGCCCGAACGGCGGCTTGCCCTGCCAGTAGCGCATCATTAAGAAGCCGCCGAGCATGCCCCCGAGGTGGGCGAAATGGGCCACGCCGGCCTGCGAGCCGGTCACGCCCTGATAAAGCTCGAACGCACCGTACAGCACGACCAGCATCCGCGCCGGGATCGGGATGATGAAGAACAGCAGGATCGTGCGGTGCGGGAACATCATGCCGAACGCCAGCAGCAACCCGAACAGCCCGCCGGAGGCGCCGATCGTCGGGTAGATCGAGCCCGTAAGTGCCGTGACGGCCAACTGCGCGGCGGCGGCGGCGAGCACGCTGGCGGTGTAGAACTGGATGAAGCGCTTGGGCCCCCAGATGCGCTCGAGTTCCGAGCCGAACATCCACAGCCCGAACATGTTGAAGAACAGGTGTTCGTAGCCGCCGTGCAGGAACGCGTAGCTGATGACCTGCCACGGCAGAAAGCCCGCGCCGAGCGGCCACAGCGCAAACAACCGCGTGAACACCGGCCCGATCAGCTGGTCGATGAAGAACACCGCCACATTGATCAGCAGCAGCGCCTGGGTGATGGGGGGCATAGGGGGCATGCGCGGGGTCTCGAACGGTCGCGAAGCCTGCGAGTCTAAGTGCGCGCGGCGGCGCGGCGTAGTGGGACGTTCGTGTGCGTGTGGCAAAATTCGACACTCGACAGAAACTGCTCCGGTGGCGTAATCGGTAGCCGCGCTGGACTCAAAATCCAGTCTCGCAAGAGGTGTCGGTTCAAGTCCGACCCGGAGCACCACGGCGTTCTTTCCACGGCCCTGCGAGAATCGCCGGCCAGGAGATTTCATGAACGCCAAGGTCCCCCGCACTGCCCGCGCCAAGTACAAGACCGTCGAAGACGTCATCGGCAACACGCCGCTGGTGCGACTGGTGCGCCTGCCGGGCCTGGACAACGAGCGGCGCCGCAACATCGTGCTGGGCAAGCTGGAGGGCAACAACCCGGCCGGGTCGGTGAAAGACCGGCCGGCGATCAGCATGATCCGGCGTGCCGAGGAGCGCGGTGAGATCAAGCCGGGCGACACGCTGATCGAGGCGACCTCGGGCAACACCGGCATCGCGCTGGCGATGGCCGCGGCGATCCGCGGCTACCGCATGCTGCTGATCATGCCGGAAGACCTCAGCGTCGAACGCGCCCAGACGATGCGTGCCTTCGGTGCCGAGCTGATGCTCACGCCGCGCTCCGGCGGCATGGAGCATGCCCGCGATCTGGCCGAACAGATGCAGCGCGACGGCAAGGGCCACGTGCTCGACCAGTTCGCGAACGCCGACAACCCGCGCGTGCACTACGAGACCACCGGCCCCGAGATTTGGCGCGACACGGCCGGGCGCGTCACGCACTTCGTCAGCGCGATGGGCACGACCGGCACGATCACCGGCGTATCGCGCTACCTGAAGGAGCAAAGCAGCGCGGTGCGCGTGATCGGCGCCCAGCCCAGCGAAGGCTCGCGCATCCCCGGCATCCGCAAGTGGCCGCAGGCATACCAGCCGAAGATCTACGATCCGACCTGGGTCGACGAGACCGTCAGCGTGAGCCAGGCCGACGCCGAGGAAATGGCGCGTCGCATGGCGCGCGAAGAAGGCTTGTTCGCAGGCATCTCGGCGGCCGGCGCCTGCTGGGTCGCGTTGCAGGTCGCCAGGACGGTCGAGAACGCCACCATCGTGTTCATCGTCTGCGACCGCGGCGACCGCTACCTTTCCACCGGCGTGTTTCCCGCCTGAATCCGATGTCCCATCAATTCAACTTCTGCCCGAATTGCGCCACGCCCTTGCAGCTGTTGGCGCAGATGGAAGACGGCGGCGAGAAGGCGCGGCTGCGTTGCGCCGCCTGCGCCTGGACCCACTGGAACAACCCGACGCCGGTGCTCGCGGCGGTGATCGAAATGGCCGACCGCGACGGCCAGGTGCTGCTGGCCCGCAACGCGGCCTGGAGTGGCCGGATGTTCGCGCTGATCACCGGCTTCATGGAGGCCGGAGAAACGCCCGAAGAAGGCATCCGGCGCGAGGTGCTCGAAGAGACCAGCCTGCGCGTCGAGGCACTCGACCTGATCGGCGTGTACGACTTCCAGCGCATGAACCAGGTCATCATCGCTTACCACGCGCTTGCGCGCGGTGAGATCGCGCTCTCGCCCGAGCTCGCCGAGTACCGGCTGTACCGGCCGCAAGACATCAAGTGCTGGCGTGCCGGTACCGGCTACGCGGTGGCCGACTGGCTCACGGCGCGCGGCATCACGCCCCAATGGGTCGATCTGCCCGCGCCGTCGGCGTCCTAAAATCGGTCGGCATCGAGGAACACCATGCAAGCCCAGAAAGAGCTCGACACCCGCGGCCTGAACTGCCCGCTGCCCATCCTGAAGGCCAAGAAGGCGCTCGCGGACATGCGCAGCGGCGAGGTGCTGAAGATCGTGTCGACCGACCCGGGATCGATGCGCGACTTCCAGGCGTTCGCGCGCCAGACCGGCAACGAACTGGTCGAGCAGGAATCCGGCAACGACGAGTTCGTTCATTTCCTGCGCCGGCGCTGAGCCCCTGCCACGCCGCGGCTGAGGCGTTCAGATGTCGAGGCCGCGCAGGTACTCGCGAAAGCCCGGCCCGAGTGCCGGATGGGCGAGGGCCAGTTCCACATTGGCCTGCAGGAAGCCTTCCTTGCTGCCGCAGTCGTAGCGCTTGCCCGCGTAGCGGTAGGCGAACACCTTCTCGCGCCGCAGCAGCCCGGCGATGCCGTCGGTGAGCTGGATCTCGCCGCCCACGCCGCGGGCCTGGTTGGCGATCTCGTGGAACACGCCCGGCGTCAGGATGTAGCGCCCGGCCACGCCCAGGCGTGACGGCGCGTCTTCGGGGGCGGGCTTCTCGACGATGCGGCTCACGTCCAGCAGGTGGTCGTTGATCGGTGTTCCGGCCACGATGCCGTAGCGCCGCGTCTGCTCGGCGGGCACCTCCTGGACCGCCAGGATCGACACGCGCCACTCGTTGAACTGCTCGACCATCTGCTTCAGGATCGGGGTCTCGCCCACCATCAGGTCGTCGGCCAACAGTACCGCGAACGGGTTGTTGCCCACCAGACGCTGACCGCACAGCACGGCGTGACCAAGGCCGAGCGCCTGCGGTTGGCGCACATAGATGCACTCCATGTCGTCGGGCTTGACGCCTCGGACCACGTCGAGCAGTTCTTGCTTACCCGCCTGTTCGAGGGCTACCTCCAACTCGAAAGTCATGTCAAAGTGGTCTTCGATCGGGCGCTTGTGGCGACCGGTCACGAAGATCATCTCGCGCACGCCGGCGGCGTAGGCTTCCTCCACTGCGTATTGAATCAACGGCTTGTCGACCACCGGCAGCATTTCCTTGGGCTGGGCCTTGGTGGCGGGCAGAAAACGGGTGCCCAGACCGGCCACTGGAAAGATCGCTTTGGTGACTAACATTTCCTTACAATCCCCTTCGCTTGCTCGTTCGGTGTGCCTTCATTCTGGCATGGCCCTCGTCGCACGCTCGTCGGACAACGCCCCGCAAATGCCCTCAAGCGCATGGATCTGCTGATCATCGAACCGCTCGAAGCCGAGGTGATGCAGTGGCTCGAAATGCGCTATGCGTTGCGCTATGCGCCCGAGCTGGCGGCCGACCCGCGCGCCTTGCGCCAGGCGCTCTACAACGTGCGCTCGATGATCGTGCCGCCTTCGGTGACGATCGATGCCCAGACCCTGCATTACGCACCGGTGCTGCGCGCGGTCGGCCGGGTCAGCGCCGGCGCCGAGAACATCGATCTCGACGCCTGCGCCCGCGCGCGGGTCGAAGTCGTGCGCGGGCTCACGGCCACCGCGCAGGCCGAGGCCGAATTCATGATCGGTGCGCTGCTCTCGCTGCTGCGCCGCGTGCCGGTGGTGGGCTCTGACGGCATGCTGGTCGGACGCGAACTGGGTGCGGCCACCGTCGGCCTGGTCGGCATGGCGCCCGCCGCGCGATCGATGGCACAGATGCTGGCCGGCTTCGGCTCCAAGCTGGTCGGCTACGACCCGGCGCTGCACGCGACCGACAGCGTCTTCGAGCGCTGGCGCGTCAAGCCGCTGGGCCTGCGTGAGTTGCTCGAGCAATCGGACGCGGTGTGCGTGCAGCTCAACTACTTCAGCCGCTACCACGGCCTGCTGGGCGAACGCTTCCTGCCGTTTTGCAAGCCGAACCAGGTGATCGTGAGCATCGCCCATTCGGGTCTGTTCGACGAGGCGGCTTTGGCCGAGGCGCTGACCGGCGGGCGCGTTGCCGCGGCCTGGCTCGACAGCCTGGAGCCAGGTGCGCTCGACCAGGGCCGCGCGCTGCACGGCATCGAGAACCTGCAGATCACGCCGCGCGTGGCCAGCACCACGCGCGAGTCGCGGCTGCGCAGTGCCTGGGCGGTGGTCAAGCGGATCGACGAGCTGTTGAGCGTGGTGCCGGCGTCAGCCCGCGCGTTCAAGGCGACGGCGCCAAGCGTGCCAGCTGATCTTGCAGTCGAGCCACTGTCGCCGTGAATTCGGCGACGCGCTGGCGCTCCTGAGCGACCACCGCTGCGGGCGCCCGCGCCGCGAAGCTCTCGTTGCCGAGCTTGCCCAGTGCCTTGCCGATCTCGCCCTGCAGACGGTTGATCTCCTTGCCCAGGCGCTCGCTCTCCGCCGCCACATCGACCTCGACATGCAGCGCCAGCCGTGAGGCGCCCGCCACCGCCACCGCGGCACTGCGGGTCGCTAGCGAGAACTGCGCGTCGTCGTCGATCTGGCGCACCTCGGACAGCCGCGCCAAGGCCTTGAGCACCGGCGTGGCCCGGTCGATGAAGCCGGCGTCGCCGATCACGAGCAGCGGCACGCGCGCCGCCGGCTGCAGGTTCATCTCGCTGCGCAGCGCGCGGCAGGTGCCCACCACCGCCTTCAGCTTTGCGATCCAGGCGTCGGCCTCGGCGTCGATGCGCTCGGGTTGCGCCTGCGGGTACGCGGCGGTGACGATGCTCGCGCCTGCAGCCTTGCGCCCGGCCACCGGTGCGACCGACTCCCACAACTCGGCGGTGATGAACGGCATGATCGGGTGCATCAGGCGCAGCACCGCCTCGAGCACGCGGATCAGCGTGCGCCGCGTCGCACGCTGCTGCGCCGGCGTGCCCGACTGGATCTGCACCTTCGCGATCTCGATGTACCAGTCGCAGTATTCGTCCCAGACGAACGCATAGATCGCGTTCGCCACCAGGTCGATGCGGTAGTCGGCAAAGCCCTGCTCGACCGCGGCTTCGACGCGCTGCAACTCGCTCGTGATCCACTTGTCGGCCGGGCTGAAGCTGAGGTAGCCGTGGGCCGGTTGGCCAGGTGCGCACTGCGCCTTCGTGTGCTCCTGCAACCCGCAGTCCTGGCCCTCGCAGTTCATCAGCACGAACTTGGTTGCGTTCCAGAGCTTGTTGCAGAAGTTGCGGTAGCCCTCGCAGCGCTTGGTGTCGAAGTTGATGTTGCGGCCCAGGCTCGCGTAGCTGGCCATCGTGAAACGCAGCGCGTCGGCGCCGTAGGCCGGCATGCCGTCGGGAAACTCCTTCTTCACCCGCGCCGCGACCTTCGGCGCGGTCTCGGGCTTGCGCAGGCCCACGGTCGACTTCTGCACCAGCGTGGCCAGGTCCACGCCCTGGATCAGGTCGACCGGGTCGATCACGTTGCCTTCGGACTTGCTCATCTTGCGGCCTTCGCCGTCGCGCACCATGCCGTGGATGTAGACGGTGCGAAACGGCACGCGGCCGGTGAAGTGCGTGGTCATCATGATCATCCGGGCCACCCAGAAGAAGATGATCTCGTAGCCCGTGACGAGCACGCTGGACGGCAGGAACAGGTCCATCTCCCGCGTCGGCTCGGGCCAGCCGAGCGTCGAGAACGGCACCAGGGCCGACGAGTACCAGGTGTCGAGCACGTCCTCGTCGCGCGTGAGCGCGCCGGTATATCCGGCGGCTAGCGCCTTGACGCGGGCCGCGGCTTCATCGCGACCGACGAAGACCTCGCCGTTCGAGCCGTACCACGCGGGAATCTGGTGGCCCCACCACAGCTGGCGGCTGATGCACCAGTCCTGGATGTTCTTCATCCACTGGTCGTAGGTGTTGACCCAGTTCTCGGGCACGAACTTCACCTCACCCGAGGCCACCGCGTCGATCGCCTTCTGCGCGATGCTCCTGCCGTCGGGCGCCGGCTTGCTCATCGCCATGAACCATTGCTCGGTCAACATCGGTTCGATCACCGCGCCGGTGCGGGCGCAACGCGGCACCATCAGCCGGTGCTTCTTGGTCTCGACCAGCAGGCCCTGCGCCTGCAGGTCGGCGATCACCTGCTTGCGGGCCGCAAAGCGGTCGAGACCGCGATAGGCCTGCGGCGCGTTGTCGTTGATCTTCGCGTCGAGCGTGAGCACACCGATGACGGGCAACTGGTGGCGCAACCCGACCGCGTAGTCGTTCACGTCGTGTGCCGGCGTGACCTTGACCACGCCGGTGCCGAACCCGCGGTCGACGTAGGCGTCGGCGATCACCGGAATGTCGCGCTCGCACAGCGGCAGCCGCACCTGCCTGCCGACGAGCGCGGCGTAGCGTTCGTCGTCCGGGTGCACCATCACGGCCACGTCGCCGAGCATCGTTTCGGGCCGCGTCGTCGCCACCGTGATCGAGCCGGAACCATCCGCCAGCGGATAGCGGATGTGCCACAGGAAGCCGTCTTCCTCCTCGCTCTCGACCTCGAGGTCGGAGACCGCGGACTTCAGCACCGGGTCCCAGCTCACCAGCCGCTTGCCGCGGTAGATCAGGCCTTGTTCGTAGAGCTGCACGAAGGTGTCCGTGACGATGGCCGAGCGCTTCTCGTCCATCGTGAAGTACTCGTGCGACCAGTCGACGCTGGCGCCCATGCGGCGCATCTGGTTCGTGATGGTCGAGCCCGACTCTTCCTTCCACTCCCAGACCTTGGCGACGAAGTTCTTGCGGCCGAGGTCGTGGCGGCTGAGGTTGCGCTGCTCGAGCTGGCGCTCGACGACGATCTGGGTGGCGATGCCGGCGTGGTCGGTGCCCGGCACCCACAGCGTGTTGTCGCCGCGCATGCGGTGGTAGCGCGTCAGCGCGTCCATGATCGTCTGGTTGAACGCGTGCCCCATGTGCAGCGTGCCGGTCACGTTGGGCGGCGGCAGCTGGATGCTGAACGAGGGCTTGGCCGGGTCCAGCGTCGGCGCGTAGGCGCCGCTCTTCTCCCACAACGGCGCCCAGCGCGCCTCGATCGCGGCGGGTTCGAACGATTTGGCGAGTTCGGTCATGGCTTACATCAGGAGGTGCTCACCGGCGTTCTCGCCGCCGAGAATCACATAGTTCACCTTGCGCAGGTCGACGAGTTTCGTGCCGCCGGCATAGCTGATCGAGCTTTGCACGTCCTCGCGCATCTCGCGCAACGTGTCGGCAAGCTTGCCCTTGATCGGCTCGAGGATGCGCTTGCCCTCGACGTGCTTGTACTCGCCCTTGTTGAAGTCGCTGGCGCTGCCGTAGTACTCCTTGAAGAACTGGCCATCGACCTCGACCGTGCGGCCCGGCGACTCGACGTGGCCGGCGAACAGCGAGCCGATCATCACCATCGAGGCGCCGAAGCGCACGCTCTTGGCGATGTCGCCATGGTCGCGGATGCCGCCATCGGCAATGATCGGCTTGGTGGCCACGCGTGCGCACCACTTCAGCGCCGAGAGCTGCCAGCCGCCGGTGCCGAAGCCGGTCTTGAGCTTCGTGATGCAGACCTTGCCCGGGCCCACCCCGACCTTGGTCGCGTCGGCACCCCAGTTTTCGAGGTCGATCACCGCCTCGGGCGTGGCCACGTTGCCGGCGATCACGAACGTGCCGGGCAGCTTGGTCTTGATGTACTCGATCATCCGGTGCACGCTGTCGGCGTGGCCGTGGGCGATGTCGATCGTGATGTAGTCGGCGCCGACGCCGTCGAGCGCGAGGCGGTCGATCACCGCGCAGTCGGCCTGCTTGACGCCGGAGCTGATCGACACGATCAGGCCCTTGCCGCGCATCTTGTGCGCGAACGCGACGTTGTCGGTGTCGAAGCGGTGCATCACGTAGAAATAGCCGTTCGAGGCCAGCCATTCGGTGATCGGCTCGTCGACCACCGTCTTCATGTTGGCCGGCACCACCGGCAGGGCGAAGCGGTGGGCGCCGAACTGGATCGACGCGTCGCATTCCGAGCGGCTCTGCACGCGGCACTTGCGCGGCAGCAGCAGCACGTTGTCATAGTCGAAGATTTCCATGATGTCGGCGCCGCCAATAAAAAACCGGGCGCCAAAATTCGGGCCCGGTGGCCAATTCTACGCGGCTCGCTCGAGCCGCGATGCGTTCGCGCGGGTTCGTGCAGGTGGTCGCGGGTCGAGGCCGCGCGAGTTCGGCCTCGCCGCCAACGTTGGACTCCACCTGGTCGCGCGATCGGCAGCGTGCCCGACAATCGAATCATGGCCACCGAATCCGATCCCGTGTCAACCGCCGGCTCCCCGCTGCTGCAGCACCTCAACCCCGAGCAGCTCGCGGCGGTGACGTTGCCGGCGCGCCCGGCGCTGATCCTGGCCGGCGCCGGCTCGGGCAAGACGCGGGTGCTGACGACGCGCATCGCCTGGCTGATCCAGACCGGCCAGCTCTCGCCCGGCGGCGTGATGGCGGTGACCTTCACCAACAAGGCCGCGAAGGAGATGCTGACGCGGCTCGGCGCGATGCTGCCGGTCCCCGTGCGCGGCATGTGGATCGGCACCTTTCACGGCCTGTGCAATCGCTTCTTGCGCGCGCACTGGAAGCTGGCGGCGCTGCCGCAGGGCTTCCAGATCCTCGACACCAGCGACCAGCTCTCGGCGGTCAAGCGCGTCGTCAAGGCGATGAACCTGGACGAGGAACGCTATGTGCCCAAGCAGGTCACGTGGTTCATCGCCGCGCAGAAGGAGAACGGCCACCGGCCCCAGGACGTGGACGCGCGCGACGAGCCCACCCGCGTGATGGTGCAGGTCTACCAGGCCTACGAAGACCAGTGCCAGCGCGAAGGCGTGGTCGACTTCGCCGAGCTGATGCTGCGCACCTACGAGTTGATGCGCGACAACGCGGCGCTGCGCGAGCACTACCAGCACCGGTTCCGGCACATCCTGGTCGACGAATTCCAGGACACCAACAAGCTGCAGTACGCGTGGCTGAAGATGTTCGCCGGGGCGCCCGGGCCCGACGGCGCGGCGGTGTTTGCGGTCGGCGACGACGACCAGAGCATCTACGCGTTTCGCGGCGCGCAGGTCGGCAACATGGCCGCGTTCGAGCGCGAGTTCAAGGTGCAGCAGGTCATCAAGCTGGAACGCAACTACCGCTCGTTCGGCAACATCCTCGACGCCGCCAACGAGCTGATCGCGCGCAACACCCACCGACTGGGCAAGAACCTGCACACCGAGGCCGGCCCGGGCGAGCCGGTGCGGGTGCGCGAGGCGACCAGCGACTTCGCCGAGGCGCAGTGGTTCGTCGAAGAAGCGCAGCAGCTGCACCGCGAAGGCACGCCGCGCAGCGCGATCGCGCTGCTGTACCGCAGCAACGCGCAAAGCCGCGTGATCGAGAGCGCGCTGTTCAACGCCGGCATGCCGTACAAGGTCTACGGCGGCTTGCGCTTCTTCGAGCGCGCCGAGGTCAAGCACGCACTGAGCTACCTGCGGCTGATCGAGAACCCGAGCGACGACACGAGCTTCCTGCGCGTCGTGAACTTCCCGACCCGCGGCATCGGCGCGCGCACCGTCGAGCAGCTGCAGGCCGCCGCCCGCGCCAGCGGGCGCAGCCTGTACCAGAGCGTGGGCGCCCTCGCTGGCAAGGGTGGCGCGAACCTGCAGGCGTTCGTCGCGATGGTCGATGCGATGCGCGAGAAGACCCGCGGCCTGACGCTGCGCGACATCATCGAGCACATGCTCGGTGCCTCGGGCCTGGTCGACTTCTACAAGACCGACAAGGAGGGCCAGGACCGGATCGAGAACCTCGAAGAGCTGGTGAACGCGGCCGAGGCGTTCGTGACGCAGGAAGGCTTCGGCAAGGACGCGGTGGCGCTGCCGGTGGACGAGCACGCCGGCCGCATCGCGCCCGGCCAGCCGCAGGCGCTGGCCGCGGTCGACCTGACGCCCGACGCCGAGACCGGCGAGATCATGTCGCCGCTGGCGGCATTCCTGACCCACGCCTCGCTCGAGGCCGGCGACAACCAGGCCCAGGCCGGGCAGGACGCGATCCAGCTGATGACCGTGCATTCAGCCAAGGGCCTGGAGTTCGACTGCGTGTTCATCACCGGGTTGGAGGAGGGCCTGTTCCCGCATGAAAACTCGGCCTCCGACCCCGACGGCCTCGAGGAAGAGCGCCGCCTGATGTACGTGGCGATCACGCGCGCGCGCAAGCGCCTGTACCTGAGCTTTTCGCAGACGCGCATGCTGCACGGGCAGACCCGCTACAACGTCAAGAGCCGCTTCATCGACGAGCTGCCCGAAGGCGCGCTGAAGTGGATCACGCCGCGCAACCAGGGCTTCGGATCGGGCTTCCAGCGCGACTACCAGGCGGCGTGGGCAAGGGGCTCGGGGCTGCATTCGATCGTCGGCGCCGGCAACGTCGGCGGCGTGCCGAGCGCGCCGGCGTTGGTTCCCAAGGCGCCCAGCCATGGCCTGCGCTCGGGCCAGGGCGTGTTCCACACCAAGTTCGGCGAAGGCGTGGTCGTCACGCTCGAAGGCTCGGGCGCCGACGCGCGCGCGCAGGTCAACTTCGGCCGCCACGGCATGAAGTGGCTGGCGCTGTCGGTGGCCAAGCTCACGCCGGTCGACTGACGAAAGTGGCACGGGTGCGTTGCGTGCCCGCGGCACACCGCGGCTTGGGTCGAGCCAAAACACCGAACCATTTCGCCCGGTTACCTTTGCGGGCTTGGAGCCGCGCGTGCCATTGCCTATGCTGCGGCTGAACCACCCGACCACCGGTCACGCACCATGCCGATCCTGCATCGCCTCCCCGCCCTGCGCGCCACCATCGTCGCGGCTGCGGCTGCCACGCTGCTCGCCGGCTGCGCAACGCCGACGCTCGACGCGCAATGGCGCAGCGTCGAGTTGCCCGCCGGCTACCTGCGCGGCGCCACGGTGCTGGTGAGTTGCGAGACCGGCGAGGTGGTGCTGCAGCGCATCTGCGAAGAACGCGTGATGGCCGATCTGGGCGCGCGCGGCGTGACGCCGGTGCTGCCGGCGCCGGGCACCGTGGCCGCGGTGCAGCCGGGCGTGGTCGATCTGCAGTACCTGCCGGCCGCCCACGGGCTCGGCGCCACCGCGGTGTTCAGCGTCACCCTGGGCCTGTCGTCGCAAAGCGTCAGCCCGGGCTTCTCGATCGGCATCGGCGGCTTCGGGTTCGGTGGCCACTCGGCGGGCGGCATCGGCGTGTCGGCACCGATCGGCGGCGGTCGCGTCAGCTCGGGCTACTCGGCCAGCGGCCGCATCACCGACGTCGCCTCGGGCCGGCTGATGTGGACCGCGCGCGCCAGCACACCGCCGTCGTCGGACGTGGGCGCGCAAATCGCCGACCTGTCGAAGACGCTGCTCGGCGCGGCCGACCGGGCCGGGCTGTTCTGACGCGTCAGGCTGGCAGCGCGCCGGGCTGCTGCGCATCGACCATGAACCGCGCCGCGGTCGTGATGCCGCTGGCCGGGTCGAGCACGTTGTCGAGCACGCGAACCTGCATCTGCAGTTGCTTCGCGTCGAGCCTGAAGCGCATGTAGCCGCGCTGGTCGCCGCGACCGTAGCGAACATGCGGGTTGAACGCGCGCGCCGCGTCGATGCGCGGCTGCGGCAACGCCAGGCTGGTGATCGAGGTGCCGCAGAACTCGCTGGCAAGCACCGGCGAAGCCGTGTCGTCGAAATCGGCTTTCAGATCGGCCACGTAGTTGGCGTGCACGTCGCCGCCGAGCACCACCACGCCGGGCACCTGGCGCCGAGCGACCGTGTCGAGCAGGCGCAGGCGGGCCGCGGGGTAGCCGTCCCAACCGTCGGTCCAATAGCTGCCGTCGCCGCGAGCAGGGTCGCTCCACGCATAGCGCGCCATCAGCGTCTGCTGGGCCAGCAGGTTCCACGGTCGGGTCAAATCCCAGCCCTGCGCGAGCCACTGCTCCTGCGCGGCACCGAGCAGCGTGCGTTGGGGGTCGAACAGTTCCGGGCAGGCCTGCAGCGTGACGGTGTTCGAGCCCGCGCGGCCGGGCTTGGGGCAGACCTGCGGGTCGCGGTACTGGCGGTCGTCGAGCAGGTGGATGCGTGCGAGCCGCCCCCAGTCGAGCCGGCCGGTGATGCGCATGTCGGCATCGATCGGGCGCGCCGATTTGGGAAAGGGCATGTGCTCCCAGTAGGCGCGGTATGCGCTGGCGCGGCGGGCCGCGAAGTCGGGTTCGAGGTCCTGGCCCTGCAGCCCGGCGTAGTCGTTGCCGACCTCGTGGTCGTCCCACACGAGCAGCCACGGCGCTGCGGCGTGCGCAGCCTGCAGCGCCGGATCGCTCTTGTGCGTGGCGTAGCGGGCGCGGTACTGCTCCAGCGTGCGCACCGGGCCACCCTCGACCGGACGCAACGCATTCGGCTTCGACGGGTATTCGTAGATGTAGTCGCCGAGGAACAGCACCAGGTCGAGTTCTTCACCGGCCACATGGCGCCATGCGGCGTAATGGCCCACATCGAAACGCTGGCAACTCGTGATCGCGAAGTCGAGGGTCGCGCTGGCATGCGGCGCCGGCGCGGTGCGGGTGCGCCCGACCATGCTCGGCTGACCGAGGGCGCGAAACCGGTACCAGTACCAGCGCGCGGGTTCCAGGCCGACCGGCTCGGCATGCACGCTGTGCGCCCACGCCGCCTCGGCGGTCTCTTCGCCATGCGCCGTGATGTCACGAAAAGCCTCGTCGCGCGCGATCTCCCACTGCACCGCCACCCGATCCGGCAAGCCGGCGCCGGTCAGGCGGGTCCAGAGCACGACGCTGTCGGCGCGCGGTTGCCCCGAGGCGATGCCGAGCGCGAAGCGCGGTACGTCGGCGGCGCGCGCATGGCGCAGCAACCAGGGCGCGAAGGTCAGGGCGGTGGCGCCTTGCAGCAGCGCGCGCCGCCTATCGAGCGCGGTGCGGTGGCGGGCGGGCGTTGCCGCCACTCGCGCGATCGGCATCAAGGCGCGGCCGGCGTGGCGTCGGGTTTGGCGTCGGGCGTCACGGCGTCGATGGTCTTTTCGATCACCTTGCCGGTGACCTTGACGCCGGTGCTCACGACCGCGCCGGTGATCGAGATCGCCGCGCCGGCTGCGGCACCGGCGACGGTGACGACGGCGCAGCCGGGCAGCGCATGAGCCAGCACCATCAACAGCGCGAGCGATGCGGCGCGCGGCAGCGCGAGCTGGCGCTCAGATGCCCACATCGTCGATCTCGCGGTAGACGTCGCGCAGCCACATCTTGACGCGCTGGCGGTCCATCAGACCGAGACCGCCGGCGCCAGGGTCGTTCGGCGTCTTGGCCTTCCAGAAGCTGCTGCTGCCGGCGTCGATCTTCTGGATCACGCCCTCGTGCAGCCGCTTGATCGAGACGATCTTGGCGCCCAGCGCGAGCGCGCGTTGCTGCTGGCCCGACTGCTCGAGCACCGAGAAATCGTTGCCGCGAATCTGGTTGCGCACCAGCACGTAGTTCAGGCCGGTGCCGAAGCGGTCGAGCAGCTTTTGCAGCAGGTCGACCGAGTCCTTGCCGGAGTCCATCACATGCCAGTAGTGGATCGTCATGGCCATTTCCTCGGCCATGTTGATCAGGCCGGTGTCGTCCATCCACTGCACCAGCGGGTCGTGGGTCTGCGCCGCCAGGTCGACCAGGATGCGGCGCTCGGGCTGCTCGGCGGCGGCCTCGACGATCACGTCGAGCGCCTCGTAGCGGTCCATCACCACCGGCGACGCGTAGCCCGCATAGAAGCGCATCAGTGCGCCGTGCGAACGGTCGGTGTCGAAGCCCAGGAACGGGATGTTCCTGTCGATCATGTACTGCGCCAGCACGCGCGCGGTGAGCGATTTGCCCACGCCGCCCTTTTCGCCGCCGATGAAGTGGATGTGCGCCATCGATAGGGTTCCGGTCAGTGTGTGAGGGGTGTCGTGCCGAACCAGGTCGCTCGGCGAACGCTGCACTTTAACCGTGCCGCGGCGCTGCGCTCAGCGTGCGCGATCGCGATCCGGCCACCCGGCCAGCGAAGCCAGCAGCACCAGCGTCGCGATCCAGCCGGACAACGCCTCGGCCCAGACCAGCAGCAGCAGCGGGGGCGTGCCGATCCACGCTTCGACCTCGCTGCCCAGCGCACCGCGGGCGGGCACCCAATGGTGCTGCTGGCGCAGATCGACCAGCGGCAGCAGCACGTCGAGCGAGTACAGCAGCGGCTGGAACGGTGCCACGGTGAGCGGAAGTTGCTTGCAGTGGGGCCGGCATTGCGCCAGGCGCGGATCGGCCAGCAGCAGCGTGGCGTTGGGCGCGAGCGCGCCGCGATCGGCCGCGGCGCCGTAGAGGGCTGCGCACACCAGCCACACCACGGCCACCGAAGCCAGCATCCGCAGCGGACGGTGGCCGTAGCCGGCCAACGCACCATAGGCCGCGTGGCCGAGCCGTGCGAGCCAGCGCAGCCCGGGTGGCGCGCCCAGGCCGATCAGGCCGGCGCGCCGCAGGTGACGCTCTCGGCCGACGGCCACCGCGCTCGCGCTCGGGCCGCGCCCCATGCGGCGCAGCACCTTGATCAAGCGGCGCCACGGGTCCGGGCGGTAGTCGGCGCCGAGGTGCGCGGCGTGTTGGCGAGCCAGCCAGTCCAGGCGCATCGGCGCGTCGGTGGGCGCGCCGCCCGCCAGCCGCGTGTAGCGGAAACCGTCGAGCACGTGGTGCCGGCCCCAGGTCGAGGCGTCGTCGAGCAAGGCGCCGGCGCGCGCGTCGGCGAGCGAGGCACCCTGCAGCGGCCCCTGCAACTGACGCAGGTTGAGCGCACCGCCGATGCGGGCCCGATCGAGCAGCAGCGCGGCGCCGTTGTCACCCCAGCTCGCATCGCCCGCGGCGTCGAAGGCGGCGCCGCCACAGTCGAGGTCGCCGTCGATGCGGGCGCGCTGCAGGCGCACCTGGCCAGCGGCGGAAAAGCCCGCGCAAAGCCGCACATTGCCGCCGACGCGGGCGCGGTCGAGATCGAGTGCGACGCCGCGCGCGCCGGACGCGTCGAGGTCGGCGGCCAACCGCGCCCCCTCGGCGCGAAAGTCTCCGCCGACGCGAGCGGCCATGAAGCGCACCTCGCCTGCGGCATCGAAGCCGTCGATGAGGAGCACGTCGCCACCGATGCGAGCGCCGTCGGCGACGAGTCGGCGTTGCCGGGCTTGCGTGCTGTCGCGTGCGCTGCCGCGCAGGTGCATGCGCTCGCAGTTCAGGTCGCGGCCGACGCAGGCGTGCATCAGCAGCACGTCGCCGTCGATGTGGCAGCCCGCATTCAGCGCCAGCTCACCGTCGATCCGGCAGGCCTGGGCGTGCAGGCCCGGCATCGCGCAGTCGGCGAAGGCGACATTGCCGGCAACGCGCGCACCATCGAGCAGCGGCGCGGTGCCGAAGGTGCACCGGTACAGCCACAGGCTCATCGGCACGTGGGCGAACGCAAGGTCGACGCGGCCGTCTATGAACCCGCCCAAGATCTGCAGCCGGCGCCCACGCACCGGTGCACCGTCACCGCCGCCGCGCGCGAGGAAGCCCAGGAACGAGCCGCGCAGCCGCAACGCGGGCGATGGCGTGCGCGGGCGCCGCAAGCCGATCCGGGCGATGTCGCCGGTCGCCGCGGCCCGCAGCACGGTCTGCTCGGCGGGCAGCAGCGGTTCGAAGTCGTGCAAGGCGTGTCGCCGCGGCGCCGCGGCGCCTGACGCCGGTGTTGGCGTCGGCGCTGGTGCTGGCGAAGGCGCGGCGTCGGTCACCACCTGGCCGGCCCGGCCGCGCGCTGCGGCGAAACATGGTTGTTCTCGATCATCGATGAGAGCGCCCCGTCGGTGCCGGATGGAAGTCAGCCGCTCCCTTGCCGAACCGCGGTGCGCATCCTCGGAAGCCCACGACGGCTTCATTCTGAGGCCGGGTGCGGTGCCTGGGCCACGCCGCGGCGCCCCGCAACCGCGGGGGAACCCCCGATCGAAGGGGGCTCGCGGCAACCGCGGCGGGTTCTATCCGCGCCCGACGAACGGCATCTTGGTCGCCATCACGGTCATGAACTGCACATTGGCTTCGAGCGGCAGGCTGGCCATGTGCACCACCGCATCGGCGACGTGCTTCACGTCCATGCGCGGCTCGACCATCAGCGTGCCGTTGGCTTGCGGCACGCCGGTGGTCATGCGCTGGGTCATCTCGCTGGCGGCGTTGCCGATGTCGATCTGGCCGCAGGCGATGTCGTACGCGCGGCCGTCGAGCGAGGTCGACTTGGTCAGCCCGGTGATGGCGTGCTTGGTGGCGGTGTAGGGCGCGCTGAACGGGCGCGGTGCGTGGGCCGAGATCGAGCCGTTGTTGATGATGCGACCGCCGCGCGGGGTCTGGCTCTTCATCAGCGCGAAGGCTTGCTGCGTGCACAGGAACACGGCCGTGAGGTTGATGTCGACCACCGCCTTCCATTGCTCGTAAGTCAACTCGTCCATCGGTACCGCCGGTGCGCTGGTGCCGGCGTTGTTGAAGAGCAGGTCGAGGCGGCCGAACTTTGCGCGGGTGCTTGCGAACAAGGCCTTGACCGCGGCCGGATCGGAGGCGTCGGTGGGCACCGCCAGCGCGTTGGCGCCGAGGGGGCCGGCCAGTGCCACGGTTTCATCGAGTGCGTCGGAGCGGCGCCCGGCCAGCACCACGTGGTAGCCGACACCCAGCAGCGCAAGCGCGCTGGCGCGGCCGATGCCGCTGCCGGCGCCGGTGATCATGGCGATTTTCATGCGAGGTTCCTTTGCAGGGTGGCGAGGCCAGGGCGCCGTGCGCGGTCACGCCGCGAGTGCGGTGGGCGCGGCTTCGGTGGCGACGAAGCAATCGGCGAACGTGAAATACAGCGACACGTAGAACACGGTCGTGAACATCAGCGACATCGGCACCGCCGCCACCGCGAACAGCCGTGCCTGGCCGAGCAGCGCGAACAGCAGGCTGCCGACGACGCCGAATGCGACGATCAACGCGAACCACACCAGGCTGTAGACCGTGAACGCGGCGCGGTTGCGCCAACATGCCAGCGTGCTCGAGAACAGCGCCTGGGCGCTGCCCTGGCCGTCCCAGTAGACCAGCGCCGGTGCGTGCCAGAACGGCACCGAGAGCAAGCCCGCCAGACCGAAGCGCAGCAGCAGCCCGAACAGCAGGCTGGGTGCGCCGAGCTGCAGCGCCGCCTCGTCCGAGGCGGCCTGGCCCGAGGGCAGTGTCTGCATCAGCGCGTCGAAGGCGCCGCCGTCGACCAGGTCGCTCAGCCACATCACCGCGAACGTGGCGACCGCGTAGATCAGGCCGAGCTGCAGCATCGCCACGACCCGGCTGCGCTGGCCGCGCAGCGGCTCGATGAAGACGCGCGGCGTGGGCAGGCCGCCGTCGACCACGGTGCGGGTGGCGATCATGAAGCCGATCGAGACCAGCGGCAGCAGCGCCAGCACCAGCAGCGGGCCGATCAGCGGCACCAGCGCGAGCACGAACACCGCGAACATGAAGGTGGCGAACAGCGCGGCGAACGCCATCGGGTGCTTGTAGAACGCGCGGAAACCCTGGCGCACCCAGAGGGCGCCGCGGCCGGCAGGAACGGTTTGTAGTCGCATGAAGGTCCGGAGTTCAGTTTCGCGCCGGGTGCCAGGGCACCGCAATGCGCTGGCGCAACACGCGCTCGAAATGGGTCGGGTCGTGGGCGGTCAGCAAGGTGGCGTCACGCGGCAGGTGCAGGTCCGACAGCCGCGACAGCCAGAAGCGCAACGCCGCCGCGCGCATCAGTGCCGGCAGCAGGCGCCGCTCGCCGCCGGCCAGCGGTCGCACCCGGTCGTAGGCGGCGACGAGGGCGGTGGCGCGCTCTTCGGCCAGGCGCCCGGAATCGAGGTCGATGCACCAGTCGTTCAGGCACACCGCGATGTCGAACGCGTAGGCGTCGTTGCCGGCGAAGTAGAAGTCGAATAGGCCGGTGATGCGGTCGCCGGTGCCGGTGTCGTCGAACATCACGTTGTCGCGGAACAGGTCGGCGTGGATCGGTCCGCGCGGCAGCGCCGCATGCGCTTGCGAGGCCGCCACCTGGCGCTGGTAGGCGAGCTCGGTCTCGAGGAGCTCGCGCTGTTCGGCGCTCAGGAACGGCAGCACCACCGGCACCGTCTCG
>JAGWTP010000118.1 GCA_028868895.1 Burkholderiales bacterium
CGAGCAGCGCGAGAAGAACCACTTCATCCGCGTCGACCCGCCGGAATGGCAGCAGGCCCTGCAGATCCTGGATCAATCGCAGACCGAAGGAGCGCTCGCATGAACACCGTCACCGAGAAGAAGCCGCGCCTGACGACGTCGGCCATGATCGCCTCGATCGCCACCGAGGGGCAGCGCGTCAAGGCCGCGCCGTTCGGCAAGGCGCTGGTCGAGTTGGCCGCCACGCGGCCGGAGATCGTCGGCATGACGGCGGACCTGGCCAAGTACACCGACCTGCACCTGTTTGCGCAGGCCTACCCCGAGCGCTTCTACCAGATGGGCATGGCCGAGCAACTGCTGATGGCCGCTGCCGGCGGCATGGCCAAGGAAGGCCTGATCCCGTTCGCGACGACCTATGCGGTGTTCGGCACCCGCCGCGCCTACGACTTCATCCACCAGGTGATCGCCGAAGAGAACCTGAACGTCAAGATGTGCTGCGCATTGCCGGGGCTGACCACGGGCTACGGCCCCAGCCACCAGGCGACCGACGACATCGCGATGATGCGCGCCATCCCGGGGCTGACCATCGTCGACCCCTGCGACGCGCTGGACATCGAGCAGGCGGTGCCGCAGATCGCGGCGCACAAGGGCCCGGTCTACCTGCGGCTGGCGCGCGGCAACGTGCCGCTCGTGCTCGACGAATACGGCTATCGGTTCGAACTCGGCAAGGCCAAGCTGCTGCGCGACGGCAACGACGTGCTCATCATCGCCAGCGGCTTCATGACGATGCGCGCGCTCGAAGCCGCGCAGGCGCTCGCCGCCGACAGCGTCGATGTCGCGGTGCTGCACTGCCCGACGATCAAGCCGCTCGACGAGGCGGCGATCGTCGAGGCCGTGCGCTACAAGCACCGCCTCATCGTCGTGGCCGAGAACCACTCGGTGGTCGGCGGTCTGGGCGAAGCGGTGGCGAGCACGCTGCTGCGCCACCGCGTGCAGCCGGCCGGCTTCGAACTCGCCGGATTGCCCGACGCCTTCCTCGACGCGGGCGCGCTGCCCACGCTGCACGAACGCTACGGCATCAGCCGGGACGCGCTGGCCGCGCGCATCCGGGCCTGGCTGGGCTGACATGCCCGCGCCCTCCGCGGCCGCAGCACCAGCGTCCGACTTCGAACCGCTTTCTGTCCAACTCAACTTCAGATCGGAGATATGACCATGCTTCTCGCAGACAACGTCGCCCTCGTCACCGGCGGCGCCGGGCTGAACGGCCTGGGATTCGCCACCGCCCGCATGCTCGCCGCGCAGGGTGCGCGCGTGGTGATCCTCGACCTCGAACGCGCCGACCCCGCCGCCGCAGCAGCCCGCCTGGGCCCGCGGCACGTGGGCCTCGTGGCCGACGTGACCGACAAGGCCTCGTGCGAGCGCGCCGCCAAGGCGGCGCTCGACCAGTGCGGGCGCATCGACATCCTGGTCAACAACGCCGGCATCACGCAGCCGCGCAAGTTCTGCGACGTCACCGGCGCCGACTACGACGCCGTGCTCGACGTCAACCTGCGCGGCACGATGTACATGTCGCAAGCGGTGCTGCCGGCGATGCGCAAGGCCAGGTCGGGTGCCATCGTCTGCATCTCGTCGGTCTCGGCGCAGCGCGGCGGCGGCATCCTCGGCGGCCCGCACTACTCGGCCGCCAAGGCGGGCGTGCTCGGACTGGCCCGCGCCATGGCGCGCGAGTTCGGCATCGACGGCATCCGGGTCAACTGCGTGACCCCCGGCCTGATCGCCACCGACATCAACAAGGGCCTGATCCCCGACGACCGCATGAAGGGCATCCTGGAGCAGATCCCGCTGAACCGCATCGGCGAGCCGGACGACGTTGCCGGATGCGTGGTGTTCCTGGCCAGCCCGCTCGCCAAATACTGCACCGGCGTCACGCTGGACGTGAACGGCGGCATGCTGATTCACTGATGACCCACCGATCCACCGATCCACCGATCCATTCGACGACCGATCGTCCCCTTCGCACCCCCCTTTGGAGACTCTGATGACCAAGCCCGAGACCCTACGCGCCGGCCTGACCCGCCGGCAATGCCTGACCGGCGCTGCGGCGCTGCCCCTGGTCACGATGCTGCCGCGACGCGCACACGCTGCTGAGTTCACCTACAAGCTCGCCACCGGGCAGGACCCGAGCCACCCCGTCAACAAGCGCGCCCAGGAGGCCATCGACCGGATTCGCGAAGCAACCAAGGGGCGGCTGGAGATCCGGCTGTTCCCGGCCAACCAGCTGGGCTCGGACACCGACCTGATGTCCCAGGTGCGCAACGGCGGCGTGGAGTTTTTCAACCAGGCCAGCTCGGTGCTGTCGACGCTGGTGCCGGCGGCCGGCATCGTCAATACCGGCTTCGCCTTCACCGACTACGACCAGGTCTGGAAGGCGATGGACGGCCCGCTCGGCAGGTACGTGCGCGACCAGATCGAGACGGTCGGCCTGCTGACGATGTCCAAGCCCTGGGACAACGGCTTTCGCGAAATCACCACGTCGACCAAGCCGATCCACACACCCGACGACCTGCGCGGCCTGAAGCTGCGCGTGCCCGCCGCGCCGATGCTGTCGTCGCTGTTCACGGCGCTGGGCGCAAGCCCGACGCCGATCAACTTCAACGAGGTCTATTCGGCGCTGCAGACCAAGCTCGTCGAAGGGCAGGAGAACCCCCTGGCCATCATCAGCACGGCGCGCCTGTACGAGGTGCAGAAATACTGCAGCGTGACCAACCACGTGTGGGATGCGTACTGGATCCTGGGCAACCGCAAGGCGGTGGAGCGCCTGCCCAAGGACATCCAGGAGATCGTGTATCGCGAGTTCGACAAGGCTGCCACCGACGAGCGCGCCGACATCGCCGTGCTCAGCAAGTCGCTGCGCGGCGACCTGCAGAGCAAGGGCCTGCAGTTCGTGGAGGTCGACAAGAAGGCCTTCAAGGTGGCGCTCGGCAAGAGCAGCTTCTACAAGGACTGGCACGCGAAGTTCGGCGACAAGGCCTGGAAGCTGCTCGAGGACAGCGCGGGATCGCTCGTGTGAGCTCGCGCGCCGCGCGAGCGATGCAGGCAACGTCCCTGCGCTGATGGCCCGGATCGGCGCCCGCTGCGGCGGGCCCCGATCGCCGCCTTCGATCCGCGCACCGCGCCGCGCCAGCTTGCGCGTCGCGTCGCGTCGTGCGCGCGTGTCAGTCAGGCCGCGGCGGTTGTGCCGCGCCGCCCATGTGCCCTGCCCCCGGGGCCCAACGGAGAACCCGTGTCATGTCCGCTCCAGCACCGTCCCAGCTCGCCAACGCCATCCGCTTCATCGCCATCGATGCCATCGTACGCGCGGCCGAAGGCCACCAGGGCGTGCCGCTGGGCATGGCCGAGATCGCCACCGCGCTGTACACGCGGCATCTCAAGTTCGACCCGGCCGACCCCACCTGGCCCGACCGCGACCGTGTCGTTCTCTCCAACGGCCACGGCTCGATGTTGCTGTACGCACTGCTGCACCTCACCGGCTACGAGCGCGTCACTATGGAGGCCATCAAGACCTTTCGTGATCTGGGTTCGCACTGCCAGGGCCACCCGGAATTCGACCCCGCCAGCGGCATCGAAGTGACGACCGGCCCGCTCGGCCAGGGCATCGCCAACGCCTTCGGCATGGCCGTGGCCGAGGCCCACCTCAACGCGCGCTTCGGCAGCGCGCTGGTGGACCATTTCACCTACGCCTTCGTCGGCGACGGCTGCCTGCAGGAAGGCATCGGCCAGGAAATGATCTCGCTGGCCGGGCACCTGCGGCTCGGCAAGCTCGTGCTGCTGTGGGACGACAACCGCATCACCGACGACGGCAGCACGGCGCTGTCGATCAGCGAGGACGTGGCCGCGCGCTTTCGTGTGGCCGGCTGGCATGTGGTCGAGGTCGACGGGCACGACATCGAGGCCGTGTCCTCTGCGCTCGCCGCCGCCAAGCTCGATCCGCGGCCTTCGCTGATCGCGTGCCGAACGACGATCGCGCGCGGCATTGCGCGGCTGCAGGGCCAGCGCGGCGGCCACAGCGCGCGCCTGTACCCCGAGGATGCCGACACCGCGCGCCGCGATCTCGAATGGCCGCACGCACCCTTCGAGGTGCCCGCGCCGGTGCTGCGCGCCTGGCGCGAGGCCGGACGGCGCAGCGCGGCCGAACATGCGGCATGGCAGTCGCGCCGCGATGCGCTCGTGCCCACCGAGCGCGCCGAGTTCGACCGCACCGTCGGCGGCACGCTGCCTCCGGGCTGGCGCCAGGTGCTGCTCGACTGCAAGCAACGCGCCGTCGAAAACGCCGAGGCAGCCGAGGCTGCCGGCGGCATTCTCATCTCGGCCGAGATCAACGACCGCCTGAGCGCGGTGCTGCCCGAGCGAATGGTCGGCTGTGCCGATCTCGAGGCGCCGACCAGCCACAAGCGCCGCCTGCAGGCCTTCACGGCCGACGACCGTGGCGGCGCCTACGTCCACTGCGGCGTGCGCGAGCACCTGATGGGCGCGATGGCCAACGGCATGGCCGCGCATGGCGGGGTGATCCCGCTGGCCGTCACCTACCTGGCCTTCTCGGACTACGAGCGTCCCGCCATGCGCATGGCGGCGCTGATGGGCCTGCCGGTGAAGTTCGTGTTCAGCCACGACTCGATCGGCGTCGGCAAGAACGGCCCCACGCATCAGCCGGTCGAGATACTGGCATCGCTGCGCGCCATGCCCAACATGCTGGTGCTGCGTCCCGCCGATGCGGTGGAGGCGGCCGAATGCTGGGAGATCGCGCTCGAACACCGCAACGGCCCGGTGACGCTGGTGTTCGCGCGGCAGGCACTGCCACTCGTGCGGCGCACCCACGAGGCCCACAACCTCTCGCGCCGCGGCGCGTACGTGTTGGCCCAGGCCGAGGGCGGCCCGCGCCAGGTGACGCTGCTGTCCACCGGCTCCGAGGTGGCGATCGCGCTGCAGGCGCGCGACACCCTGCAGGCCCAGGGCCTGCCCACCGCGGTGGTGTCCATGCCTTGTTGCGAACGCTTCGATGCACAAGACGGTGCGTACCGGGAGTCCGTGCTGCCACCGGGCGGCGTCCGAGTCGCGGTCGAAGCCGCGGTGCGCTTCGGGTGGGACCGCTACCTGGGCGAGCGCGGCGGCTTCGTCGGCATGACCGGCTTCGGCGCGTCGGGCGCCGCCGACGCGCTGTACCGGCACTTCGGCATCGTGCCGTCGGCGGTGGTCGCCGAGGCGAAGCGTCTGCTGCAAACCCTGAACTGATGGAGCCGTGCGACCTGGACAAGCTCGTCTTCATGGACCGCATGACGGTTCCGGCTGGCCGACGCCGCAGACGGTGGCCGGCCATGATCGGTTCGCCGGAGCGCGCCGCGGGCGCCGCCGTACGCGCGTACGCCCCGCCCGAGCCAGGCCGAAATCACGGCGGGGCGCCGAAGTCGACGTCTCTGGTGTCGACCACCCCGGCCTCGCGGCCCGGTGCCGCCTGGTAGGCCCAGTACAGGTTCGTGTGCGCGATGACCTTGTCCGGCGGTGGCGCCCCCCATCGGGTGTGGTCCTCGGTGGTGTGCGCGTCGCCGACGAGGACCACGTCGTAGCCCCTGACGAACGCTCCGTGCAGGGTCGAACGGATGCACGCATCGGTCTGCGCGCCCACGACCACCAGTCGCCCGACGCCCAGGCCCGACAGCACCGCCTCGAGCTGCGTGCCTTCGAAAGCGTCACCGTAGCGCTTGCCGATCAACGGCTCGGCCTCGCCCGGTATCAGTTCGGAGACGATGCGCCAGGCGTCACTGCCCGACCCGAGTTGCTCGCTGGAGTGCTGGACCCAGACCACGGCGATTTCTTTGCGCCGCGCTTGCTCGACGAGGGATGCGATGTTCTTGACGACCGCATCGCGACCCTGCGCCTCGGCGACGACGCCGTTCTGCATGTCAACGACAAGGAGTGCGGTGTTCGGGCGGTTCTCGAGCGTGGTCATGGTCTCGCCCCGATTTAGGCCAGCGGCCGGCTGAGTTCGGTGCGCCAATCGGCCGGATCGGGGCTGGCTTCGGGGCCGACGACATAGCACTCGTACAGATCGCCCGCGCTCGTGTAGCCGTGGGCCCGCGTCCACTCGCCGAACTCGTGCCACGCGCCGCCCAGTCCCTCGTAGGGGCCGTGATAGACGGTGCGCACCACCGTGAGCGCAGGCCGCTGCCCGGGCCTCACGCGGCCGACCGCGGCGACGGGCGCCGACACCGGCACGCAGATGTCGAAATCGAAAGCCTCCGGCGTCATCTTCAGGTGGTGCGCGAACCACGGACCGACCGGGCCGATGCCTTGGGCCTTGACAGCGGCCATCGCCTCGGCAATGGCCGGGCCCATGACGTGCCGCATCTGAGAGCGTGGTGTGTCGATGTGAAGGATGGCCAACGCTTGCGCGGCGGTCTCGACCACTTGCGGCGTTTCGATCATGTGCGTTCTCCGGTGAATGCAGGTAGAAGTGCTTCGAGTCGGTCATAGCCTGCGGCCATGCCGCGCTCCATGCCCGAACGACGTGCCGTGTCGCGGGCTTCTCGCGATTCGTACAGGACGGTGATCAACGTTCTCGTGATGCCACGAGTCTCGATGAACAGCGTTGTGTCCAGTGCTTCGCCCGGGTACCAGGCATCGTCGAACTTCTCGGTGGCGACGAGACGTTCGAGTGGAATGACCTCGCGGAAAGCGCCGCCCACGGCCATCTGCGACCCGTCGTGTTCGCAACGCCAGACATAGCGATAGACACCACCGACCTGAAGGTCGACCTCGCACCGCGGCATGGTCCATCCCGGCGGCCCGAGCAGCCAGCGGCGGATGAGTTCGGGCTTGGTGAAGGCATCGAACACCAGCCGTTTCGGTGCGTCGAAATCGCGGCTGACCTGGATCTCTCGATCGCTGGGCGTGGACACCTTGAAGCTGTCGGGGAAGAACATGGAACCTCCGTTACCGCTTTTTCGCAGCAGCACGTTTGCGCTTCTTCTGCGTGGCTTGCAACTCGTTCAGCAAGCCGTCGAGGCGGACGAAGGAAGCCTCCCAATACTGGCGGTACCTCTGCAACCACTCGGTCGCTTCAGCGAGCGGGCGCGCGTCAAGCTTGCGCGGTCGCCGCTGCGCATCGGCGCCGGTCGAAATCAAGCCTGCACGTTCGAGCACCTTGAGATGGCGCGAAACCGCTGGCTGACTCATCGAGAAGGGTTCGGCGAGTTCACTCACCGAGACCTCCCCCGATGCCAGGCGCGCCAGGATCGCCCGCCGCGTGGGGTTGGCCAAGGCGGCGAACGTGATGTCCAGGCGCTTGGACATGGCCACTCCATAACCAGGTTTTTCCATAACGCTAATGTTATGTACCGGCATGGCGAATGTCAACTTCCCTGTTCGATCATCGGCAAGGCCCGGCCGTGAGAACGACCTGCGCGGAACACGGCGAGTGGTCAGGCTTCATTCCGACCCGAACAGCGCGCCACGCGAACGCGCAAAGGCGCCAACCCGGATCAAGACGTACAGTGACCAGGCCACGGCTGGCTCGGCTATCGTGTGCGCCCGCCTACCGCCTGGAGATCTCCGCATGAACGATTCGTCTGACTACACGCCGCCGCGTGTCTGGTCCTGGAACAAGGAAAACGGTGGCCGCTTCGCGAGCATCAACCGTCCCACCGCAGGCCCGACCCACGACAAGCAACTGCCGGTGGGCCGCCACCCGCTGCAGCTCTATTCGCTGGCCACGCCCAACGGCGTCAAGGTCACGGTGATGCTGGAAGAACTGCTGGCGCTGGGCCACGGCGGCGCGCAGTACGACGCGTGGCTGATCCGGATCAACGACGGCGACCAGTTCGGCAGCGGCTTCGTTGCGATCAATCCGAACTCGAAGATCCCGGCGCTGTCGGACCACAGCGGCCCAGTTCCGGTGCGGGTGTTCGAATCGGGCGCGATCCTGCTGTACCTGGCCGAGAAGTTCGGCGCCTTCATTCCTGCCAGCGGCAGCGAGCGCGCCGAGTGCCTGTCGTGGCTGTTCTGGCAGATGGGCAGCGCGCCCTTTCTGGGCGGCGGGTTCGGCCACTTCTACGCCTACGCGCCGACCAAGATCGAGTACGCCATCGACCGCTACGCGATGGAGGTCAAGCGCCAGCTCGACGTGCTCGACCGGCGCCTGGCCGAGAGCCCGTACCTGGCGGGCGACGACTACACCATCGCCGACATGGCGGTCTGGCCCTGGTACGGCGCGCTGGTCAAGGGCCTGCTCTACGAGGCGGGCGAATTCCTGCAGGTTCAGGAATACGCCAACGTCCAGCGCTGGACCGACCGGATCGCCGAACGCCCGGCAGTCAAACGCGGCCGCATGGTCAACCGAGCCTGGGGCGAGCCGTCCAGCCAGTTGCTCGAGCGCCATGACGCCGGCGACTTCGACACCCGGACCCAGGACAAGCTGGCCGCGCCGCGCTGACGCCCCCTGACCCAACCGCAAAGGCCCCCTCGATGATCACGCTCTACGACTGCGCCACGGCGCCGAGCCCGCGCCGCGCGCGCATCCTGCTGGCCGAGAAGGGCGTCGCCCACCAGACGGTCGAGATCGACCTGCGGCACGGCGAGCAACTCGGCGACGCCTACCGCAAAGTGAACCCGCAGTGCACCGTGCCGGCGCTGCGCACCGAAGAAGGCCTGCTGTTGACCGACAACGCGGCGATCACCGCCTACCTGGAAGCCCGCTACCCCCAGCCCGCGCTGCTGGGTGGCACACCCGCGGAAAAGGCCGAGATCGCGAGCTGGAACTGGCGCGTCGAGTTCGAGGGGCTGCTGGCCATCGCCGAGGCGCTGCGCAACAGCGCACCGGCCATGGCCCATCGGGCGCTGCCCGGGCCGGTGGACTATGCGCAGATCCCCGAGTTGGCACAGCGCGGTCTGGCGCGGACGCAGCAGTTCTTCGTCACGCTGAACGACCGCCTGGACGGCCGCGATTTCATCGCCGCCGACCGATTCAGCATTGCCGACATCACCGCGCTGGTGGCCGTCGACTTCGCCCGCGTCGTGAAGGTCAGGCCGGGCGAGCAGCACCCTCACCTGCAGCGCTGGCGCGCGGCGATGGCGCTGCGGCCGTCGAGTTCGCTGTAGGTCGTGCGGGCGGCCATTTTCGAGGCAGACGTCGATGGCCCTTCGACAAGCCTTGCACCGCGAGAGTCGATCCCAGGCTGTGGGCGGAACGAACGAGAAAACGGAGCGCACAGCGCTCCGTCTTTCGGGGTGATCGCGCAGGCGCCTTCCCGATGGAAGGCGCCCGTCGCGGCTCAGGGCTTGAAGGTGATGCCACCTGTGAGGGCGACTGTCGTCGGGTAGACCGCCGGGTTTCCGGTCGGCACGCTGAAATTCGCGCCTGTCTTCAGCCCACCCACCGGCCCCAGTGCCGCGGTACCACCATCGCCCTGGAAGTCGATCGCCGCGACTGGCGCGCTCGCCAGAGCTGCGGCCGGCGTGGTGATGCCGGTCTTGCAGTCCTGGGTGACGGCGAACGAACTGAATGGGATCGAGTACGCCGCCGCTGCACCGCCGTTCAGCGGTGCCACGACCGCCAGCAGCTTGATGTTGCAGGCCGCCGGCGCAGTCGTCGTACCGACGTTGTAGAACTTGCCCAGCGTCAGGAGTACACCGAAATTGTTGGTTCCGCTCGAGAACCATTCCGGGTTTTCGTTGAACGTGAAGTTCACGGTCGTCTGGCCATTGACCTGGATGCCGGCGGTATCGGCCGTCGTGCTGAGCTTGGTCACGCCTGGAGCCAGAACGCTCGCGCCGTTGTACAGGCCGGTGGCCGGAGAGGGTGTCTGGTAGTAGACGTAGAAGAAGCTCGTCGCACCACTGCCGCCGCTGCCGCTGCCGCACCACGAAGCCGCGCCCGAACAGTTGTACCCGTCCAGATTGCTGCCACCGTAACCGAGGTAGGCGCCGCCTTCGTTCGTGAGGTTGTTCGCCGCAAAGCCCGACGAGAAAGTGAGCGCTGCCACAGCGCCACCCGACACCGTGAAGCTGTTCGTCACCGATTTGGTGGCGGCATAGGTGGCATTGCCCGCCTGGCTCGCCGTCAGGTTGCAGGTGCCTGCGGAAACCAGCGTGAGGGTCGTGCCGCTGACCGTGCAGACCGCGCTCGTCGTCGAGCTGATCGTGACGGGCAGGCCCGAGCTCGACGACGCCACGAGCGCCGGCGGCGCAGTGCCGATGGTCTGGTTGCCGGGCGACGCGAAAGTGATGGCCTGGGCCTGCAGGGCCGACGTGACGCCGAAGGTGATACCACCCGTGAGGGCAACCGTCGTCGGGTAGACCGCCGGGTTTCCGGCAGGCACGCTGAAATTCGCGCCCGTCGTCAATCCTCCCACTGGCGGCAGGGCCGCGGTACCGCCATCACCCTGGAAGTCAACCGCTGCGACCGGTGCGCTCGCCAGCGCTGCGGCCGGCGTGTTGATGCCGGTCTTGCAGTCCTGGATGACGGCGAACGAACTGAACGGGATCGAGTAGGCCGCCGCCGCACCGCCGTTCAGCGGCGCCACGACCGCCAGCAACTTGATGTTGCAGGCCGCCGGCGCAGTCGTCGTACCGACGTTGTAGAACTTGCCCAGCGTCAGGA